>NZ_AOMD01000025.1 GCF_000336915.1 Halococcus saccharolyticus DSM 5350 | reverse complement strand
CTCGCGATCGCCGATCGCCGCGCGCTCGTAGAGATCGATGCTCGCGGTCCGCTTCTCGATGAGGCGGTCGATCCAGTCTTCGAGGAACTCGGGGAGCGAGAGCAGGCGGAGCGCCCCACCCGTCGGGGCGGTGTCGAACACCACGCGATCGTACTCCTCGGCGTTTTCCATCACGTCGATGAACCGATCGAACAGCGCCGCCTCGTACGCACCCGGGGTTTGGTGGGCGAGCTCGATCTGGCGATCGATCTCGTTGACCATTGCGGGGCTGACCTGATCGGCGAGTGCGCGTTTGGTCTCCATCAGATGCTCGTCGACCGCCTCGTCGGGGTCGATCTCCATCGCGTCGAGTCCATCGTGGCCCTCCACCGGGCGAGGCTCGTCGCCAAAGGGTTGATCGAACACGTCCGACGTGCTGTGGGCGGGATCGGTCGAGACGACGAGCGTGGCGAGTCCCTCGCGCGCACACTTGAGCGCGTACGCGCTCGACACCGTGGTCTTGCCGACGCCACCCTTGCCGCCGAAGAAGACGAATTTCTCCATCGAGGGCTCAGAAGTGATACTGCTGGCCTTTGCGCTCGACGAGCGTGCCGCGATCCCAGAGCCGGCGCTCCCAGCCGGCGAACTCGTCGGCGAGATAGGGGAGTAGCTCGGCGGTGTAGTACGAGATCGGGCTCGGGATCCCGAACGCGTCGGCGAAACACGCGAGCATGAACACGTCGTCGGTGTCCTCGGCTTCCTTCTCGATCAGCTCGAACGCCGGCCCCTCGACCATCCCGTGATAGAGGCCGTGGAGCCACTTCTCGACGATCTCCCGATAGGAGGCGATCCGATCTGCGAGCGTCATGTGTGCTCACATGCCGTCTGTCTACTTAAACCGCCGCGACTGCGGTCCGGTGGTCCGGCAATGCTTCTGATTCAGGCTCAGCACGCACACCCAGTCGAGGAGGGTGACCGTTCGAACTCCATCGCCTCCTCACAGTCGGGACACTCCGGCTGATCGTCGCCCGCCACGTCGACGTCCCGGATCCGCTCGTCGCAGTCGTGACACCAGTACGCGCCCTTCGAGCCGTCGCCTTTCCCACCGCCACGGTTCGCGGACTCCGAGGACGCTTCCAGCATCTCGCTGACCGTGCCGAGAATACCCATACCGTAGGTTCGATCGTGAAGAACATAAATCCGCGCGTGATCGTGCGCCGTCTCCACACGACCGTTTCCCCGGGGCAGCGCCGCAGGTGGTCCCCGAACCCGCTCACTCGACGGCGTTCGCGAGCTGTCGGAGTGCGCGCCGGAGTTCCCCGCGACGCTTCCACGCGGCCACCCGGTTGGTGAGTGCGGGAAGGGGTAGTCCGGCGCTCACGCCGGAGGTCATCCGGATGCGGGTGCCCTCGTTTTCGGGGCGGTAGGTGACGGTGGTTTCGAGCGATTCCAGCGGACCGTCGCCACGCTGTTCGTACACCAGGCCGTCCTCGCGGTTCTCGAACGCGAGCGCGAACTCAACACCCCGGGAGCCGGCGATCACGAGCCAGCCGTCGTCGGTATCCTCCACCTCATAGACGGTAAAACTCCCTTCGTACTCCACGAGCGACGCCGGGGTAAGCGCGCGTCCAACCGCTGCCGGGGTCGCTCTGACGAACCGCGACGCCGCCACTTCGCGCATGTCCTCCGTTCGGCTCACGGGACTAAAAGTGGCAGCGACAGCAACGCGAGCAGCGCAATGGTCACGACGATCGCGTAGAACAGCCGCTGGAGACGCGCATCGGCCGGTATCTCGCCCGCTAGTTCGGGTCGAGCGGCTCTGACGAGTCGGTGATAGGCCGCTCCCGTACCGAACGAGAACGCGAGCGCCGAAACGACGAGTCCCGCCTGTAGCGAGAGGCCGAGCGCCATGCAGTAGATGGGGCCGTACGAGAAGCTCACCAGGAAGGCGAACGACGCGACCACGAGGAACGGCACCGGGTCGACCGGCGTCCCGTGGCGATTGGTGAGCTTCACGCCAGCCGTTTGCGCTTGACTGTATACATCCTGTCGCCCCTCGTGTCGATCCCGAGCCGTCGACGACGGGTGAACGGAACAGAACTAAGTCGGCGCGCACACCATTCCGGACGAATGGCGTCACAGGGTGACATCCGGGTGCTGCTCGTTTTGGACCTCCTCCTCTCTGCGGCCTTCAGCGCCGTCGCGGTGTGGGGGCTCTCGGTCGTTGGCGTGCTCGCGTTCTCGTGGTCGACGGTCGGGCTCGCCACTCTGCTGGTGGCCGTGATCACGTATCTCGCGGTTCTCCGGTGACGAGCGGCGCGTGACGGATGATTTTAGATGCTCCGGGAGAACTCGTTCAGTATGCCTATCGAGAACCGTGATCCCGCTTCGCTCATCACGCACGCGCTCGCCCGAGACACGCTCTCACGACTCCGCAGCGTCGAGACCGAACAGGTCGCCTTCCGAAAAGGACTGGTGAAACTCGGTCGGATCTGTGGCTACGAGATCATCGACGGCGCGATGGAGACCGAGTACGTCTCGATCACGACGCCGCTGGCCGAAACCACCGGCGAACACGTCAAAGGACTCGACGACGTGGTGATCGTGAACGTGCTCCGGGCGGCGACACCGTTCGTCGAGGGTCTGCTGAAGGCGTTCCCGCGCGCGAAACAGGGCGTCATCTCCGCCGGCCGCGACGAATCGGTCGGGATGACCGACGGCGAGTTCCCGATCACGATCGACTACACCAAACTCCCCGAGATCACCGAAGACGACACCGTGATCGTCGCCGATCCGATGCTCGCCACCGGGTCCACGATGTGCCGGGTGCTAGAACACGTTCTCGAAGACGCGCCCGAGCCCGAGGATCTGTTCGTGCTCTCGGCGGTCAGCGCGCCCGACGGACTGCTTCGGGTGGGCGAACGGTTCCCCGAGGCGGACCTCCTCACGGTTAGCATCGACGATCGTCTCGACGACGACGGGTTCATCGTTCCCGGCCTCGGCGATGCAGGCGACCGCGCGTTCCGCACACAGTAATTCGGATTTCGACCGATCGGTTCCAGCGACTCCGGCTACCCAATCCTTTTTGCCGGCGGTTGGCGCGCGGGAGTGCGTCGAAGACGCGCGACTCGTGCGAGGTCTACACGAGCGTAGCGAGTGAGGGAATCGGTTGGGGAGGGCGTGGCCTACGGTCTTTCATTTGTCTCGTGGTTCGCGGTCGTGACGCAGTTCGTGATCGAACCTGTTCTGTGATTTAACAACCCTCGAATCCCGTCATTCTCCATCCGTTCGGCCGTCTTCCTGGCTCTCGTCGCCGGTATCGATCACCGCTCGTCCGCTAGTCGCGCTCAACACTCGCTCGCGGAGCGCGTCGCAGTCGGTCACCGGCACACGAACCCGGAACGCCACGCGTTCGCCGTACGTGGCCTCGAACTCGACATCCGATCCTTCGATGATCCCGCGGACGGTTCCTGAATCATCGTACTCGACCACGATCGAGACGGTTTCGTGTGGCTGTTCCTCCAGAATACCGGCGTCCTCGACCGCGAGCTTGACCGCGCGGCCGTAGGATCGCGACAACCCACTAACTCCGAGGTTGGTCCCGCCGTAGTAGCGTGTGACAACCACTACGACGTTTTCGAGTTTCTCGCGTTCCAAAACTGTCAGTGCCGGCTTGCCCGCCGAGCCGCCGGGCTCGCCGTCGTCGCTCGCGTACTCTCGGAGCGGGTCGGCCCGGACGCGGTAGGCGGGAACGTTGTGGGTCGCGTCCGGGTACTCCGAGTCGACTTCCGCGACGAACGCCTCCGCAGCGTCGACCGAGTCGGCAGAGGCGATGTGGCCGAGAAAGCGCGATCCCTGAACCTCGAAGGCGGCCTCGCCGCGCCCCGCGACGGTCCGGTAGGTCGCTGCCGTGTCGCTCATTCGAGTTCGAGCTTCCGCACGAAGTCGAACTCGCGGATTTCGGTCAGGACCGCGCCGGGCAGCGGCTCGTCGGTGATGACAGAGAGTCTGGGCTCGTCGGTGAACTCCGGGTCCTCGCTGATGGTCTGGCGAACGGAGATGTCGTGGGCCGCGATCGCGCCGGTGACGGCCGCGACGATCCCCGACCGCTCGGCGTCCGCGACCGCCACCGTCAGGACCGAGAGATCGAGCACCGGCGCGAGGTCTTTGAGGCTGGGGACCGCTGAGATGTTCCGGAAGATGGGGCGGAGCTCGTCGTCCGCCAGGAGTGCGTCGGTAGTCGAGTCCACCACTCTCCTGTCGACCCCGATCTCGCTGGCGACCTGGGTGTTCGGGATCTCGATCCCGCCCGAAACCACCCGGCCGTCGGCGTTGACAGAGAAGCCGCGTTCGAGTAGCAGTCTGACGACTGCCTGCTGACTCGGACTGCCCTCGAACTTCTCCATGATCTCGTCGAACATAGCACTACTTAGAGCGCGCCCTTCGTGCTCGGGGTTCCCTCGCGGCGCTCGTCGGGTCTGGTGGCGTCGTCGAGCACGCGCGCCAGTGCCTTGAACAGCGCCTCGATCTCGTGGTGGGCGTTCTCGCCCTCGATTCCGGCGTGAAGGGTCAGCCCGGCGTTCGTCGCGAGCGACCGGCAGAAGTGGGCGGCCATCGTACTCGTGAACTCCCCGACTTGATCCTGGGAGAATCGCCCGTCGAACCGGAACAGGGGTCGGCCCGAAACGTCGACCACCACGCTGCCGATCGCCTCGTCGAGTGGCACCTTCCGGTCGGCGAACCGTCGAATCCCTGTCCGATCATCGAGCGCCTCGTCGAACGCCTCGCCGAGGGTGATCGCGACGTCCTCGATGGTGTGGTGGTCGTCGATGTGGAGGTCGCCGTCGCAGGTCACGTCGAGATCGAACAGCCCGTGTTTTGCGAACGAATCGAGCATGTGATCGAAGAAACCGATCCCGGTCTCGACGGTCGACTCGCCGTCGCCGTCGATCGTCAGCGAGACTTCAACCGTGGTCTCGGCGGTCTCGCGGGTCACAGTCGCGCTCCGCGTCATGCGCTCACCTACAGTCGGACGTACAAGGCGGTTGTGCTCCGTCCGTCGAATCCTGGGAGTTCCTCCGGTTGCCACGACTGTCGACATTCGAACCAGAACCGGTATTTTCGTTCGTCACCAACGCGAGCCGAATGGATCGCCGACGATATCTTCGGCTCGCCGCCGCCTCGTCGGTCGCGCTTGCCGGCTGCTCGGCGACCGAATCCGGCGGTGAGCCGGACAGTTCATCACCGTCCAAGACTACGTCGGCGGAACCGGACACTGTCGCATCCAACGGCACGGTCCCCGATAGTGCTGACGACGGAAGCGATCGCGGCGTGTACGTCCAGCCGTTCGCGGAGTCGATGTACGTCGTCGGCAGGGGAGTTATGGGCGCTTCGGGCGGCACGACTGGTGGAAACGGGACGAACGGCACGGACACGATCGCCAGCACGAGCCGGACGAACACGACGACCTCCGGCACCACTGCGACGGAAACGTCCGACAAGAGCGACGCCATGCCGATCGCTGGCGACTACCGATTCGCGCTCATGTACGCCGCTCCGCACGTCTTCTGGACGATCAACGGCGTAGAAACCACGAGACAGCCCATCGAGCAGGGCGACTCGCTGCATCTCATGAGCGTTGTGTGGGACCCGAAAAGCGGGACGGTGCTTCCCGATACGGGGCTCTCGGTCGAGATCACCCGCGACGGCGATCTCGTGAGTGAGGAAGTGATCTACCCGATGCTCTCCCAGCGGATGGGGTTTCACTACGGTGCGAACTTCCCGCTGCCTGGTGACGGGAGCTACACCGCGAGACTCAGCGTGGGCGGAACGGGCGTCAGGCGGACGGGGGCGTTCGCTGGGCGGTTCGCGGAGCCGGCGAGCGTCACGATCGAGTTTCCGTTCACCGAGACGACACGCGAGCAGGTCGTCTCGCCGAAGGCCCCACGAGCCGGCGAGCCGGGCGCGATCGCACCGATGGCGATGGGTACAGTCCCGTCGGCGGTCGCCCCGACGAAATCCGAACTGGGTGGTGCATTCGTCGGTCGCGCCACGAGCGGCGACGCGGTGTTTCTCGTCACTCGACTGTCTCCGGACGAGAGCCCGCTCGACGACGGTAACCCCTACCTCGCGGTGTCGGCGCGGACGCCGTACAACAGTTTAGTGCTGCCCGCGATGGCGCTCTCGGCGACACTGGAACGCAACGGATCGACTGTCTTCGACGGGCCGCTGAAGCGCACGCTCGACTCCGACCTCGGCTACCACTACGGCGCAGCCGTCGACAGTGCGAGGCCAGACGACCGGCTCACGATTTCGGTCACGACGCCACCCCAGGTCGCCCGCCACGAAGGCTACGAGAACGCGTTTCTCGACATGCCGGCGATGCGTCTGACGTTGTAATCACTTGTCCGCGATGGCCTCGATGGCGGCGTCGAGCGTGAACTGACCTTCGTAGAGCGCGCTGCCGACCACTGCTGCGCTCGCGCCCGCACCCCGGAGCGCGCGGATGTCGTCGATCGTCGCCACGCCACCGCTCGCCACCACGGGGATTTCGACGGCGTCGACGAGTCGACGGACGGGATCGGTTTGGACGCCGTCGAGACGGCCCTCGACGTCGACGTCGGTGAAAAGGATCGCACCCGCGCCGCGTTGCTCGTACTCCACGGCTGCCGTCGCCGGATCGAGACCCGTGCCCTCGGTCCAGCCCGACACCACGACCTCGCCACCCTTGGCGTCGAGACTCACCACCACGCTCCCCGGGTGAGTCTCGCTGATTTCTGCGACGAGTTCGGGGTTCTCGACTGCGGCCGTGCCGAGGATCACCCGGTCGACGCCGCGGTCGAGCAGATCGCGCGCGTCCGCGGCGGTGCGGATGCCGCCGCCGAGCTGGACAGGGATATCGACCGTGTCGACGATCCGTTCGATCGCGGCGGCGTTCGCCCGCTCACCCTCGAACGCTCCGTCGAGATCGACGAGGTGAAGGGTGCGCGCGCCGGCCGCGACCCAGCGTTCGGCCGCGTCGATCGGATCGCCGTACTCGCGCCCGGTGCCGCGCTCGCCGCCGACGAGCTGGACCACCTCGCCGTCCCGAACGTCGACCGCAGGGATCACCTCGAACCCGGAGAACATGGGTGGAGATCGGACTCGTCGTTGTCTAAACCCACCGAAATCCGTCCCGGGGTTGGGAATCCTCTATAACTTATAGAATAAATCTATTTGGGTTAGAAAGAACTATCTGTCGGGCGATGATTCGTTCGCATATGGCGCTTTCCCCGCTCTTACTCCTCGGACTCGGTGTCGTGGTCTTCGTCGGGTTCAATATCGGCGGCTCGAACGTCGGCGTCGCATTCGGGCCGGCGGTCGGGTCGAAGTCGGTCTCTGCGACGGGTGCGGCGGCACTGATGACGGTGAGTTTCTTCGTCGGCGGCTGGACGGTCGGCCGGGGCGTCGTTCGGACGATGGGTGGCCGGATCGTCCCGTCGAGCGAGTTCACGCTCGTGGCCAGCATCGTCGTCCTCTTTTTCATCGGTCTCGCGCTCTTTCTCGCCAACGTCGTCGGCGTTCCTGCCTCGACCTCGATGACCGGCGTCGGCTCGATCGCCGGCCTCGGCCTCGCGACGAACACCTTGAACTGGACGACGATGGGCGAAATCGTCTCGTGGTGGATCGTCTCCCCGGTGATCGCCTTCTGGGTCAGTGGCGTGATCGGGCGGTACTTCTATCCTCACCTGAACCGGCTGTTCGCCGTCAAGCAGACCGAGGGCTCGCTGTTCGATCTCGATCGGTCGCGAACGCTGCCGCGGCCAACGCTCGGCACGAACACCACCGTTCGAGAACTCGTCGGCACGCTGCTCGTCGTCGTCGTCGCCTGCTATACGGCGTTCAGCGCGGGAACATCGAACGCGGCGAACGCGATCGCACCGTTGGTGGGGGCCGGAGCGCTCGACATCGGACCGGGAATCATCCTCGCGGGACTCGCCGTCGGTCTGGGTGCGTTCACGATCGGCCGTCGGACCATGGACACGATGGGGAACGATCTCACCGAGATGCCGCTGCTCGCGGCGCTGATCGTCGCAGTCGTGAGCTCGACGCTCGTGACGATGCTCTCGTGGTTCGATATTCCTGTCAGCGTCGTCATCATCTCCACGATGAGCATCGTAGGGCTCGGCTGGGGGCGGGCCACGCGAACCGTCACCGTCACCGACATCCGACAGGGAGAATCGCCGGCCGTCTCGGTCGACGCGCTCGCCACCGACGCCGACGGACAGACCGTGGGCGGCGGCGGGACCCCACCCGATCCGGAAGCGGAGCCGACCCCGATCGGCGACGAGACGATCGACGACGAGTCGACGGTGGATCTGTTCAAACCGGGTGCGAGCGCACGCGTCATCGCCATGCAGAACCTCGTGCCGGCGGTCGCGACCCTCACCTCGTTTCTGCTTTTTCGGTTCGTTCTGCTCTCCTGACCGCCGATCCGTGCCGCCGGTGGTTTCGTCTGTGAGTTCCACCCGATTTTTCCTGTATTTGTGCCGAGAAACACATCGACGCCACCGAAACAGCAAGGTCTAACAAGGCGGGGCGAGAATGCCGACGTGATGCCTACCGTAGAATACGTCAACTACGAAGTGTTCGACGACCAGGGCTGGGATCTCGAGGACGACGACCTCTTCGAGAAAGCCGAAGAGGCCGACCTCGGCGAGGAGGATTACGGCTCCCTCGACGTCAACGAGTCCGAGTACATCCTCGAAGCCGCCGAGGCGCAGGGCTACGACTGGCCGTTCTCGTGTCGGGCGGGCGCGTGTGCGAACTGCGCCGCCATCGTCAAGGAAGGCGAGATCGACATGGACATGCAGCAGATCCTCAGTGACGAGGAGGTCGAGGACCGCAACGTCCGACTGACCTGCATCGGCAGCCCCGCTGCTGACACCGTGCAGATCGTCTACAACGCGAAACACCTCGACTACCTCCAGAACCGCGTTATATAAACCCACTTTTTTAGACGGGGTCCTCCCTCGCGCCTGCGACGCTCGGTCGAACCCCGTCCAAAAACCTGGACTAAAAACACCCGCTCGTTCGCGCTTCGCGCTCACTCGCGGTAGAACTGCTGGCACTCACCGCGACCGCTCCACAACCGCTACCGCACAGCACCGTCCGAGCCCTCGGACGCTCCCGCTGGTCGCGTCCTCGCTCTCGATCCACCGAGGACCGCTACCGCCACCGCAGGCCGCACCGTGCCGCCACCGCGAACCGCACCGCCGCGCAGCGCGGCCGCCGTGCGAGCGTTTATCACCGAAGCCGCGACCACCGCACGGTATGCACGCGTTCAGCGACCTCCGGACGGCGGCGTACTGTCCTCGACAGTGTTACTATCGATGGCAAGACGACGACCGCGAACCGCCACCTGAGGTCGAGAAACGCCGTAATCTCGCCTTCCGGTACCCCGAATTCCTCGACGGGGCGGATCTCACGAGCCAGCCGATCTCCGTCACACCGACTCAGTACCGGAGCAGAAGTGCGAATCTATTAGTGCCTATTCCTCCTATCGCTGTTCAAGTTCGTCTCTAAGATCCTCATGTAGCTCATCTGCTCTTTCCCCTAGTTGGTGTAACTCGCCCAACTCTTCTTCATTGCGCTTTTCCATGATATCGATGGTATCTTCGAAGAATTCTTCTACATCGCTTCTATTTTTGATGACCCACTCGACAGGGTCAAAGTAGGGCTTTTCTATATGACCAAAATGCTGGTCAAAGTCACGGTCCTCGCCTTCTCGATGGAGTTCGTCAACTAAAACAACTAGCGATCTAGACCTGCTGAGCCTTGACGACTGAGCGTGGAGACGTAACACGTTTTCATGTTGAACATAATGACGCAATCCCAGTACCGTTCTTGATGATTCTTTTCCCATATACTCATTTTTCACATTCTGCAAGTCATCTCCAAATGATTGACCGACTCCGTTTTGAAGCGTAAGCTGTTGTTGAAGAAGCGTATAAAGACCGGAAAGATAGTGGTGAAGTCTCCTTTCTACTTCAAACACATATCCCTGTAATTCAAGCTGTTCTGTTCGCTCTGTTGTGTGTTGGACATCCTGCTCATGAATGTGTTTCAGGTCCTCATAGTCGCTTGTTAGGGTAGTGTGACGCCATCTGAATTTCAGACTTTCATTGATAATATCACGAGCCTCATGGTTTCGCATTTTCTCAAAAATATTCTCATGTTCATCACCGGATGGCATACGACCGTGTAGTAAATCGTCAGCAATAAATTGTGGTAGTACTAGTACTTGGCGAACAATGTCTCAGATAATAGAGAGTCGGTTCCGTGTTATGGAAATTGATGAAGCAGACGTAATGGTGAGTGACATTGCTGGTAATGGCCTTCCAGTTTATGTCAACAAAGAAAACAGCAGATATAGTGGTTCGCTACAGACGAAAGTTGATGAGCTACATCCGGGAAATGTAATCGAAGCAGAAATCCAAAGCGAATCAGTCACAAGACAGGATGACATCTGGAAGTTTCTCGAAATAAATGTGGTTGGTAGAACTAAATTTTACTTCATTGAGAATGCAGACATACATTCCTCTCACACATCGAATTTAGCAGAGTTAGCCAAGGATTCGGAGGAGGGTGGTGCTCGAACAACACTCTCATCGGGAGGAGATGTTGCAGGTTTCATCACTGTGAGTGTTGACAAGGGTGATATGTTCTGGAACAATCTGCGGGCCGGTGTCAATACTCACGAATTCGACATGCGAAACTTGGAAGAAATTGACAATCCACCATATGATATATTATACACTCGAAATTCTGATGAAGACATACTAGCTTTTTATCATCTAGCCATACAAAACACTGGTTTTGTAGATAGATTTCTCAGCCTGAATGATAACATCGTGTCCAACGTATGAATATTTAGTTAAACTCGCCTATGGTTACGTCGAAACCCCATATCCGACGCACTATTGGTTGTTAATGCGGAGCCACGAGAAAACGAGAACCCGCTAATACGTCGGCATATACCGCATCACTTCGACGGGCGGTAGACCCGTCTCGGCGGCGAGTTCATCTATCAACTTCTACGCCCGCCGGTCACGTGGAGTCTCCACCTCCGGGCTGGCGTACTCCGCCAGTGCCTCAATCATGAGCGCTATGTCGGCCAAACGCTCGTCTTCGGTGCTTTCGCGCATGGGAAGCGGTGGCCCCGTTATCGCGTAAAAAGCCTCGGCTTCCCTCTGAATCAGAAATTGAGCGTAAACATGCGTTCACGGTATAGCTGTTCGATGTCCTCGTAGTACGTGTGGATGTAGTAGTTCATCGCTCCGCGGTCGTCGTCCATCGGTGAGCCACCTACCACGTCCCCCCGCATGTAGTGGATTAGGTCGATGTTCACGTCCTGCTCAACCCGCCAAAAGGTGGTGAACCGATGACGACCGAAGTGTGACGTAACGGCGCGGTGGTGCTCCGTTTCATCGTATTCCGGATGAAACGCCTTTTTCCACAACGCATTGACGGTCTTCCGCTTCATTTGCGTGTGCTGCTCCGGCGCGAGGAACATCCACGGCTCACCGTTGTCAGGACGGGCGAGCAGGTAGTAGAATAGCGCACGCCGCGTCTCGTCATCGAGCGGGAGCACACGCGGGCGCTTCGATTTGTTCCCCTCGCGGTTGTGTGGGATGTAGACCGTGTTTTTGCGCCCGTCGAGCATCGGGTGAGTCCCGAGGTCGGGATAGTGCTTGCGGACTGCCTCGTTCTCGACGCTCACCTCCGGCAGCTTGATGTTCCGAAGCTCACCGGCTCGAAGCCCGAGCTTTAGCTGCGTGACGATTACCGCGCGGTCGCGGAGGTGTGCCACGTCGCCCACCACGTCACGGAGGTCATCAATCGGGAGGCGCGGCGGTTCCTTCCGATCCGGCCCGTCAAATGCCACTTTCGACCGCGCGAGCTTGAACGGGTTGTAATCGTGTGGGTGCGGGAACTGGGGGTCCTCCGCCCAGTATTCGTAGGCGGCGTTCAATTTCTGCAACTTCATTTTCGTCGTCTCGTCGTTGTTTCCCCGCTCGGTACGCTCGCGGTGGATGAACGCCTTGACGTGCTGTTCGTTCGGGCACGCCGGGTGACGCCCCTCCCGGGCCATGTGCTCGCGCCAGTGGCGGAACGCTGTCAGATACTTGTTCCGCGACCCTACGGCGAGATTTCGCGCGCCGAGTATGTCGGCGTCGAACAGCTCAAAGGGGTCAACGTTCGCCTGTTCGAATGTAGATGCGAACTCGGCGAGCGGGTCGGCTGACCGTCCGAACGCCGCCCCGAGTGCCGCCCGTTGTGCGTCGGTATCTGCCGTCGTGTCGGGCGTTTCGCTCATTCTCGGTCCCTCCGTCGACCTACTTTTTCGTCCCAAATCGCACGGCTGGCCGGTGCATCTGGGTCGGCGGCCGCCATGCGCACCGGCTGATAGACGTGCGGGTGGTCGGTATGCCAGCGTAGCCACTCGTAGAATGCATCTACGCGGACCCAATACCCATTGTAGGCGTATCCTACCGTGTATTCGTCAACCATCCACGACGCCCACGCTTCCACGTCCGCCGGCGTGGCGAGCGCATAGTGTCGTCCTCGTCCGTCCATGTGGTCTTTCCACACTTCGCCTGCGCGTTCGACCCGCTGCCGCGTATCTTCGGTCTTGTATCGGTCGCCGTTCGCGTTGATGAACTCCGCCCACACGTCCCGCCCCTCGTAGGCGGCCGCGTGTTGGTGGAGTCGCCGACGAGTCGGCACGTCGTCGAGACGCTTGAACACCCCCATCCGGTCGCGCGGGTCCGTCGATTTTGATTGCGCGGTCGCCGGCATTACCGGCCACCTCCCCGACCACCGCCGTCGCCGTCTGTGGGATAGTATTCGCCGTTCTCGGCACGGAGCGCGTCGCTTTCGAGGTCGTCAAGGTGACGGTTGACCCGCTCAGGGACGGTATCGACGATATGTTGAACTATCTCACCGAACTCCGCGCCGGGGTTGTTCTCGACGTACTCGCGGACGGCCGCCCGCTCGTCACCGTGTAGCTGTTCTTCGAGGTCGGCCACACGGTCGCGGGTCCGGTCGAGTTCGTCTTTCATCTCATTGCGCTGCTCGCGGAGCTCACGGTTAGTCTCGTCCGGCTCCACGCTCGCGTCGAACTTCTTGAGCCCGGCTTCTACCATCGATTGTATGAACTCACTCACGCTCATGTCGAACTCGTCGGCTCGCCGTTTCCAGCGGTCGTATTGGTCGGTCGTCGGATAGGCCATTGCAGGCTGCGTGTCACTGCTCATCCACCGTCACTCCCTTTGACCCACCATACGCGTCCACGTGCAGCGACTTTCTTGGTCCGGACTTCGTCCTGTTCCTTGAGTGCATTGAGTTTGTTATAGGCAGTTTTCCGCGAACTGCCGAGTTTGTCAGCGACTTCCGCTGCCGTCACTGGTTCACAGGGGTCGGTTAGACCTTCGAACACAGCCCGAACACGCTCTATTGGATATTCCTCAGCATAGTGTCCGTGTTCCTCCCGGTTGCGGTCTCTGCGCCCGTTTTCGGCCATACCTCATCATTATCCTCGAAGATAATAGTCATTGCCTTCGACGGTATTCGTTGCTAACCGTCGTAGGAACAGTTTTGATTTCTTTTTCGTGGCATCTGACTACACTGGAAATAGACCCAGTTCGCGGATAGCGTCGCTTACTGTCTCCCCACGAATTACCTCAAGCGGTCTCAACTGTCTGTACGATTCAGGAGCCTGGAGGTACTGAGAGAGAGCCGACCCATATGCTGTCGTTCTCCATTCCTCCTTGTTTCCGCGGAGTATGGGGCGTTCCGTCCATACGTCACGCTCTGGTGTATCACTACTGTTCTCTCCTTGCCCAGCTAAGTCTCGTGCGATTCCTGTCACACCGCCAGTCCACCTTCTATCTCCTTTCAGCTTCTCCGACACAGTTCTGGAACTGCTGTTCTGATTCTCGAATACACAAAGAAGGGTCTCTGTGCCCTCCGGTCCTTTTCCAGACTTATCGCAAATCCGACGTGCGTCCGCGCGAAGTGCGTTTATCAGCTGTTGCTTCGGAAGTAATTGGTTTTCCTCTACTATGGTCGCTACTGGTTTCGACTCCGCATTGGAGTTCTGTCGAAGATGCCTATTGACTTGCTGTACCAGCCAGTTTCTTGATTCTGTCTCGTCCAAGTCGAGGATTTCCTTAATGTACTCTCTTGCTGTCTCGCTGTCTTCCCACGAGTGTTTGAATGATTGTTGATTTTCTCGCCGTGTTTCTTCGTAGAATCTGATTTCCTCTCTTGCTCTTCTTGATAGTGTTCGAGAAATTTCATCGATAGATTCGAGCATACGTTCTTCATCGGGGTGTCTCCACACCCCTTTCATGAACCCCCATACTACTTCCCGCAGTATCTCATCAGTAGTGGTCGTTCTCAGACTTACTACGCGTGCTGCAGTTCGGCCGAGTTTCTCTCCCAGTCGCTCGGGGGCTGATGAGGAAGAAGAGACGCTCCCCGTGACCGTTCTTTGGGGCGGAGTATAGTCAAGCGGCGCGCTTCGGTCCTCTGGACGGATATCAAGCAGATGCATCCATCCGTCAGCCCAAGTTTTCCCCTCAAGATACTCCTCTCTGGTGAGCAGTCGGGTATCTCGGAATAATTGCTCGAATCGTTCAGGGAGTCCATTGACCTTTTCCTTGATTCGGTTATTGAGTTTGTCGGGTCTGTCGCTGTAGCTTCCTTCTACTTCATTGCCTTCGAGATAGTCCCTGTCCGTCTCGTTCAGCGGGCGTGGGTTCCCAGTCATATATAATAGGGTGTGGAAGTCGTGGCTTCCACTGTACTTGAATGTATCGTACAGGTACAAGGGGTAAGCGCAAATGCGCGCTACAAGACGACTCATCAACAATGGCAAAGTGACCATTCCGGTCCACATCAGGGACGAACTCGCCATTGGCGATGGCGACCTCGTTGAAATCGACGTGCAGGCTGTCGAGAACGGGAGCAACCAATGACGGTGCTCGCCGACGGAAGCGGGGTGCTCAAAAACGAGGAACAGTCGAACACGTCCGACGGCCCTGCTGGGTTTCAATCAGACGAGCCGTCGAACGCGTACGAACACGGACCACGAAACCGGACGATTCTCCCGGACACTCGGCCCGAGAGACGACCAGGGAAGACGGGTCCGTGACTGACACTACTCACTCCGAAGACAAGTCAGTTACTCCCCGCTCCGCCCGGCTCGCCCGCGACGCCCAAGGCGAACCGCTCGGAAGCGCGGTGTTCCTCGACGAGGACGACCTCCAGGCGCTCGGAATAGATCCCCGTGCCACGGATGCCGACCGCGTCGCCTACGCGGTTGAGGACGGGGTGCTCTGGCTCGACGAGGCAGACCAATGAGCCGGCCGCTCACCTGTGCCGTGTGCGGCGCTCGCGGCCGCATCCCCTTCGAAGTAGCCGACGAATCTACCCAGGACCTTCGGTGGCTGTGCGCTGCGCATAGCGGCCACATAGACGCGCTGCTCGGGAGGACGAGTGCATGAGCGACAACAACCCACCCGCCGCTCTCCACGGCACTCAGGTGCAGACAGCGAGCGACACGACAGAGCTGATGGCGGCGTTGCGGACTATGGCCTTCGGGACGGGTGGTGCCGGCGTGGGCTCTTCCAAGGGCGTTGACGGGCACGCCCCGCTATGCCAGTCGTGCGGGGTCAAGCGCCGCGTGGAGGCGACGACGCGGGTGGTGATGTCCGACCGGCCGCTGGAGGCGTACTACGTCTGCTCGGCGCACCGGACGGCAGCGCTCGCCGTCATCGGATCGCTCGGTGTAGGCACCCAGACGGACGGGGGTGCCCGGTCATGAGCGACTTCGAGGTGGTCCCCGCCGAACTCCGCGAGCGCGACCAGTGGCTCCTCTGGGACGCCGACAACGATGTGCCGCGCCGCCCGCACTGGCGCGGGGATTTCAAAATCTCGTGGAACGACCCCGACGACTGGCACTCGTTCGAGGAGGCCGTCGAGGCCGCCGACGAACGCGACTCGTGGGGCATCGGCTACGTGTTCTCCTCGGAGAACGACAACTACGCCCGCGGCCTCTACGGCGGTCTCGACCTCGACGGGTGCGTCGAGGAGGACCGGCGGCCGAAGGACTGGCTCCCCTCGCTCCAACCGTTCTTCGACGCCGACGCCTACATGGAGTTCTCGCCATCGGGCGGGGGCGTCCACATCCCGCTCGCCGGTCTCGAAAAGCCGGAGTGGTGGACGGACGAGCACTTCACCGACGACGAGCACGAGGGCGTCGAGGTCCTCGACAACAAGTTCTGCACGTTCACTGGCGACCGGCTCCGCAACAGCGGCGACGCGGTGGCCGACACCGGCCCGTGGGTCGAGGAGTGGTTACGGCAGGCCCACAAGTCCATTACCGACGATGACCCGCTGGCGGAGGGGCACGGGACGGCGGAGGGTGGTGTCGAGGACGCAATCCTCGAATTCGACGGCGGAGGACGGGCCTTCGGCGGCGACTGGTTCGACGCCGAGACCGCGGCGGACGCGCTCGACCACATCGACCCGGACGTGATGTATCCGACGTGGCGCGACGTCGGATTCGCGCTGCGCGACGAGTTCCCGACCGCGACGGCGCTCCGACTGTTCAAGGATTGGTCGCGCGCCGGTTCGAAGTGGGACACCGAGGCCGAGCGGCAGGCCGAGCGCATTGTCGAGGACTCGGCACCCGGTGGTGGGCGAACTATTGCCACGGTGGTCCACCTCGCCAAGCAGGGCGGCTGGGACGCTTCCGCGGCGGCCACCGGGACACAAGCGGACGGTGGCGTGGCCGCAGTGGTTCCTGAGAACGCGAGCGCCGGTGACGCTGCCGGCCCCGACCTGTCGGTTCCCGGGGGGTACCGCGGGCCGCTCATCGTCGCGGGTGACGGTCGTATTGGCGTTGATCATCCGGGCGACCCCGAGGACCCGGACAGCGAGGGCTTCTGGGAGGACGTCACCAACTTCTACATCGAGGCGCGAGAGTTCCTGCGCGACCGCGACGCGGGCGAGGTCTACGCCGACCTCACGGTCTACCCGGCCGATGCCGGCGAATCCTACGACGTGACGGTCCCGATGACCGCGTTCAACGAGGTGCGCTCGTTCAAAACCGAAGTCGTGAAAGACCGGACGACGACGTACACCAGCGGCATCGAGCGGCTGAACGACCTTCGGAAGTTCGTCGGCGAGCAGGACGCTCCCGAGCGCATCGGCGTCGAACGATTCGGGCTGTTCGGCGGCGGCAGTGACGATGACGGCGACGACCACGCCGAGTTCGTCGCGCCCGAGGGTGCGCTCGGCCCCGACGGCTGGCTCGACGACCCCGGCCACGCCTACGTCGACCAGGCCGTCGGACTCGAAACCAAGTGGGCGCTCGACCCCGACGACGGCGACGAGTTCGACGCCGACGCCGTCGCGGACGTGCTCGAAACGCTCCCGCACACCCGCGAGACCGACCGCCTACTGCCGGTTCTCGGGTGGTTCTACGCGAGCGGGGTTCGGCCGCTCGTCCACGAGTGGACTGGGGAGTTCAACCTTCTCAACATTACCGGCGAGTCCGAGTCCGGCAAGACCGCCACGCTCGGCCTGCTCTGGCGGCTGTTCGGTATGGACGACGACCCCCTCGCCGTCGGCGGCGAAACGAAGTTCACGATGATGCGCAGCATGACCGCCACGAACGCCGTACCAGTGTGGTTCGACGAGTACAAGCCGGCGACGACCGACCCGTGGCGCATCGACGCGCTGCATGGCCTGCTCCGGGGCGTCACCCGTGGTGGGACCGTCCAGCGGGGCAACGCCGACAAGACCACCGACGACTACACCCTGAGCGCCCCGGTCATCGTGAGCGGCGAGCAACGGATTCAGGGTGCTGCCGAGCAGCGGCGGTGCGTCATGACGACGTTCTCGTCGCGGGCTACCGACCCCGGCACCGACACCGCCCGCGCGTACAAGCGGCTCACGGGCGAGGGCTACCTCGACGACACCGGCGAGTACGTCACGGCCGACGCGCCTGACCCCCGCGAGCACGCGCTCGCGTACTACCAGTGGGTCGCCGGTCTCGACGGCGACGACCTCCGCGAACGGTGGAACGCGGCGGCCGCCGGCGTCGCCGGGATGCTCGTGAACGCCGGGTTCGATGACGGTCTCGGCGAGGCCGCACGGCAGGGGTTGCAGACCGTCGTGTTCGGCCTTCGACTCTACCGCGCGTTCGCGGGGACGGTGGGTGCCGACGTCGACGGCCTCGTGGACGAGGATGCCATCGAGAGCGCCGTCCGATACTCCGCGGCGGAGTTCGTCGGTGGCGGTCACAAGTCACACGTCGACACGCTCGTCGAGGTCGCCGCCCGGGCGGCCCAGAACGGCTACCTCGAAGCCGGGGAGCACTACACCGTCGTTCGCGACGAGACGCCGGAGTGCGAGGTCCGGGTGAACATGAGCGCCGCGTTCGACCCGCTCACGAAGTTCGTCAAGGACTACGACGTCTCGGCCGACCTCCTCGACGGGTTCGGCGACTACCGCGCACGGTTCCGCGAGGCCGCCGCCGCCGACGGTGGCTACATCACCGTTTTCGGCCAGAACAGCCCCCCCATCGGGCGAGCACTCGGCGTTCACGCGGGCCGGGCGTGCGACTCCCTTGATGGCTTCGAGGCGCGGGCGTTCGACGCCGAACCCGTCGCCGACCGGCCGAGCGGGGACAGGGACGACGACGCGGACGGTGGGGGCGGCGGGAGTGGCCCGTCGCAGGCCGACCGTCTCGAAATCGTCACCGACGCCGTGGCCGATCTCTGCGAGCGCGACGATGGCGCGGAGCACGCCCGCGTCGGCGATGTCGTCAACACGGCGATGGACGCCGGCGTCGACTCCTCGGCGGCCCACGCCGCGCTCGACAAGCTCGCCGAACAGGGTGACGTCTACCAGCCCCTCACCGGACAGTATCGGCTTCGCTGACCGGCGGGGCTGCGGGCCACGACCCCCGGATGCTCTTTTTCGAGGTGCGACGACGTGCCACCGCCGTGGTCGACCGGCACCCCGTTTTACGCCTTCGCGCCCGGTTTTACGTCGGCGTAAAACGAAGTGTAAAATCCAATTCGGTCGAAAACCAGAGGTAGCACCTCTCTACCTCCAACACAAATACCTATTTTACGGTTTTACGCCTATACTATACAGGGGCTACTTGCAGTCTCTCCCCGGAGAACGCCCACTCCTCTCACGTCTCTCCCCCATCTCGAATAAGCGTAAAACCGTAAAACGAAAACCCAAAGGCTGTTTTCGGGCGAGTAGGGCTTTGAAACGCCATAATCCGATTTGACGGGTGCCATAAATCGACGTGAATTCCCCGGTCGGGAGGCGTAAAACGCGATGGTCGGACCACACCGGACCCCACCGCGGCAACACCGCGGCGGCACCGCGACGCACGGGTACAAGGCGCTTGCCCGTGGTCGGAGAGAGCGAGGACGAGTGATCGCCGAGGGGCTTAACCCACATCCGCGTGACCATCGACGAGGGCGGCTTGGTCCGCGCCCGGCGCTGGAGGACGCCGGCACCCCGCCGGACTGGATGGGTCGGGACAGGAGCCGACGGCGGCGGCCGAACGGCGAGACCGTTGCGGACGGCGAGACGCGGCCGAGCGCGCCCGCGGTTTCTTTCCCGAGAACCCGCCTCGAATCTCAGGTAGGCGATTTTCTTTTTGTCGGTTACGGATGGGACAGGCCGTGAGTCGCCAGAATCGGGAAACACCCTTGTGGGTGGAGTGTGATGTCTCAGGTACCCGACCGCGCTCGCCCGGGCGAGCTCCCAACAAGCGAGGCGGCGGGCACAGCGTGACTGCCATCGGCCGGGGTGGTCTCGGTCTGGCCCCGGCCCGTCGTTGCTCACGCTGGTTGCGTTGTCGCCCTCGTCGGGTGTTCCGATGGGGGCCACCGCTCGCTGCACCGCCTCGCGGTCGCACTGGACCATGCACAACCTCGCGCGCCGGCGCTCGACGTTCGCTCCCTCCACCATCGCCGTCGAGAGCACCAGCGCGCACGGTTCCCGTTTTACGACACTTGACATATGACCGACGACATCGACTACCGGACGGTGGAGGTCCCCGACGTCCCGCCCGAAGAATACAGCTACGTAGAGCGGCGCGCGGAGGTTCTCGACCTTCTGGAGCGCGCCGGTCATCCGCGCGCCGTCAAACAGGCCGACCTCGCGCGGCGATACGGGTGTACGCGCCAGAACATCCACAACGACCTCGACGTTCTCGCCGAGCACGTCGCGGACAACCTCGGCGACCGCCGCGAACTCATTAGCGAGCACGTGTTCCATCGCGCGCTCAACGGCCTGCTCGACGACGAGGAATGGCGCAAGGCCGCCCAAACGGTGAAGGACTGGAACGAGTGGCTGGACGACAGGACGGACCTCCAGCACCTCATCGACCGGATCGAGGCCCTCGAAGACGGCGACGACGGCAGCCTCGGTACCGACCGCTTCCGCCATCGGTAGAAACAATCAGGAGACAGACAATGACACGAAACGGACCAGATAGAGACGACGTGCGCGACCTGCTCGACCGCTTCGGGGCGACGAGACGCGGCCCACCCGGCGGTCCAGGTGGAAGTGGCGGCGGTGGAGGTCCACCGGGTGGTCGGGACGACGAGCTCAGCGAGCGCCAGCGCGAGAAGATAGACCACATCGTGGGACAGGTTCGTGAGAGCAACGCCGAGGCGATGGCGGCGGCCGAGGCGTTGCGCCGTCGGGAAATCGAGGCGGGCGTCCCGCGGCAGGACGCGGACGGCAACCTGTCGCCCGGCACCCGCGCGTATCTGGATGCCCTCTGCGGCGGCGGGGCACACGCGTTCGACGCCGACGTGGACGGCGCAGCGGCCGACGGCGAAACCGAGGAGGTCAGAGGCCGATGAGCCGCTACGGTAGCGACCCGCCGACCACGGACGTCGCGGCCCTCTCGCTCGGCACCGCGGCCGACGACGAGACCGTCCACGCAACCCGCCAGCGGGCGGTCGAGGCAGCCGTCGGGGTGCTCGAACGCCGGCAGGGTGAGGTGACGAGCGTCCCCGTCGCGATTCTGCGTGAGGTGGCATGGGCCGAGGACGGCGGTCGGGCCGCTGACTCGTCGCGCGAGGCGTGGCAGGAGTACGTCCGGCCCGCGCTTTCGGCCCTCTCAACCGTCGAGTCGACGGGCAACGGACGCTGGCGGTACTGTGACGTTCCCGACCGCGCCGAGACCGAACGCCAAGCCGGCGACCCGGGGACGAGCGACGCCGTCGACCACGACGAGCCGGACGCTTCGGCTGGCATCAACAGCGAGCAGGTGACGGGCGTCGACGCGGAGGACGACCCGCTGCTCGACCAGTTGCGTGACCCCGAGGGTGAGGGCGATGCTGGCTCGGAGGACGACGTCGCCTCGCTCAACGCGGCGGCACGAGCGGGTGTCGAGGCCGCCGACCGCGCAAAGCGTGGTGAGGGCAACGCCGCGCTCAGGGCGGCGCTACTCGCCAAAGGGCGCGGCGAGCGCGACACGGACGGCGGTCCCACCGAGTCGAGCGGGGAACCGGACGCGAACGCGGGCGACGAGGCGGCGCTCGAAGACGAGACACCCTCGACCGACCGCGGCCCGAGCCCGTCGCCGAACGGCGGCCGTGGTACAGAGGACCCAAGTGGCGGCGACCCCGCCAAGATGGGGAGCGACCGAGCCATCCGCGCCTCTGTCACGTGGCCGCCGTCAGCCGTCGCAACGGAGGACGACCGTGGTGAGGGCGCGGCGCTCTCCGCGACCGCGAACGAGGCCGACCAGGACACGGCCGATGGGCCATCGTGCGCGAGGTGCGGCGAGCCGGTCGCCGAGTCGGACACCGTGGACGCGCCGGCGCTCGACGTTCGCTTTCCGGCGGACGGAAAGATGCACAGCGATTGCTACCGTGTGGCCGCGCTGGGACAAGAGCGACCGGACCTCATAGACGACCGAGAGCGGTGACGTGAGCCACGTCGACGCCGACACCCGCGCGGGGCGTGCCGCTCGGACGACAGCGACCCCCGCGGAGAGCAATCAGTGGGAGACCGAACTTTTTTGACTTTTCGACTGGCGTTAGGATTATGCTATCCCGGCGTAGGCTTCTGATGGTACTCGCGCTCGTTTGCTTGGCAGCACTCGCTGGTTGTGGTGCCGAGACTGGAGCGAACAGCACAGCCGAGACCTCGGAGTCTGCCACGACGACCGCTGCTAACACCGATACCGCGACTGACGATCAGGCGACCTCGGGTATTGAAGTCGTGAATACCACCGATGCGGACGGCGACGGTAACTACGAGTCCTTCGACATCCGAGTCCGGGCGAACACCTCGTTCGTGGGCGGCGATGACGGCGAGGGTGACCCTGGGGAGCCATACTTCGCTGTCCAAATTAACGGCGAACACCAGTTTGACACCATAGAGGTCGCTCGGGAAGACGAGTTCGAGACTACAATCCCGATGAACGCCTCCGTCATTCCCAGCGGGGCGAGCGGCGAGCTGAACGTAACGGTCCGACTGATGGACCGAGACATCGCGTTCAATGACGGAATTGCGTCGTGGTCCGTGATGGTGCCCTACGCACCCGCTGAAACCGAAACGCCGACTCCAACCACGACGGCCACTCCAACCCCTACACTGACGGCGACCTCACCTGAGACGAGCACCGATACGTCGACGCCAACCTCTACGCCTACCCCGACTGCGACTCCCACGCCAACTCCGACCGACACACCAACGCCGACGCCAACACCTACCCCGACCGCGACAGCCACGGCCACTCCTACCCCATCAGCGCCAATCCCATCGGAAGTCTCCGGTGGCGAAGCCCGCCGCGCAACCGTCACCCGCGTCATCGACGGCGACACGATGGAAGTCGCGTTCGCCAATGGCGACGACCCCGACACCGTGCGCCTCATTG
Organism: Halococcus saccharolyticus DSM 5350; assembly: GCF_000336915.1. Taxonomy (NCBI): domain Archaea; kingdom Methanobacteriati; phylum Methanobacteriota; class Halobacteria; order Halobacteriales; family Halococcaceae; genus Halococcus; species Halococcus saccharolyticus. The sequence goes on along the minus strand of NZ_AOMD01000025.1, from coordinate 277,720 downwards.
GTATTGATACACCCGAGACGACGCTGGGCGATGTCTCTCCCGACGAATACGAAGGCATCCCGAGTACGCAGGCTGCACGCGACCACCTCTTCAACTGGGGGGAGCGAGCGAGTGATTACGCCACCGAAGAACTCGAAGGACAGACCGTACGCGTGGTCACTGACGGTGAGAGCGACCGCCGCGGAAGCTTCGACCGATTGCTCGCATACATCTACGTCAACGAAGAGAACTTCAACCGCGCGCTGCTTGACGAAGGCTACGCTCGCGTGTACGATAGTGAGTTCTCGCTGCGCAGCGAGTTCGATAGCGCCGAGGAGCAGGCGCGGTCGAACAACGTCGGTCTCTGGGACTTCGAGGCGTCCGACACCGCTACTCCAACCCCGGACGGCGGTGACAGCTCGGGCCAGCTTACCATCACGAACATCCAACCGGAGGGCGATGACGAGACGTTCGTTCTCGAAAACCCAACCGACTCGGCAATCGACCTTTCGGGGTATACGGTAGACTTCGACGACGACCAAACATACACTATCCAGGGCGTCACGCTGGGAGCTGGGGAGACAGTGACCGTTCACACCGGGGAAGGAAGTGACTCAGACAGCGACATCTACGCCGGGAAGGGACGTTCGGTGCTGAACAACGATGGCGATACGATAACGATTCGGGACAGTTCGGGCAACACAGTTGCTCAGGAGTCCTACGGCGACGGCGGGTAGGCTCCCCTCACTCCGTCGCGTCCTCAGTCCACGCGCTGATAAAGTTCTCCGTGCTCACGAGAAAGCAGTCGGCGCTCTCGCGGTTCTCAAAGGCGACGCCGTCACCGTGGCGGACGTGCGTCGCCAGAACGGTGTCTCGTTGCTCGACCCACTGACCGACCTCGACACTGTCGCCTTTGTCGTCGTCGAAAACCTCGTGCTGGACAGCGACACGCTGGGATTCGCGAGCTCGATGGTGTCACTCATCGCAGGACCAACTGGCCATAGATTCGCTTAGTGGTTTAACGATTCGCATACTATGGAAGTCGTCTCAGTCCAGCACTTTCAACCCTCGTCAGACGCCTGGCCGTCCGGCGAGGGGCCGCGCGTCCATCGCAAGCAGCGCTCGCAACGATACAGCGCCTTCTCCCCGTCGAAGAACGCGCCGGCGGCCTCGTCGCGGGCGAACTCGTGACCGCAACGCTCGCACCGGACGGTCGGCGGGGTCACGCCGGGTCACTCCCGCTCCTGGTCGTCGCACGTCGGTCGGCCGGTCGCCTCGCGGACGCATCGGTTGCAGACCCTCACCGGCCGGTTGTGAAACTCGCGGTCGAAGCCCGCCGGCCCGGCGCATCCTGGCGCACCGTGGCGACAGCGGTCGCCAGCCTGCTCGGCCTCGCGTTCGTCGGCGAGGTGGTCGGGGTGGCTCACGGACGCCCCCCGAGGTCGTGGTCGTGAGCGTGGTCGGCCTCGTGGTCCTGCTCCTCGGTCGTGACGAGGCGGACGGCGTCGTCGCCAAGCCCGAGCCGGTGGACGCCGATCGTTCGCTGACGGCCGGCCGGCGTCGCCACCACGACCGAGTCCCGACCGTGCGCGCCGGCCTCCGGGTGCGTGCCCGTCGGAAGCACTCGAACGACCGTCACCGAGTAGGGGAGGCCGACGGCCGCCGCCCGCTCGAACTCGACGCGGTCGCCCGGCCGGAGCTCGGGCAGCTCGTCGCCGTCGGTGTCGGTATCGTCGCGGCCATTGCGAGCGCCCTTCGGGGGCGGGACCAGCGTCACGGCCACGCCTCCACCTCGACCAGCCCGTGCCGGATGTGCTCCTCCAGTTCGGCACGGTCGACGCCCTGTGAACCGTGCGGGCCACGGGCGACCACGCGCTCCTCGTTGACGGCCTGGACGCGGTAGCCCCACCCGCTCGTGGTGGCGACGAGCGTCATGCCGACCGACAGCCGAAGGTCGTCGCTCGACATCAGCACACCGCCTCCAGAGCGACCAGCTCGCCGTCGTCGGCGAGGTCCTCGGGTTCGCCCTCGGTGACGTACTCGCCGGTCTCGGCGTCGAGCACGTCGAGGTACTCGTCGGCCCACTCGGAACGGGCCTCGTCGGGCGCGTCCTCCGTGACGACGACGCAGCCGTCGAACAGGTAGTGCTCGCCCCACTCGACGGTCTCGGTAACACCGCGCTCGACGAACACGAGCACGCCGCCGTCGGCGGTGTCGGCGACGACCACGCGGCCGTCGGTCGGCAGGGCGTCGACATCGAGGGTGAGCACGCTCACCATACCTCACCGTCGCTCTCGATGGCGCCCTCGGTGTACGAGATGCCCGTGTTGTCGTTCGCGGTGAGCGAGCCGGTCGCGCCGCAGTGCTCGCACTCGTAGCCCTCGAACAGCGTGGTCTCGGTGTACGACTGTGCGGTGAACGCGAGCGCGTAGGACCCACATCGCGCGCAGCGGAGCGTCATCGGCGACCCTCCAACTGCGCGTGCCCGAAACACGCCTCGCAGCGGGCTAGCGCATGGTCCGCGTGCTCGACCGGCCCGCCGCACTCGTCGCAAGCGACGGCCTGCTCGCGTCCTCCCGCAACCCGCCGGTACTGGACCTCGATGTCACCGGCGTCAAAGCCGGCCGCCGTCGCGTCGACCAAAAGGGTCGTGTCGAGCAGGTGATTCGCTGCGTACTGCCGCGCGGCGTCGTCGCTCATGCCCATGTTCGAGACCGTGACGCTCCCCGCGTAGGGCGTGCCGCCGACGTCCACCCTGTAGGTGATGGTCCACCGTTCGCCGGTACTCATCGGCCCGCTCCCGCTCCGGTGTCCCCGACGAGCGCCGTCCAGACGGTCCAGTCGTCGCCGCCTGTTGCAGCCACGCAGCCCGTACATGGATAGCCCCGCTTGCCGACGAGCGTGGGGCCGGCGCACCCGCGAACGTCGTGCTCGCAGCCGTGCTCGGCGGCGAACGCCGCGACACGGGCGACGAAGCGCGTGTTGCGCTGGACATCGTCGAACAGGGCCGCGAGCGCTGCCCGCTGACTGTGCTTGCAGCCGAGGCCGCGGAACGTGGTGTCGGCGCACCCGCAGTAGCCGGACTCCAACTCGATGCGGTAGGTCTCCCCACTCGCTGAATGGACATCGTAGATTGCGGGGGCGACCGGCTCGGCGTCCATCTCTTCGGTCGTCGCGCGCCGGTAGCGTGCCTCGGTTAGTGCCGGCTCCTGCTCAGCGTGGCCGGTGTCGATGCCCTTTTCTTGTCCGCTGACTGAAATTGCCATTGCTGTCTTGGTCTCCACGAGACAGCCAGCCTCGGTGTCCAACCACCGGGGCAATTCTCCGTCGAAAGCGCCCAAAGGGCCGGTTCTGCCTCACCATTACATAGTACCTGTATAGGCTTAAACTCTACCTTTTGGAGTACCTGCAAAGGGATATACGTTCAGGACCATTACTCTTGACTATGATGGTGACAAACGACCATTCAATGCCGAGAGATCGCGACGACGAGAGTGGTCGATATACCGAAAGCTACCCGGCAGAGGACGTGCTCGCGGCCGTCCGCGAGGTGGGCGGTATGGCGAGCACGCGCGATGTGACCGACGCGCTTGGAAGCTCCTACGAGACCGCGTACCAGAAGCTCCGGGGGCTTGAGGATGAGGGCGAAGTGGAGAGTCGGAAGGTGGCGAACGCGCGTCTGTGGATGGTTCAGGAGAGCGACGGCGAATAAGTCCCTCCGAGGACGCCGAGGTCCGGCTGAAACGCCTGAGCAACGATCTCGGCCAACCTATCACCGTCGGTGACCGCGTGTACGAGGACGGCGATGTACAAGACCTCAACCGCGACGGCGACCCCAGACCGAACCTCGACCGGGTGGCGGATGGCGTGTTCATCGCCGAGTGTGACGAGTGCGGGCGCAAGGAGACGTATCAGCGCACCGCGTGCCGCGGCTGTGGGACCGAGACGACCACCATCGATAACGACTGGCGAAACCTCGCGTGGCGTCGGGACCCACATCGTAGCAGCCTGGCCGACGACTGCCCCGGCCACGGTCTCTGCTGGGTGTGTGTCGCCAACCACCTTGCCGCCGCCCACCCCGGTCCTCGTCAACCTCTAGACGTTGCTGTCGGATGTCCAGCGCAACGCAAACGACCTGCGCAAGGACGTGACCGATGTACTTCTCGACCGGGCACAAGATGCCCGCCCGGTCTACGAGCAACGGCTCTGTGCAGCGCACCACGCGCCGCCAGCGTTCGCTCAAGGACGACGAGAACCGTACTCAACGCACCCGAATCGGCCGGCATCGACCGCAAGCAGGTGCTCGGTGTCGACCGCGAGAAGGTCGACAAGGCGCTTGAGGTGGTCTCCCGCTCTCCGAGTCGGCGGTGTACGACATTGAGGAGAGCAAGTACGTTCGCAAGGCAGACGTCAATGAGGACCACGGATAATGGTACAAATTTGAATTTGATATTCCGACCAAAAATCTAAATAGTGTATCAGCCTTCTCCTCCATATGACCGAACACGGGGCACTCGAAGAGGTTCAGCGGGCGCTTGAGGATAAGTACGGGGTGTCGCGTGTTACCCGAGAGCCAGCTCTGGGTGAGGGTGGAGTATCTATCAGACCCGACATTCTCGTGTTCAAGGACAAGGAGAGGACATCCCCATTCCTCGCTCTTGAGTATAGCAGTCTCAGCACCCCTCACCGAAGAACCGAGGACATCGAGCAAGTTCGAAGGTATATCGAGAAAACCGGTGCACCGTTCGGCGCGATTGTCTCTGAGGATCTCCTTTACATCTTCCAGGTAGACCAGGACGACGAGCTAATCGAAGTTCCCGTTTCCAAGTATCCAGACATCGGCGACGAACCGAACATGGGTCCGCAGCCCATCGGATCGCACGAGTTGTTCAAGTTCCTTATCGCTCGGATACGCGACCAACTCCGCTCCAAACAGCACCAGCAGGTGTCAGAAGCATTTGTTCAACAGCTTTACCGGAAGTATGAGGCCGATAGAGGGGCGGTAGACGTTGATATCGAGGACTCGTTTGAGAAGGTCATTGAGAGCCTTGACGCGTCTATCCAACAACGGCACGATTCTTACACGCCGGGCAAAACACCAATCGATTCGCCCGTACTCAGGACCGTATTCTCGGTCTTCTCGAACTACGACCTCGCATCCACTACACTCGACATCCGACGGCAAATCGTCGATGAGACGTTCATGGGAGACTTCTTCGACCGTGAGGGTGAGAAGTTCACCACCCCACCCAAGGTCGCCGAGCGTCTGGTAGAACTGCTCGATATCACTGACAGTGACTCTGTCCTTGACCCTGCCTCTGGCTGGGGTTACACGCTGAGAGCGGCCAACGAGTACACGGACGAGGTCGTCGGTGTAGAGCTGAATCCAGGTGTAAACAACGCTGCTCTCTTCTTCAACGATCTACTGGAGAAGTCCGGCACCTATGTGACGGCCGACTTCTTGGAGATGGCCTGTCGGGAGGATATCCAAGCCTCAGGTAACTCTACCACGCTAAGCACGTTCGCGCACGACGAGGAGGTCACCAGCCAGCCGCAAATTGCAGCAGAATTCGACTGTATCGTACTCGACCCTCCTTTCGGAGGACACCCCTCGGATGAGGTCCTCGACTATCTCGATGAAGGAAGAGGGGTGAAACTACACGAAGCCTTCCTCTCTTTGGCCTTAGACCAGTTAGCCGATGGCGGTCGGTTAGTAGCAATAGTTCCCACCACCGGTCTGGTGGCTGTCCGTAGCGCATGGCTTCGAGAAAAGATTGTCCAAGATTACAACCTTCGTGGGATTATCGAGCTTAGTGATGCCAAGCTCTTCCCGTATCTTGACTCCAGATTCAGCCTGTCTGTTGTAGTGGTTGACAATCACGGGGGGCCGACAAACGAGTTCACGGGCATCGTCTGTGATGAGGGTAGTAAGGACGAACTGAGTCGAGCAGTGGCGCAAGTCAAGAACGACGAAGGTGAAACGATTCCGGTGAAGGGAGCTTCAGAATCTCTCCTGCCGAGCGAACTGCTGGGAATGGAAGAGGCTCAGCAGGCACTTCACGATCGGTTCGACCAAGTCGCTCCCTTGGAAGACTTCGCAATCCAAATCGAAGGGGGAGCGCGTCGTTCGGGCGACGAACTCGAACCGTACGAAAACCCGAATTCGGATATCTCCTATCTCAAATTGGGTGCTAACCTGTACGAATGGACGACTCACGTTGATGGCGACTCTCTCGTCGCTAATCCAACCGATGTTCTCATCGGGTTAAAAGGGACGCCGGGGAAAGTCTACCACCCCGGAGAAACAGTCGTCCCCTCATCGAACTGGGCCATCATCAGGTTCCATTCAGAGGTTGAGGCGGCGGTTTACGCTGCGTACCTCGCTTCCCAGACGGGGCAGAAGCAGGTTCAGTCCATGGCCCGTGGGTCCACCATTCAGTACGTCCCTCTCCGCCGAATTGGCGACGTTATCGTTCCGTTGTACTCCGATAGCGAACTCATGGACCTTGCGGAGAAAGTTCAGAAAGCACGCGAGGAGTACAACGACGAGCAGAGAGATTACACTGCCGTTGATTTCGAGGGGGTGTTCTAAGCGATGAGTGGGGGCGAGCCCTCAGAGACAGCAGACCTGCTTGAGGGAACCGTACTGGAAGAGCAGCTGGACCAGTGCGACGCAATCATGGGGGACATCATGGAGGAGAGGTTGGACCCGACGGACGAGGAGAACATCTACACGAGGATTGACTTCCAGTACGGGAGGACGAAGGACAAGACGCTCGAGGTCCTTTCAGACCGGTTCGAGGCTGAAGGCCTCAACACAGCACTGAAGACGCTGATTTCGGGGATAATCGAATGTCAGGGCTTCCATGCCAAACTTGAACGCAACGGGCAGAGAGATGATAGTCTCGAAACGGTGACCCGCTGGTTCAAGCTCTACGCTGCAGTCGTGCTTGAGAAGCAGCCCGACATCCCGTTCGAGTTCGTTCTCACCCAGTTCAAGAAGTATCGAGATGTCGTCATCGTACACCCGGACGGTATACCGACAGCGACCGACAAGCCCGAAGCGTCCCTGCTGGGCTTCCTCACTCTGTCGTGGACAGCGATGGAGGAAATTCTCCGACTCTGGCAAGAGATACTGTCGAAGTCAGATGTAGAGCTAATTGGCCGCGAAAGTGCTCTTGACGGCAATACTCCGAAGCACGGATTCATTCACAATCTATCCGATACCCGAGGGTTCGTCACGGCCTACCCGGAAGGACAGGAAGGGGACGACACTCACTTCGATCTTGACTCGGCGGAATACTTCCCTAAAGAAGGAGATGTCGTTGAGCTGGAGGACGAAGAGAGCGCTCCCCACCACGATGCTCGAACAGCTAACTCACTCAGGAAATACGACCCATGAACATACACATCATCCCCCACGGTCGGGCCACCTCGCACGTGAAGCGAGGACTCCGCGCGTACTCAGGTGCGGATAAGGTTTATCTCCTCACCAGCGACGCGTTCGAGTCCGAGGGGATAGAACTGGAGGCAGACCTAGAAGAGTTTGGATATGATTTGGAAAGCCGTCTAATTGACGCGTTTGACCTTCGAGATGTCGTGGACACCATCGTCAGCATTGCCAAACAGCATCCGGGTGACGACCTCTTCATCAACATCACGGGCGGGACGAACCTTGTCGCGGGCGGAGCGACATCGTCGGCGTTCTTCATCGGCGCGACGCCTTACTACGTGCTCGAACCACAAGATGGAACCGAGAACATCGACGAGCTCATCATGGAACTCCCGGCACCTACCCAGCCACTCACGTTCGAGGTCGAGGGGCTCCAGCGCGACCTCCTGGTCACGCTCGGTGACTGGACCGACGAGGGGAGAACAGGCGTGATAATGCGGGAGATTGGGGAGGCGCTCGGGGAGTCGGCACAGAAGGTCAGTTACCACGTGGACCAGCTGGAGGACCGCGGACTCGTCGAGCGTCGACCGTCCGGACGAACCAAGCACGTCTACCTTACCGACGTGGGGAAACTGTATCTCCAGTGGACAGGAGAGGAGTGATTTCCAATGGCACCAGAAAGAGATAAACAACGGATGGCACATGATGGCAGTATGGCTTCTAAAGATGAGAGCCTCCTCCAGTACACTGAGGGAGGGGAAAAATTCTCGACCTCGACACGCTGGAATCTCACCCTTGGGAGGCGGCTGATGTTCTGCGTGGAAGTATTGACGCAGCGGACTACAAGAACTACATCTTTGGGCTGCTCTTCCTGAAGCGAATCAACGACCGGGTTGAAGAGGAGACGTGGGAAATCGCCGAGGAACTCACCGGTGACGAAGAGGAACTGGATGAATACCTCCTCGAACAGATTCGAGGCGACCGCGACCTCCATGAGGAGTTCTGGGTTCCGGAACGTTCTCGCTGGGGCCATATCGCCGCGCAGAGCAGCGACATCGGGGCGACCTGAACAAGGCCCTCGAAACGGGCGACGACGAGAACGACGCCATCGCCGACCTCACGTTCAACGATGTCGACTCGGACGTGACGCCCCGCGACGACGCAGCCACCGACACTACTTCACTGGGAACAGGGGGGACGGTCTGGTCTTGCTGCTTCTCGATACGGCGTTTGAGTACGGTGATGCGCTCCTACTGACGGACCGTTTGGTGCTCGATGCCGACAAACCTGCATGACGCGCCCCTTCATCGACGTCCCCAAGTCGCTCCATCGAAGAGTGTTGGCTGCTGGACAGAACCATGACCCCGACCGGCAAGAGGCCTATACCGCTGCCGAGCTGCTGGTAGTTCTTGACCCAGACTCCGTACATGATCCCGAGGTCACCGGACCGTTCGGCCGTTTCCTTGACGAGTACGACGACCGAGGAGAGTAACCAACAGCTGTCGCGCTCGGTGTAACGGCGGCCGTTGAAGGGGGGAAAGGCTTTGTCTGCGTTCACACAGCCGAAGCGGGTCAGGCGTGGAATTTGCGACTTCCTCCGAGAGGTTGTGAACTCTTAACACTCCACGCTCACACTGACTTCGTGAGCATGCCCCTCACAGAAGACACCGGTCCTCTGGAACCCATTGTTTCTCGAATTGTGAACGACTACGACAGCTGGTCTCATCCATTTGAGCGAGATATGTTGCCGGAGAAACGGGCTATGGTCGGCATCGAAGATACCGACGACCGCGCCCGCTATCTCACGTTCGTTGCGTGTATTGACTACCAGCGGGACGCAGAGGCGCTTTGGCAGAAGACCAGACGACTTTGGGATGATGAGCGTTGGATATACGAGCCGACAACACTCTTCGAGGAGCGGTCTCTGGAGGAATTAGTTGACCTCTTTCGAGAGCAGGGAATGCGTTTCGGGAAGCGCGATGCGGAAATCTGGCACCAGAACGCTGAGACGTTCTATCGTCACTATCGTTCAACCCCTCTGAAACTATTCGAGAAACACGATTTTGACGCTCCCTCAATCCTCAAAGCGGTCCGTAGCGACAGCGGCTTCCCGTACCTGGGAGGCGAGAAAATCGGCCCGCTCTGGATGCGGCTGATGCACGAGGACGTCCACCCACTATCAAACATCACAGAAATCAACATCCCAGTCGATGTCCAAATCCGGAAGGTAACAAAGGTAATCTTGGGGCAGGAGTACAGCGATACGGAAATCAGGAGCTTCTGGAGTCAGTTTTGCGTGGAGCATGGCTTCGACCCAGTGAAGGTAGACCAACCCCTCTGGCTTATCGGCACACACTGGAACGATTGGGGACGTGAGTATCTCGAAGACCAACTCGAAGCTGCAGATGTGGCATCGGACCGCCCACAACTCAAGGTTCCACTTCGAGAAGAGTATGGTACGATAGACGAGTGGTTGGATGCAGTAGCCGCATCAATTGATGTGGAAACGGAGGTCATGTGGGAAATCTACGACCAAATTGACGCCGAGGAGTCCGAAGCGGACCAGTCTCGGTGCTGACTTACTCAGTGCTACTCATCGAGGTGTTCGTTGTACCAGGCAAGTGTCTTCCCGAGACCTAAGCCCTCCGTCGGAATGCTAATGTCCACACCTGAGTCTTCTAATAGCGGGAGGAGTTCCTCATAGTAATCACGACCTGCGTGGAACACCAATTCATTGCCTTGCTCCAGCAAATTTTCGCGGTTGAGTTGTTGATGAGTAGTCTTCGCCCATTCGCGTTTTCTATCAACGGGCGCTCCGCTCAGCGTCTCGTCGTAGGGCTCGATTACCGAACCGTCAGGACTGAGGAGGTGGTGCTTCGCCGAGAGAATATACCATCCGTCGTGATTCTCCTCGCTGTAGGCTTTCGCTTTCTTGAACAACGAAGACGGCATGTAGAGTTCGGACGGTTGCGAAGCTTCTGACCGCTTGCTTTTCGTGCAGCTTACGAGACCTACCTGCATGTGTGAGGATGTGTTGTGGCTCAGCATATATTTTGCTCGCAATTCCTACAAGTGCGTCCTGCTCACCATGAAGTCTAAGACCCTCACGGATATGGATACGGTATGCCCCTGACGCTTGATGAGCTCGACTCTCATCTGTTCAAGTGTGCGGATATCATTCGTGATGCAGTCGACTCGACTGACTACAAGGAGTACATCCTCCCGCTGGTCTACTACAAGACCATCTCCGACGAGTTCGAGAAACAGTATCAAGAGAATCTCGACGACTATGGCGAGGACTACGCTCGTCGGCCGAAGCTCTTCGATACGCCCGTCGTTCCTGAAGGCTACCTCTGGGAAGACCTCCGCGCCGTTAGCGATAACGTCGACCAAGCGCTCAACGAAGCGTTCGACGCGCTGACCGAGGAGAACCCCGAACTCCAAGGTCTCTTCCGAGCGGACTACATCGATGCCGACGCGCTCAACGACGACCGGCTCGGGAAGCTCGTCGAGCACCTCAGCAAGTACGACCTCGATCGCGAGAACGTGCCGCCGGACATGCTCGGCGAGGCGTACATGGATCTGGTTCGTCACTTCGCCGAGGAAGAAGGGAAATCCGGCGGACAGTTCTTCACGCCGCCGCACATCGTTCAACTGTGTGTCCGGCTCGTCGACGAGTTCGAGGATGGTGACACCTTCCACGACCCGACGGTCGGCTCCAGTGGGATGCTCATCGAGGCCGCGAAGTACTACCGCGAGCAGGGTGGCAACCCCTCGAAGCTCACGTTCACGGGGCAGGAAATCAACCCCGACATCGCGGCCATCGCCAAAATGAACCTCTCCATCCATGCGCTCAACGGGACCATCGAGCGCGAGGACTCGCTATCGAACCCGCAGTTCACCAACGGCGACGAACTGGAGCGGTTCGACCGCGTGCTCGCGAACTTCCCGTTCTCGGCTGACTGGGGGAAGGACGACCTCCAAGACGACGCGTATGGCCGCTTCGACTGGCACGAGAAACTCCCGCGGGCCGACCGGGGTGACTACGCCTTCATCATGCACATGGCCGAGCAACTGAAAGACCCCAAGCGCGGCGACGACTCGGGTGGTAAAGCCGCTATCGTCATCCCCCACGGCGTGCTCTTCCGCAAGCACGAATCACGCTACCGGGAGCCGATGCTCGAAAACGACATGGTGGAGGCCATCGTCGGACTGCCCGAGAACCTCTTCCAGAACAACTCGATTCCGTCGGCCATCCTCGTGTTGAACACCGACAAGCCGGCCGAGCGCGAGAACGAAGTCCAGTTCGTCCACGCCGCCGACGAGGCGTTCTACGACGAACTCTCGAATCAGAACGAACTCACCGACGAGGGGGTCGACCGCATCGTGGCGAACGTTCGTGACTGGACGACTGAGGAGCGCGTCAGTCGCACGGTGGCGCTGGAGGAGATTCGGGAGAACGATTACAACCTGAACATCGCGCTGTACGTCGATACGACCGAACCCGAGGAGGACATTGACGTGAGCGCGGAACTCGGGAAACTCCGGGAGTTGCAGACCGAACGCGACGAGATAGAGGCGCGGATGGACCAGCACATGGAGGCGCTGAACTATGAGTGAGGAGGCGTCGCTTGACGAGTTTGCCAAGCCACAGCCTGAAGATAAAGCTGAGTTCGTGGAAACAGCGGCTGGCCGGATTCCATCAGATTGGGATACGAAAAACGTTGAGTCCCTGTGTGAACTACGAAATGGAAAAGCAACTGACCATGCCGATGAAGGGGTGAAACAATATCCTGTATATGGCTCAAATGGCCCTATCGGTTCACACTCCGAATCGAATTTCGACGGAGGTCTGATTTTTGGTCGTGTTGGCGCGGTCGGTGAAGTTGAGAAAGCATATCAACCAGTGTGGGTTTCAGACAACGCGATTCAAGCGCAACCATCTGACGACATCAACACCGATTTTCTGTTTTACTGCTTATCTAATAGAGAATTGGGGGCGCTTGCGACCAAAACCGCTCAACCACTTCTCAATCAATCCACGATTGGTAACGTAGCTGCACCATATCCATCATATAAAGAACAGCGCAAAATCGCCACCGTACTCTACACCCTTGACCAAGCGATTCAGAAGACCGAAGAAATCATCGAACAGACTGAGCGGGTCCAACGGGGGTACATCAGGAGGCGAGTAATCGCATCGGATGCGAGCGGAGAGCGACAAGATGGTATCGTAGGCACACGGAGGGTGACGATTCCACAACATTGGTCTGTCGTCCGATTAGGTGACGTAGCCGAAATCGTGAGTGGCAAATCTTTTCCCAGAGAGTTTCAGAAGGGTCACGCTGGCTCACGTGCGGTGATAAAGGTTGAGGACATGAATTTACCCGGAAATGATAAATCTATTCAAGAAGTCACGAACAGAGTTACCGACGAGGTACTTGATGAATTGAGCAAGAACGTTTTCCCCGAGAATACGGTCATTCATCCTCGCGTCGGTGAAGCGCTATTACTGAACAAGACTCGTATCACAGGTGAGGACACCGCCTTTGACGATAACATCATGGGTTGGATTCCTGAAGAAATCAATCCGGAGTATCTGTATTACGCATCCACACTGGTCGACTTCAATGCAGTCGCGCAGACCGGCACCGTCCCATCAATCAACAAAACAATGGCCGCTAACTTTCGATTCCCCCTCCCACCAAAAGAGGAACAAGAGGAAATCGCTGAAGACCTGTCTCGCGTCGACAGCCAAGTTAGTATCTACGAAGAAGAGAAGGAACAGCTACGGAGGGTCAAACAGGGTCTCATGCAGGACCTGCTCTCTGGTACGGTCCGCACCCACGAGGCGGACATCGACATCCCCGAGGCGGTGCTGGCGCACGGCTGACTCACCGATAGGTTTCGAGCGCGACGCCGGGAATCGTGCCGAAGTGCGAATCGCCAGCGAGAACGGGTTCGTCGCGTTCGATGGCGGTCGCGGCGATTGCCGCATCACCCTTCCCGATGCCGGGACCGTCGTCATCGTCGGCCATGCGCTCGCCGAGGAGTCGTCCGGCACGCCGAGCAATCGAGGGAGTCATCTCCACCAGCGGGTACGAATCCAGCACCGCCTCGACGGTCCGGCGCTCGGCGGGGGAGTTCGCCACCTTCCCCACACCGATATAGAGTTCCAGCACGGTCATCGCCGGCATGACGAGTGGCACACCCTCGGCTTCGAGTTCCCGTTCCATTGAGACGGCCGCCTCCACGTCGCCGATGACATCCAGGACGAAGCTCGTATCGACAATCACTCGAAGCACTCGGCGACCTCGCGGGCTTCGTCGCGGTCTCGCTCGTCGGCGGCATCGATGGCGTCGCGCATCTCGGCCACCTCGTTCTCGTCGAACACGCCACAGAGGTCGCGCAACGACCGGTCACCGATGAGCCGCTCGACGGCCTCGCTGAACGACTCGTCGTCGCGCTTGTTCGACCGGATGCGCTCGTACACGTGGTCTTGAAGCCGAACCTGTTGTGACATTCTTGTTGACAGCGTTGACGCTCTACAGTAATCAGGGTTCGGACCCCGTCGGCTTCTTTCGTTCGACCACCGACAGAATCTTGTCATACCTCGCCGAACGCCGGTCCATGGTGAGCGTCCCGAACGAGGGCGGTGTCGAGCGGTCACTGCTCTCGTGGCTCGATGGTGTCGGCTGGGAAACTCACGGGCAGGACGGAAGTTGGGGTGCGGACGTTCTCGATAGCAAGTATGACCGTCGGAGCAACGAAGTCGTCTACTGGGACCTACTGGCCGAGCAGGTAGTCAACCTCAACGACGACGTGACCGCGGACAACGTGGACAAATTCATCTCCTCGTTGAAACGTGACCTCGACCACGAGAACCTGCTGGACGGCAATCAGGCGTTTCACGAACTCCTCACCAAGGGGAAGACCTTCTCGGTCCAGCAGGCCGACGGTTCGAGCGAAACCATCTACGTCGACCTGATTGACCACAAGGTACCCGAGAACAACCGTTTCCATGCAGTCAATCAGTTCTCCGTCTCGCGCGGGACGACCATCCGCCCGGACGTGAATCTGTTCGTCAACGGCATCCCGCTGGTGACGATGGAACTCAAGAGCCTCGCACAGGACAACGACTGGCACGACGCTGTGAGCGACCTGCTGACCTACGAGGAGGACGTACCTCGGCTGTTCGTCCCTGGCCTGTTCAATATCGCCGCCGACACGATGGAACTCCGGTATGGGGCTGTCGGCGCACCCAAGGAGTTCTACGAGCCATGGAACGACGCGCCGCGGGTCTATGAAGACCCCAACGAGATGAAGCAGGCCATGCTGGCGCTCTGTAACCCCGAGACGCTTCTCGACCTGCTGAAGAATTTCGTGTTCTACGAGCGGCAGGCCGGCGGCGACGCGAAAATCGTCCCGCGATATATGCAATACTACGCCGTCAACGCCATCCTTGACAGAGTGCGTGAGGGCGAGCACGACCGCGGGCTCATCTGGCATACCCAAGGCTCAGGCAAGTCGTTCACGATGCTCTATGCGGCCGAGAACCTTCTCTCACGGGCCGCCACCACCAACCCGCAGGTGTTCATCATCGTCGACACGGACAAGCTCAACAGCCAGATGCGCGACCAACTGGCGAACCTTACGCTGGAGCGGTGGACCGAGGCCGAGAGCATCAGCCATCTCCAGCAACTCATCGAAGAAGGCCAGAGCCAGCTCGTTCTCACGACTATCCAGAAGTTCGAGGACGTCGAGCCGGACACCCAAGGCAACGACGAGGTCGTCGTGATGAGCGACGAGGCTCATCGCTTCATGGAAGCCGACCTCGGGAGCCGCCTTGATGCGGCGCTCCCGCAGTGCTCTCACTTTGGATTCACCGGCACGCCCGTCCGCGAGGGCGAGCGGGAGAAGGACAAGAACACCTTCCGCGAGTTCTCTCCCGAAGACGAGGACTACCTCCATCGCTACTCGGTCAGGCAGGGCATCGAGGACGAACTAATCCTTCCGGTGTACTTCACGCTCCGTCACGAGATGGAGTGGGACATCGATGAGGCGGGTCTCGACGAGGAGTTCGAACACCAGTTCCGCGGCATGAGTACCGAGGAGAAACGCGAGTTCATCCGCGAGACCGTCACCGCGACCACGCTCGCCGAATTCGGACCGCGGGTTGACCGGACTGTCGAGGAAATCGACCAGCACTACGATGAGCACGTTGCGCCGAACGGCTGGAAGGGAATGGTCGTCACGCCCAGTCGGCGGTCTGCCGCGATGTACGGCGAACGCCTCGTTGAGCAACGTGGCGAGGACGAGGTCGAAGTGCTCTACACCGCGACCAACGACGACTCGGACCTCATCAAGCAGTTCCACACCGACTCGGAGGAACGCGACCAGATAGTCAAGCAGTTCAAACAGGGGGACACGCCGGAGCTACTGGTCGTCCATGGTATGCTCCTGACGGGGTTCGACGCGCCGGTACTGAAGACGATGTACCTCGACCGGGACCTGAAGAACCACAACTTGATGCAGGCCATCGCCCGGACGAACCGGCCTGCCGCGGGCAAAGAGAACGGCGAAATCGTGGACTTCCAGGGCGTCTTCGAGAACATTGACGAGGCGCTCGATTACGATGCCGAGACGAAAGCCTACGCCGCTCGCGACAAAAACGAGCTCTTCGACGACCTCGTTGAGCAGTTGGAGATGGTGATGGGTCTCTTCGACGATATCCCCAAGGATGACAGCCAAGAGGCTACCTACGAAGCCGTCGAGCGCGTCAGTACCCATCCCGAACGTCGCGAGTTCAAGCAGGGCTTCCGCCGTCTCCAGAACCTCTACGAGTCCGTTGCTCCCGACGGCCGGCTCATCGAGGAGGGAATACAGGACCAGTACAAGTGGCTGAGCCGTGTCCACGTCGCGTTCCAGAGAACCACCTCGGGTGAGGACACACCCGAGGAGGACATGCGTGAGAAGACCCGCGACATCCTCGAAGGCAACATCGACGTGGGTGAGATACGACGCGACTTCCCCACGTACAAGCTTGGCGAGGAGTTTCTTGAAAACGCCGAGGGGCTGGACAACCCCGGCGTGAAGGCGTCGCAGGTCGCTCACGCCACGCGTGACCACCTCCATCCACGAACGGGTCAGAACCCACGGTACAAGCGTCTGAGTGAGCGCGTCAACGATATCGTCGAGCGCTGGCAAGGTGGCGACATGGCGGACCCCGAAGCCGTCGAGGCACTGAAATCCGTTGAGGAGGAGGTACTGGCGGTCGAAGAGGAGGCCAACGAGCGCAGCATGGATGGTGCGGAGTTCGCTATCTACACTCACTTGTCCGAAGAGACCCCAGATGCTATCGATTCCGATGACCAAGCCGAGGCAGTGGCCGAGGACATCGCAGCGCGGTTCGATGAGCAGGTGGACCGTGACTATCCCGGCTGGGAGACGAACCAGCAAACACTCCAAGATATCGAGCATGTACTCTTGGATACGCTCGTCGTTGAGCACGACCTCGGCCATCTGATGCAGGACGACGAGTTTGCGGACGCGGTTCGGACCTACCTCATCGAGAACTATGTCTGAGACGCGACCGCGTGAAACCGACTTGCTCGGCGAGGCAGTGAACTATGAAGTGCGTCGCAGCAACGAAGCTGGCGAGCCGCGTATAGATGTCGATATTCGCGGCGTGGTCGTGATACTCCCACAGGAGTCTCAGAGTAACCCGGAGACGTTGCTGGCGGAGAACGCGGCGTGGGTCGTCGAGAAGAAGCGTAAGTACGATTCGTATCGGAAAGAGGTGCCGAACCGACGATTTGAGGTCGGAGCGACGTTCCTATATCTCGGCACACCCCACGAGATAGTGGTCGAACGCCGGTCCTCGTCCGCGGTCCGTGAGGGAGAGTTCCGTCTCTCGGAGCACCATGTGAAGCAGGCGTCAGTGAAACGCGCCTTGGAAACGCTCTACCGGCGCAAAGCCCGGGAGACCTTCGAGAAACGCGCCAGTCACTATGCCGAGGAGATGGGTGTCGAGTACGAGCAAATCGAGATACGAAACCAACGAACGAAGTGGGGAAGCTGCTCGACCGCAGGAACGCTCGGACTGAACTGGCGACTCATGATGGCTCCGTCGGACATTGTTGACTACATCGTCATCCACGAACTCGCCCACCTTCGAGAACCGAACCATACTGATGCCTTCTGGTCGCTTGTCGTGGAGTACGACCCCCAGTATAGAGAACATGCTCAGTGGCTTGAAGAACACAGCACTCGCCTGATATTCTCGAGTGGGGATTTGTGACTATACGACTTCCTGAATCGTAAAATTAATTTGACCTATACTTCCAGCTACGTCATCAAGGCCGGTCCGATTTGTGCAAACGATTTCTGCTTTTTGAACATTTGCCTCACTCTGGTTTTAAATTCACATCTGGTAAGGGGCTATCTTCCCACGTTACATCTAATTCCCCTTCAAGCTTGTTGGCATCAGCGGAGGTAACTATAACTTTCTTTGTGTTCCACTCTATCTCTTCAAATGTCTCCTTTTTGAGTTGCGATTTCATATCAACGAAAGGCTCATAGCTTGTTCTGGGGGTATATGTCTCTACTCGAATGGGTTCCGAATGCCGTGATAAGTTGCCACCACCTCCATCAATTTGCTCATGTTCGCTGAATACAATACGTGTATCCATCTCCGGTCCAGCTGCTTCAGAATGTACACGAAAAAGTTCAAAGCGGCTGATTTCTTCTCTATTGATATCGATTCTGGTTGGCGACTCAGACTCGCTCCACCCTTGTGTCAGCTCAATCTGGTAGTTTTTCTCTGCACTGACCTCCTGTTCTCGTGCCCCTCCCTCCTGTGCATCTTGCCGAATTCGCGTTTCAGTTGTGTTTCGTACGCCCTCAAGAATAACTCGAAGTTTACAATTAGTGGCTACTGAGCTTCCTGTGTTTCTGACTTCTACCTCGTACTTACACCATTCCATTAACCAGCCTTGGGAGGTATGGCCGTTTCTCAGAATGCTTGGTTCAAATTCTAATACTGGCTTCTGCCACCATCGCACTGTCAGGCTTCCCAAAGATGTGGCAAGGAAGCCCGCAATGGCACCAGACACGATTGAACTGAGCAGACTCATACACGGAGAACACACGCTGTTGCGTTAGTTCTTAATGCTATTCGAATTTGAAAGCAGTTAAATTCTCAACTATATCCGGCTCAATCGTGGTGGAACTGCCATATGCTACTAATAAACTTTTCTGAAATGGTCGTCCGCTCGATTTTACCTCCCTACAATAGGGTCACTTGACTTTTGACTCGCCCCCGTCAGTGACCACTGCCTCAGAACCCTCGTCGGGGTCAGCGACTGCGTAGGTGTAGGGCATCTCGTCGTCAACACGAGTGAGATAACCGGCCTCCCAAAGTTCGCGCAGGTGCTTCCGAGCTGTCTCTTCTGTGATTTCAAGCGCGTCTCCCATCTCCTTTGAGTCATTTACGCCTTCTGCGATAGCTTCCATTACCTTGACCTGCGTGTCACCGAGGTCTTCAGCGTCGTCATGACGGTCGATGTTGGCCTCCAAGTCTCGGGTAGAGGACAATACCTCCATGGCCCGCTCATGTCCAAGCTCATCGACGAGCTCAGAAATATCGGCTAACTTCTCCCGCTCGTTTGCTTCTCGGGCGACCGGGGCCAATTCCTCGAAGGCCTCCCGCACACACTGCATGGTTTTCTCGTCTGCCGCCACATGAGGGGCGAAGTTGGCAAACCGCCCATTTTCTTGATAGCAGGCGAGGCGCACCTCGTACCGGTCACGGTTTGAGTTCCGCGATACCTGAACTTCCGTACGTCCTTGGTCATCGCCCCACTCCTCGACCACGCGCCGTTCGATGATATCTGACATCGCACTTCGTCCGTGTATCAATGGGCACAAAAAGCTTCCTCGTAAATTCTCGTTATTTCTGAGAAATTCTCGTCGCAGGTCGGGCCCCTACTGCCATTGCTGCTTAAATTGACATTTCATAGGCAGGATTGAGACCTCTCCCTTAGTATTGAGTTTTAGACAATTATATTAGGTAATATCAGTCGCTCACCTTCTGTAAAACCGGTTGGACACTTGTGGAGAGTGCCTCTTGCGACCTGATGGTCAAAACTGGGTGCTGGCGGAGTAGAGAACGACAAAGTAGGGCAATATGATAATTGTTCTTAGTATATAGGAACAATAATTCGGCCGACGAGAACTGCGAGGTCGCGGTCGTACTCAAAGAGAAGGAGGTTGGAAATTATTACGGCGAGGTCTTTATGACCGACTGGGAGGGTGGAGACAGCGGGTCCGGGAGCGGCGACGATTCACCGCTGCCCGTCGGGGTCGTCGCCACGGTCATCGGCGTGATGGTGCTCGCGGTCGGACTTGCATTCCACGATGATGTACTGGTGTCTTCAGCCTCTCTCCTGCCATATGCCACAGCCCAGGCGGAGAGACGGTAAAACACACAGTGTGGAGTAGTGCGTTGGGTGGTAGTGGCGACAATAGTGCTAATAGATTCTCGTTTACCCGGAGCAATCTCTCGTGCGCGAAGGCTCGATTCGACGCGTTCGATGAACTCTGCCGACCTGACTCGCGCGATGTCCTCCTCACCGGCAAGGAGTGTCGAGGCATCGCGCACAAAGTCCTCGATCTCGACACGCCGACTCTGTCACTGATCTCTGCCGGCAGCCCACCCGAGAACGGCGTCTGGCACCCACAAACCGTTCACGCCGTCGCAGCCGCGAAGGCGCTCGCGTTCGAGCGTGAAACCCCGGTCGAGCGGGCGTTCGTCGAGTATCCGACACACGGCATCATCAGAGCGGTGGAACTCACCACCCGGCGGAAGGCAGCCTATCGACGGGCGGTCCGAACGCTCGAATCGATCGATGGCCCACCGCCGCGCCTCGACGATGACTCGAAATGCGAAACCTGTGAGTACCGCGAGGAGTGCGGGGTGAAGACGCGGTCGCTGCGTTCGCTGCTCGGACTCGGGTGATGCCTACTCCTCACTGCGGTCGAGCCACGCCGTGATCTCGTCGGCGCGTGCGCCGCGGCGGTGGATCGTGCCCTCCGAAACGTCGACTACGGTGCTCTCGGTGCCAGGGAGTTCGTTGCCGCCGTCGATCACGGCCGCGCTCGCCTCCCGCACCGCCGCGTCGACGTCTTCGACCCGTCGGGCGCTCGGGTTCCCACTCACGTTCGCGCTGGTGGCGGTGAGCGGGGCGACCTCTCGCAGGAGCGCAAGCGCGGTCGGATGGTCCGGGACGCGGATGCCGACCTGGTCCCCACCGGCAGTCAGCACGTCGGGGACCGCCTCGCGTGCCTCGACGAGTACCGTGACCGGACCGGGCAGGAACTCGTTCATGAACCGTTTTTCCTGTGCGGTCGGCCGCGTGTACTCCGTCGCCGTCTCGACGTCGGGCACCGCTAGCGAGATCGGCTTACTCCGATCGCGTCCCTTGACTGCGAACACCTGTTCAACCGCCGACGCCGAGAGCGCGTCCGCGGCAAGGCCGTAGACCGTTTCGGTCGGATACACCACGACCTCTCCCTCGTGGATCGCGGCGGCGGCGCGTGCGAGATCGACCACGTTCAGAGCGCGTCGATCGCGGTCTCGACGTCGTCGTAGTCGGGGAAGTCGGGCCACTCACTCGCCACCCACGCATACTGGATGGTACGCTCGTCGTCGATCACGAACACGGCGGGCCGCGGCTCCGCGACCCCGGCCATCCCGTCGAGGTCGTTCACGATCCCGTACTGCTCGGCGACGCCGTTTTGCGGATCGGAGAACAACCGTGCGTCGATCCCACGCTCGGCGATCAGCCGTTTGTGCGCGTACGGTGTCGAGATCGAGAGCCCGACGACCGCGATTTCGTCGGTCCATCCTCGATCCCGGATCTCGTTCCAGACGTACGTCGCGGGGAACGCCCCATCCATGGGGTGGAAGACGAGAACGACCGGTCCGTCGTCGAGCACGTCCGAGAGGGCGGTGTCGGCCCACGCCTCGGCGTCGACCAACGGCCGGACGAAATCGGGCGCTTCGTCGCCCGCTGCCGGATGGTCGGTTTCGTCGAGTTCGACGACATCGAAGTCGAGCTCCGCCATCAGGCCGCGTCCTCCCCGTCGCCGTAGGTGCCATCGAGATACGCCACGATGTTCGCGCTCTCGGACATCGTGACACCGGTGTTCGGGTCGACGATCGCCGGCACGGTGCGCTTGCCGCTGATGCGCTTCACGACGTCGCGCTCGGAGTGCAGGGGCTCGACGAACCGCGACTCGTAGTCGACGCCGAGTTCGTCCAGCCGGCGGACGACACGTTCGCAGAACGGACACGCCTGGAGTCGGTAGAGCGTGAGCGGCTCGCTTGCCTCGACGGACGCGGTGCCGCTGGCTGCATCGGTGCTCATGCGCCATCCTTCGGGCGAGACGCGCGTAAGCCCTTCGCCTCTCCTCGCCCGGTCGAACCGTCGAACGGTTCGTTCGTCTCGATCGGATCGTCCGATTTTGTGTTGCGATGGTTGGCGAACGCTGCTCGATCGTCACCATCGACCATGCGAACGTTTAATCCGGCCGGCAGGCAACACCACCACGTCGCTATGGGCATACTTCCGTTCACGACGGCTCCGTCCGCGCCGCTCGGGGCACTCGTTCCCCTCCAAGTAGAGGTTCTCGGGGCCGAAATCCCCGAAACGGTGTTCGCCGCTCTCGGTGCAGCCGTCATCCTCACGCTGATCGGGCTGTCGGCGTTTTTCTCCTCCTCGGAGATCGCGATGTTCTCGCTCGCCTCACATCGACTCGACAAACTCGTTGAGGACGGCGAGCCGGGAGCGGAACTGGTCAAGCAGTTGAAGGACGATCCCCACCGGTTGCTGGTGACGATCCTCGTCGGGAACAACCTCGTCAACATCGCGATGACGTCTATCTCGACGGGACTGCTCGCACTCTACGTCTCGCAGGGCCAGGCCGTCGCGATCTCCACCTTCGGGATCACCGCTCTGGTCCTCCTCTTTGGCGAGAGCGCCCCCAAGTCCTACGCAGTCGAGAACACCGAGTCGTGGGCGCTGACGATCGCGCGCCCGCTCAAACTCGCCGAGTACGTCCTCCTCCCGCTGATCGTGTTCTTCGATTACCTGACCCGTCAGATCAACCGGATCACCGGGGGTGGGTCGGCGATCGAGACTTCGTATGTGACCCGTGACGAGATTCAGGACATGATCGAGACGGGCGAACGCGAGGGCGTGATCGAGGAGGACGAACGCGAGATGCTCCAGCGCATCTTCCGATTCAACAACACTATCGCGAAGGAGGTGATGACTCCCCGACTCGACGTGACCGCGATCGACGCCGAATCCACCGTCGAACAGGCGATCGAGACGTGTGTCCAGAGCGGTCACGCCCGGATTCCGGTGTACGAGGGCAGCCTCGACAACGTCATCGGGATCGTCAACATCCGCGATCTCGTTCGGGACCTGAACTACGGTGAATCCGCGGACCTCGACCTCGACGCCCTCATCCAGCCCACCCTCCACGTCCCCGAATCGAAGAACGTCGACGACCTTCTCCGGGAGATGCGCGCCGACCGCCTCCGGATCGCGATCGTGATCGACGAGTTCGGCACCACCGAGGGCATCGTTTCGGTGGAGGACATGATCGAGGAGATCGTCGGCGAGATCCTGGAGGGTGGCGAGGACGAACCGATCGAAATCGTCGACGACGACACGCTCGTCGCCCAGGGCGAGGTCAACATCGACGCCGTCAACGAGGCGCTCGACATCGATCTCCCCGAGGGCGAGGAGTTCGAGACCATCGCGGGATTCATCTTCAATCGGGCGGGCCGCCTCGTCGAAGCGGGCGAGAGCCTCTCGTACGATGGGGTCGAGATCACGGTCGAATCCGTCGAGAACACCCGTATCACGGCCGCACGCGTCCATCGGCTTTCCGACACCGAGGCGAACGTCGAAGCGACCGCCGAGACCGATGGCGGACCGGGCGAGACGGAGTGAAACCGGTCAGTTCGTCGTGAAGTCGACGTCCGATTCGGCATCCGATACCGCTGTTTCCTCCGGCACTTCGCCACCTTCGGCGGCTTCGAGCGCCTCGACGTTCTTCGGGGTGTCGACGTGCCACCGATCGACCTCGTCGTCGTACTCGGCGAGCCGATCGGAGACCTGCTCTTTGAGATCGTCGTCGTTGACGTTGACTTCGAAGGCATAGCCCACGTCGTCGCCCTCGCGGGCGCGTCCCGAACGCTGGAGGTTCGCGCTCACGAGCTCGTTGTCGAAGTAGTACGGCGCGACCTGGGTCATCACGTTCCGGTAGACGGTGTCCTCGACGGTGCGAACCGCCTTCCGGCCAGCGGAGTCGGCCGCGCGTGCGACGTAATCGAGCGATTCGCCCCACGAGTCGACGGCCTCGTCGGGATCATCGAGTCGGTCGTAGGACTCGCTGAGTTTCTCGCCTGCGCTCAGGAGGTCCTCGTTCGGCTCCTTGCCGGCTTTCTCGCCCTCGCCCTCTTCGATACTCGCCTGCTCGGCGGTCTTCTCGTTGACGTCCTCGCCGAGGCGCTCGTGGCTCTTCGGCCGCCATTCGTCCCACTCCGAGAACGCCTCGCCCTCCACGCCGAGTTCGGCGAGCGCGTGGGTGATCCGTTCGCCGTGTTCGACCGCGTCGTTCCATCCGCCCCGTATCTTGAAACCTGAAATACTCTCTTCCATCGAGTTCGATGATCCTCGCGTTCGTTGATTCGCGACTACTTTCCGTACGTGAGGCGGGTCGCCACCGCGTCGATCCGGCGCTTCGCTCCGGCGAGCCACGCCGCCGGCGACACGCTCCGGAGTTCGGTCTCCGAGAGTTCGATCCGTGCGCCCGCGAACGGATCGGTCGTCTCGTCCTCGGCGTTCTCCCCGTCCGCGGCCACCTCGGTCACGGAGGTCATGGCACACCGACCACACGCCTCGCGGTCAGTTCCACCCATGGTTGGTCGGCGTTACGCCGAGCAGGCGCTTAAACGTTCGCGTGGGCCGTGCGCTTTTACTCGCGCCCGTCGTGACGCCCCCATGGGCTATCGCGTTCTCGATCCCGACGATATCGCGCCAAGCGACGACCGTCCCTGCGAGCTTCGTGGTCTCACTGAGCCGGCAGGTCTCGATCGGATGGCGATCAACCGCTTCCGAGCCGAACCTGGCGAGATGCTTCCACTCGCATACCACTACCACGACGACCAGGAGGAGGCGTTCTACGTCCTCTCCGGGACGCTCCACGTCGAAACTCCCGAGGAAACCTACGAAGTACCCGAGGACGGGCTGTTCGTCGTCGATCCCGGCAGCCCACAGCGCGCGTTCAACCCAGCGGACGCCGAGACCTCGGTTGAGGTACTCGCGATCGGCGCGCCCCCCACGGAGGGTGACGTCCACGCCTACGACCCATGACTCCCGATGCGAACGGTGGCGAGTCGGGACAAATCGAAACCGGCACGACGGACGCCGACGCAGACGACGCCAGCGATGCTGCGGCCGACCCCGACACAGCCACCTATCCCGACGTTCCCGATTGGGACGACGAGTACATCGATCGGGTGAGCGATCGACTGCTGTTCAACTACGATCTCGACCGTGATCGCCACGTTCGGGGCGAGCGATTCACGCTCTACGGCGAACTCCACATCGAGAGCCACAAACAGTTCTTCCACGAGGCGCTCTCGTACGGCCACCACGAATCCGGCGAGCACCTGTTCGTCCGTCGGGCCGATCGGACCGACGTTGCGGAGCTGGAGCGTCTCGTCGATCTCGCCCACGCCCTCGCCGACGAGTGGATCGAACCGAACGAGGAACATTACAGCACCGAGTTCACGTTCGCGATCGCGACCGACACGATCGACGCCGATACCAAGTCGTTCGTCGAAGGGTTCACCGACCGCACCCTGCTGAAGTACGGCTACCACGGTCACTACGAGATCAACCTCGTCGTCGTCGCACCCGACCACGAGGAGCTGGTTGCGAGCCGAAACGCCGACGTCGCCAACGCGTTCCGGCTCTGGGACGACGATACTCCGACGGGATTACTCGAACGGCTCGTGGCGCGCGTCCGCCGCTGACCCGCACTTCCGTCACGAATTCTGCGAGAGGGGACTCAGATCATCCCGAGCGCCGCCAGCCCGGCGTAGAGCAGATCGCCGTAGACCAGTGCGAGACAGAGTCCGCCGAACAGCGGGACGAGAAACGGGATCCCCGGCGAGATCCACACCGATTCCGCCGTCGTGAGGTGGTCGAGCGCCGCACGGAGGTTGGTGGGGGTCGCGCCGTAGGCGTCGCCCACGTCGTCGCAAAACGCCGCTGCACCCCACGGGTCGGCCGGATTCTGTACGTTCTCCCGATCGGCCGCCGCTGTGTCGTGGGCCGGTCCAGTCGCTCGGCGGTCTCCGTGTCGCGGCCTGCCGTCGGTGGCGGCGTCGACCCGTCCGTCGCCGGGCGCGTTCGGTTCCGTCGGTAGACTCTCCGGATCGCGTCCTTCGGCGGGTGCGGCCCGGAGCGCGGCGAGACTCGTGTTACGCCACGCGAGGTACATCCGGAGCGCGTCGAGATCGAGACCTGAGTCGAGCCCGTTCGCCCGCCCGAGCAACCGGCCGTGGGTTGCCGGAACCCCCTCCCACGAAATCGGCCGGCCGACGGCCATCGTCGTCGTGATCCGGCCCGCGAGCGCGTTCCGGACGGTGAGCGAGAGCGGGTAGACCGCGCCGACGAGTGCCGCGTTCGTGAGGATCGTCACGGCGAACGCACCGCTCGCGGTTGTGAGCGGGAGGACGAGCGACGGGGCGGTTGGGAGAAGATACGAGGCTGGTGTCGGAAAACACAGGCAGATCGCGGCGAGTGCCTTCGCGTCGGCACCGCCGAACGCGCCGAGCCACCAGAACAGGTAGCCGACCGGGGCGATCACGCCCACACTGACGGCGACGCGGACGACGAACAGGCGGCGTTCGGTGGCGAGTCCGCCCTGCCATATCGTCCATGCCTCCCACGCGAGCAGCGCGCCGCCGAGGGCGACGAGCGGCAGCCACATCCGGTTCGCCACCCGGCGCGTTCGCAGATCCCGGTGGGCAGCCCACCCGAGCACGGGGAGCGCGAGCAGCCGCAGCAGATCGACGGGCGCGTTCACGATCCATGAGCCGAGCGCGGGAACAAAGGTCTTTCCTCAGGATCGATGCGTGTCGTCCTCGATTCCCCGAACGAACTCATCGATCGTGTCGTCGAACGCCGCCGGCCGCTCGATCATTGCGAGATGCGCGGCGTCGGCGAGAACGGTGGTAGTCGCGTTCGGCACGTTCTCCGCGAGGTACTCGTGGTAGCGCGGCGGCGTTAGACCGTCGTGCTCGCCACAGACCGCGAGCGTCGGAACATCGATCCCGTCGAGTTCCCCCCGGACGTCGAACCGATGGCAGGTCTCGAAGTCCCGGCGAGTGGTCGCCTGGCCGACCGCAGCCATTGTGGCCTTCGAGGTCTCGACCGCCGGATGATCGGTGTCGTGAAACAGTCGATTCTCGCCGTGGAGGAACTCGATAGCGCGATCGAAGTCCTCGTCGAGCCACGCGCGCAAGTCGTCCATCACGGTGAGTTTCGCGCCGGTCCCGGCGAGCACGAGACCCGCGGGCGACGCGTCGCGTTCGAGCGCGAGATGCTGACAGATCGCGCCGCCGAGCGAGTTGCCGACGATGATCTCGGCGTCGGTCGCATCGGCGACCGCGAGCACGTCGTCGGCGTACGCCGAGAGCGTCTCGTAGCCCGGATCGGCGTCGACGTCCGCGGAGTCGCCATGACCACTCAGATCGAGCGCGACCGCCGGCCGCGCGCCCTCGTCCAACTGGGCGCGCCAGATCTCCCTGTCCGCCCCGCTGCCGTGGACGTACAGCGCCCGCTTACCGTCACGATCGCTCCCCACCTGTTCGTAGGCCGTCGTCCGTCCGCTGTGAGTAACGGTTTCCATACGCTGGGTTCGTCGGCGACGCACATATACTGTCGGCGAGAACGAGTCATCAGGAAGCGCGCTTGGATCGACCGTCGACGACGGACGATTGCGGTGATGTCTTCTCACAACCTAGCCGCTGGTACTCCACTCTTCAGCCTGAACCACAATACCAGCGATAGAGTTCGAAACAACCCACGTGCCGGGGTTGCGAGAGATAGACTTATATACCAGTAGCACTAACCAAGGGTTAGGATGACACCGAAACTCCAGCAGTTCGACGAGCGCGACACCGGCGGACTCCGGCGGTACGAGTACGACGACCGGGTGGTGTACGCGGTCGATGTCGG
Source organism: Halococcus saccharolyticus DSM 5350 (assembly GCF_000336915.1). Classification (NCBI taxonomy): domain Archaea; kingdom Methanobacteriati; phylum Methanobacteriota; class Halobacteria; order Halobacteriales; family Halococcaceae; genus Halococcus; species Halococcus saccharolyticus. The sequence continues at coordinate 250,021 of NZ_AOMD01000025.1, read as the reverse complement.
ACTCGGCGAGGCGACGGTCGACGTCGCCGGGAGCACGGTGATGCTCGTGAGCGACGACGATCAGGCCGAGTTCGAAGTGCCAGAATCGGGAACCGTCGAAGCCGCTATCAACAACGGCGTGCTTACCGTCGAGGTGGGACGATGAAGCTCACCGTCAAACCCCTGAAACAGAAGGACGCCGGCCGCGGTCTCGCGGCGGTCGATCGGGCCGCGATGGACGAGCTCGACCTCGAAAACGGCGACTACATCGTGATCGACGGCGGCGAAGGGCGTGCGATCGCGCGCGTGTGGCCGGGCTACCCCGACGATCAGGGCCGCGACGTGATCCGGGTCGACGGCCAGCTCCGCAGCGAGGCCCAAGTCGGGATCGACGACAACGTGACGGTCGAGAAGGCCGAAGTCAGTCCTGCCCAGTCGGTCACGGTGGCGCTGCCCCAGAACCTCCGTATCCGGGGGAACGTCGGGCCGTACGTTCGTGACAAACTCTCGGGCCAGGCGATCACCCAGGGTCAGACGATCCCGTTCTCGCTCGGGTTCGGACCGTTCTCGGGCGGGTCGGGCCAGCGCATCCCGCTCAAGGTCGCCGACACCAGCCCTGATGGAACGGTGATCGTCGCAGAGAACACCGAGATCACGATCAGCGAGAAGCCCGCCGAGGAGATCGTCTCCGATGCGGGGGGCGGCAGCGGTGCAACGACGCCCTCCGTGACCTACGAGGACATCGGCGGACTCGACCGCGAGCTCGAACAGGTCCGTGAGATGATCGAACTGCCGATGCGCCACCCCGAACTGTTCCAGCAGTTGGGGATCGAGCCGCCGAAGGGAGTCCTCCTGCACGGGCCGCCCGGAACGGGCAAGACGCTGATCGCGAAGGCGGTCGCGAACGAGATCGACGCCCACTTCGAGACGATCTCCGGCCCGGAGATCATGTCGAAGTACTACGGCGAATCGGAGGAACAGCTCCGCGAGATGTTCGACGAGGCCGAGGAGAACGAGCCCGCGATCGTGTTCATCGACGAGATCGACTCGATCGCGCCCAAGCGCGACGACACGAGCGGCGATGTCGAGCGCCGGGTCGTGGCGCAGCTCCTCAGCCTGATGGACGGGCTCGAAGAGCGCGGCCAGGTCACCGTGATCGCCGCCACCAACCGCGTCGACGCGATCGACCCCGCGCTCCGGCGTGGTGGCCGGTTCGACAGGGAAATCGAAATCGGTGTGCCCGACAAGGAAGGTCGCAAGGAGATCCTTCAGGTCCACACCCGCGGGATGCCGCTGGCCGACGACATCGATCTCGACCAGTACGCCGAGAACACCCACGGGTTCGTCGGCTCGGACATCGAGAGCCTCGCGAAGGAGTCCGCGATGAACGCGCTGCGGCGCATCCGGCCCGAACTCGATCTCGACGAGGAGGAGATCGACGCCGAGGTGCTCGAATCGATGCAGGTCACCCGTGATGACGTCAAAAACGCGCTCAAGGGCATCGAGCCGAGCGCGCTCCGGGAGGTCTTCGTCGAGGTGCCTGACGTCACATGGGAGAGCGTCGGCGGTCTCGAAGACACCAAAGAGCGCCTGCGCGAGACCGTCCAGTGGCCGCTCGACTACCCCGAGGTGTTCGAGGCGATGGACATGAACGCCGCGAAGGGCGTGATGATGTACGGGCCGCCAGGCACCGGGAAGACCCTGCTCGCCAAAGCAGTCGCGAACGAGGCCCAGTCGAACTTCATCTCGATCAAGGGTCCCGAACTCCTCAACAAGTTCGTCGGTGAGTCGGAGAAAGGCGTCCGCGAGGTGTTCTCCAAGGCGCGCGAGAACGCTCCGACGGTGATCTTCTTCGACGAGATCGACTCGATCGCTGGCGAGCGCGGCCGCAACATGGGCGACTCCGGGGTTGGCGAGCGCGTCGTCTCCCAGCTCCTGACCGAGCTCGACGGGCTCGAAGAGCTGGAGGACGTCGTGGTGATCGCGACCTCCAACCGGCCGGACCTGATCGACAGCGCGCTCCTCCGGCCCGGCCGGCTGGATCGCCACGTCCACGTCCCGGTGCCCGACGAGGACGCCCGCGAAGCGATCTTCGAGGTCCACACCCGGGACAAACCGCTCGCCGACGACATCGACCTCGCCGATCTCGCCCGCCGGACGAAGGGCTACGTCGGCGCTGACATCGAGGCCGTCACCCGCGAGGCCGCGATGGCCGCGACCCGGGAGTTCATCGAGAGCGTCGATCCCGAGGACATCGACGGCAGCGTCGGTAACGTCCGGATCGACGAGAGCCACTTCGAGCACGCGCTCTCGGAGGTCACCGCAAGCGTGACCGAGGAGACTCGTGAGCGCTACGACGAGATCCAGGACCGCTTCGACAGCGGCGAACCCGCCGAGGACCGCGAGGTCGGCCGGACCTTCCAGTGAACGTTTTTACTGCGGCGCGCGACCCCCCGCAGTAAAAACGTTCATCAAAAACTCCCGCTCGCTCACTTCGCTCGCTCGCGGTAGGGCTACCGGCGCTTTCCGCGACCGCAATCGTACGGCACCGTTCAAGTTCGTGGCTACTTATTCCAGCCAGAACCTCGGTTCTTGCCCTACAGCCGTCATCGTCTCACTACGATAGTACGAGCGCGCCTGTCCCCGATTCGCTGCTTTTCATCCGACTCTAAAATAGCGAGAATTCCTACTGTGTAATAAAATATACTGTCGACGAACCGCCAAACGTTTCTCGTGAACGAACTGCTCGCGTCGATACGTGATCCGTCCGCGCGACGGACTTCTATCCCTGTCATCATTTTCCCTATCGTCCTGCCAGTCATAGCCTCGAAAAGAAAGAAGTAAGCGAATTGACTGATACCGATGGAAAGGACAAATACAACTGTCGAGTTCATATCCATTGTCACGGCAGAAACTGAGAGAACAAGAATAAGGAGGATTGTATCTACCGTAACAGCAGCTGCTCGGCGAACGACGTTTGCCTCTTCGAATCTTACTTTGTCCGACATATACGGCCGATTCCGAGTGTTTGAGTGTTTCTAACGTAGATCGAAGCTCTTCGTTGGGTGTCTACTGCTCCTGATCGTCGATCCCCAGAATCGAGTCGGTGAGCACGTCGACACCGATCGCGATCGACTCCTCGTCGACGTCGAACGTCGCGGTGTGATGACCACCAGGATGGTCGGTGCCGACGCCGACGTAGGCCGCGTGGCCGCCGTGCTCCTGGACACGTTGCATCAGGTAGGTTGCGTCCTCGCTCCCGCCGAGGTCGTCGCGCTCGGTCGGCGTGTCGACGTCGGTGTTCTCGGTCGCCGCGTCGAGCACGATGTCGACGAGTGCCTGGTCGCTCGTCGCGCTCGGAGCCTCGCCGACCGTCGAGAGCTCGACCGAGCAGCCGTGCATCCCGGCGGCGTTATCGAGGACGCGCTCGGCGCGCTCGCGGGTGTACTCCATCAGTTCGGTTGTTTCGCCCCGGACCTCGCCCTCGATGAACGCCGCCTCGGGGATGATGTTGGTCGCGGTGCCGCCGCCGACCATCCCGGCGTTGACTCGCGTGGGGCCGTCCTCGTGGCGTGGGATCGCGTAGAGATTCTGGATGGCGGTCGCCATCGCCTGGACCGCGTTCTCGCCTGCGTTCGGCTTGCCACCGGCGTGGGCCGGCGTTCCGGCGAAATCCGCACGGAAATGGTGAACCGCCAGGAAGCCCCCGACGCCGGCGACGATCTCGCCGGTGGGGTGATCGAGCCCGACGTGAACCGCGAGGAGGGCGTCGACGTCGTCGAGGTGGCCACCTTTCGCCATCGGTTTGCCGCCCGCGACCATCTCCTCGCCCGGCTGGAAGAACACCTTCAGGGTGCCCGCGAAGTCGCTCTCCTTGATCGCTTCGAGCACTCCGATCCCGATAGTTGCGTGGGCGTCGTGGCCACAGGCGTGCATTCCCTCCGTCTCCGAGCGAAATCCCTCTCGCACTGGTGTGTGGTCGTCGTCGGTGGCCTCCTCGCGGAGCAGTCCGTCGATGTCGACTCGGAGTCCCACAGTGGGACCGTCGCCACGGTCGAGGATCGCGATGGCCCCGGTGTAGCCCCCTTCGGTCCGTTCCAGAACGTCCTCGCGAGCGCCGACCTCGCGAGCGCGATCGTGCCAGCGTTGGAGTTCGTCGTCGTCCGGGACCGCGTTTCGCTCGCCGTCGGCGAGCACGTCCGGGCCGACGAGGAGTTCGTCGACGCCGATCCGTTCGCACTCCTCGACGATTCGAGATGTGGTGTAGAACTCGCGCCACGCAGGTTCGGGGTGGCGATGGAGGTCGCGGCGCAGCTGGATCAGGTCGTCGTGTGTGGACTGCTGCATGGGACGTGGTCACGCGCCGGACCGTTATACTGTCGGTTGGGCGCATCGATGACCGCTTTTCGATCGACGAAGCAACCTCGATTACCCGAACCCTGTTCGAGTTTGGACAAGACTTATGCTCGCACCCATCGCGGCACTGACAACCTCGATGTCAATCATCGAGATAGACAACTTCACTGAACAGTAACGGCGACGTGACCGCCGTCGACGGCCTGTCGCTGTCTGTCGAGTGGCCATCCGCTCATCTCGACGCCTGGCGGGCGCTTCGGTTTCTTCCCGGCAGGCGAGACGGCGAACTCGATCGCGACCTCCTACTGGTTCGCTGCCGTCGTTCTGCTCGTGTGGACGGTCCTCGCGCCGGTCGCCGGACTACTTTACTTCCGAAAGCGGGACGTCCTCTGAGGCGCTCCCTCGACGCTGTCCGTCTTCGTCAGCCTGACCCCGCGGATCGAACTCTCTCGATCTCGACTTCGGCGTGGATTCCGGCGGGGAACTCGCTCGCGACCGATCGAGCGAACTCGTCGTGACCGACGATCTCGATCGAACGGGCGTAGACGGTGTACGTCCAGTCCTCGAAGCGGCCACCGTAGGCTGAGAGACCTTTCGACTGGGGGACGCGACGCTCGGCGGGCGGAGCGGGATGGGGCCCGTTGAACTCCACGCCCTTGCGTGCGGCGGTCGTCTTGATGTCGTCGACCACCCGATCGAGCGCACCCCGATCGCCGCTCGTGAGTCTGAGTTTCGTGACGAAGGGCATGGCAGTTGTGTCTCGCCACTCGCCAGTCCGTGGGTAAAAACCCACAGTTCCTGTTCGACGCTCCCGGCTCGATCGCCAGCGCTCAAAGAGCAGCACCGCAGGATTCCATCGGCGCGACGAAGCAGTAACCAATTAAACGCCGACCGTGTATAGCAAGCAATGGCAGTCGATGCGACGAGCGCGGGGGCTATCCTCTTCCGGGATACGAGGGGCCGCCGCGAGTACCTGCTCCTCAAGAGTCGCCCCGGGGACTGGGAGTTCCCCAAAGGCGGCGTCGAAGGGAGCGAAGAACTCCAACAGACCGCGATCCGCGAGGTCGAGGAAGAGGCCGGAATCACCGATTTCCGGCTCCTCAACGGCTTCCGCCGCGAGTACAGCTACGTGTTCCAGGCGGGCGGCGAGACGATTCACAAGACCGTCCACCTGTTCATCGCCGAATCCGAGGAGGCGAGCGCCGAGCTCTCCCACGAACACCGTGACCACCAGTGGCGCGACTACGAACAAGCCATCAATACGATCACCCAAGACGGCCCGCGCGACATCTTTCGAGAGGCTCATCGCTTCCTCGACGACGAGGGGTACTGACCGCTCGTCTGTCGAGTGGAAAACCTTTGGTCTCGGTGCGGTGGCGCGCGGGAGCGGAGCGCGGCGCGACCGAAGGGAGGGCCGCGGATGCGAACGGGGAGCGTAAGCGACCCGTGAGCGCGTCGGAGACGCGCGACTCGCGCGAGGGATGACTGAACGGAGTGAGCGAAGCGAACGAAGTGAAGGAGTCGGATGAGGAGGCGTGTGGTTGCGGTCCTCATTTGTGTCGGCTCAGTCCTCGAAGTGCTGAACTCCGTCGTCGAATCAGACGACCGATGAAACCAACCCGAAACAAAGCAATCAGACGACGATGGACCATAGGAACCGAACGGCTTAGTCACCACACGACGGACTCCCGGACGTGACGGAGAGCGCCGACACCGAGTTCGAGTTCGAACTCCGAGTGTGCGGCTGGGCCGAGCGCAACTGGCCGCCGGGCGATACGCACGACCCCGATACCACGGCGATCGTGGCGCGCCAGCTCGGCACGAAACACCGGCGGTGGGACACCGTGATCGTCGAGACCGACGCCAACGCACTCGCGGCACGCGCTCGCTTTGGCACCGACCGACTCGATTCCGATCTCTTGGGCGTCGTTCGGCACGCACCCGCCGAGTGGATGTGGTACCGCGACGCGCTCCCCGAGCCCGATTATCCTTGGCGGTACGTCCGCGAGGCCGTCCACCGTGCAGCCGATCGGGAGATCGTCGAGACCAGGCAGCGCGGCAACCGGATCGAACTCCGGCGAAAGTGGGCCTACCCCGACTGGATCGAGCGCGTGATCGCGATCGAGAACAAACCCGATCTCACCGCGAGCGCCGCGCGCGCCCTCGCGGGCCAGATCGAGCACGACGTCGCGCTCGGCCTCGCCGACGAGGTCTGGGTCGCGACCGCTGCGACCGACGACTCCATCGAACCCGTCCTGCTCGAAGATTTCCCGGTCGAAGCGGGCGTGCTGGTTCTCGGTGAGGGCACGGCTGGCGACGATACGAGCGTCGCGTGGCACCCGCGAACGCTCGCGGTCGACGAACCGGGCACGCGGATTCTCGACCGGCCGACGGGTGGGGCTCACGACCGGTCGGCTGCACGCTTCGAGTACGCAAGCCCAGTGTGGAAACGTGGGAAACGGCTCGCGATCGCCGAGCGCGCCTACGAGCGCGGCTGGCGGTCGTATGTCGACACGATGCGACCCGACTGCCGCCACTTCGAACTGCGTCGCGACAAACGCGACGGGAGTCGGGACGTGCTGCCGTGGTGTGCGGCGAAGGAGCGCCGTCAGACCGCGGCCGAGTGTGCGGGATCCTGTCCGAAATTCGAGCCCGAACCCCCGAACTGGCGCGCTGCGGGCTGGCCGATCGAGGGCGGGCCAGGCAGTGCCGTGAAACGATTGCTGGCGCGAAGACGCGACCGTAGGCGGCCCGAACTGCCGGAGTAATCACTCGTCGTCGATCGGCTCGATCGACACCGCGTCGCGTTCGACCGCGAGCCGGAAGGTCGGCACCGTCCGCTGGATCACTTCGACGACGCCCCGACGTTCGAGGCCGCGCAACGCCGAGCGCACGTCGTCGGCAGTGAGATCGTCGTCGTCGGTCGTACCCCCGTTTCCGCCCACATCGGCCGCATCGTCGCGGAGCTTGTGAAGCACCGAGACCACGCTCTCGGCGCGTTCGTCGTGGTCGGCGACGACCCCGAACGCCCGGTGTTGGAGTGCGGGAACGCGAACGGTTCGTGGACCGTCCTCGTTGGGTTCTTCGCCGACCAGCGTCGCAGCGTCGGCGGTCGCGCGGATCAGACTGTTCTCGTCGCGGTAGTAGTGATCGGCCAGCTCGCTTTCGAGGTACTGGTGGACCTCGCTACCGCCGTCCATCCCCCACCGTTCGGCGAGTTCGGCGTTTTTCGTCGGCTGGAGTGCGACCACGTCTTCGAGACGCGCCGTCGCCTCGTCGGAGAGCCCCATCGAACAGGACGTAATCGAACCCGCTATATCGGTTTTCCGGACTCCGTTGGCTGCGTGCCGTCTTCATCGCTGGACTCGACCAGCAGCGTTCGCCAGTGTCCGGTGAATCCATCTGTCTCGGGGGTGTGTGGCAGTCACATGCGAACAGTAAGGTTACAAGCGTGCGGCCCCAGAAACAGCCACGAGAACGAGTCGGCGAGCGTCCCCAATGTCGGCCCGTTACCCACGCTAGCCTACAATCCATGACGGATGCGAACACCGACACAGAGTCCGGCCGAGTCGAGACGACACATCCAGAAACCGAACGGCAGCTGTCGATCGACGAGGTCGGCGACCTCGCCCGAACCGTCATCGAGAACACCGAACGAGTGATCGTCGGCAGCCACGACGCGATCGAACACATCGTGACCGCGATACTCGGGCGCGGGCACGTCCTGCTGGAGGACGTTCCCGGTGTCGGCAAAACGATGCTCGCGCGCGCGATCGCGCGCTCGTTCGAGAGCTCCTTTTCCCGTGTGCAGTTCACGCCCGATTTGCTCCCTTCGGACGTGACTGGCACCAACGTGTTCAACCAGAAGACGCGGGAGTTCGACTTCCGGCCCGGCCCGATCTTCGCCAACGTAGTGCTCGGTGACGAGATCAATCGTGCGCCCCCAAAGACCCAGAGCGCGCTCCTCGAAGCGATGGAGGAGACCCAGGTCACCGTCGACGGCACTACCTACGCGCTCGAGCAACCCTTCACCGTTATCGCGACGCAGAACGCCATCGAACGGGGTCGCACCTACGAACTCCCGGTCGCCGAGGTAGATCGGTTCATGAAACGCCTCGAACTCGGCTATCCCGAGCCCGACGCCGAGTCGGCGATGCTCGACAGAACTGTCGGAACGCATCCGATCGATCGTCTCGAACCGGTCGCGACCCTCGACCAGCTCCGGGGTGCGCGCGCCACGGTCGGCGAGGTCACGGTCGAGGGACCGATCCGCCAGTACGTCACTCGACTCGCCAACCACACCCGCGAACGGGCCGAACTCGGTGTCAGTCCACGTGGCTCGCTCTCGCTCCTCCGGGCGGCCCAGGCGCGGGCCGCGCTCGACGGTCGAGGGTACGTGATCCCCGACGACATCCAGCACGAGGCCGAGGTGACGCTCGCCCATCGGATTCGGCCGGCGTCGGGAACCGACCGGACAGGTGCGGACGTGGTCAGGGCGGCGCTGTCGTCGGTCCGGGTCGAATGAGACCGACTCGCCGGGCGATCGTGCTCGCTTTCGTGTGTGTGCTCGCGGTCTGGCTCGCTGCGACGTTCGGCGCACGCTCGCTCAACGCGGTCGTGGTTCCTGGGGTTGTGGCGCTCGCTGCCGGCGCGATCCAGCTCCGTCTCGCTGATCGGCCGACGATCGATCGACGCCAGCCGACGGCGGGGTTTCCCGGCGAATCACGAACTATCCGCGTCGACATTGACGCCGACGACGCGCTGACCGCGCGGATCGAGGAGGTCGTCGACGACGGGCTCCGGACCGACTTCTCGCCCGCGAAGCGGGCGTTGCCGGCGACCCTCGAATACGACATCGAACTGGCGGAGCGTGGCGAATACCGATTGGGACCGCTCACGCTCACGGTGACGGACGTTCTCGGGCTGTTCACGAAGACGTTCACGTACGCCAAGCGGACGCCGCTGCTCATCTACCCGGAGTGTTACCGACTCACCGGCGTCGATAGCGCGTTCGGCGGCCACGACCCGTTCGACGACCGAGAGGCGTTCGACGAACTCCGGGAGTACGTCCCGGGCGACAGTCTCAGGGACGTCCACTGGAAGTCGAGCGCGAAGCGCGACGACCTCGTGGTGATGGAGTTCGACAGCGCGGCCGATGCGAGCGAGGTCACGGTCGCCGTCGAGGCGGTTGCCGGCTACGACGACGCGATGGCGACGGCGGCGGCCAGCATCGTCACCCACCTCCTCGACGCCGGCTTCGCAGTCGAACTGGTGTACCCCGGTGGCCGGATCGAGCAGGCGGGCGGCGACCCACAGCGCGAGCGGGTGTTGCGAACTCTCGCCCGTGCCGGCCCAGGTCGGGTCGAGTCGACCGATGCCGCTATTCACGTGCTCGCTGACGCGGGCGGTACCCACGTGACCGTCGCGGATCGCGAGACGCCGTTCGACCGACTGACCGGTGCGCGACCGACGCCCGCGGCCGCCGACGGGGGGCGTCGATCGTGAGTACCCGATCCGTCCTGTCGGACCGAACGTGGCTCGCCGGCGGACTGCGGCGCGGGCTTGCCCTTGGTGCGGCGGGGCTGCTCATCGCCTCGTTTCTGACCGTCTGTTTTCACGTGACCGACGTGGCCGGCGGGAGCGATCGACTCGTGTTGTTCGTGGTCGCGAGTCTCGTCGCGGCGACACTGCTCGCGCGATTCCTGCCGGCCGTGCTGGCGCTCGTGATCGCGGCGGCACTGTTCGCGGTCGGTCTCTGGAGCTACGTCCTCGCGGTGCCGAACGGCGAACTCCTGCTCCGATCGCTCGGCGCGGTGCGCGCCGACGTGCTCGCGCTGCTGACCGGGCTCTCGATCCTCCAGATCACGGAGGCAGGGATCTGGGCTGCGGGGTTCGCGCCCGCACCGGTCTTCCTGACGTGGTACTTCGCACTCCGGCGACGGTACGTCGCCGCGGCGGTCGTCGGCGGTGCGGCGCTCGGCTTCTTCGTGCTGACCAGCGATGCGGGCGTTCTCGTGGTGCTCGCTGGCGTTGCGGGGGCGGCAGGCGTCGTCGGCTTCGGCGAACTCGAGCGCTACGAGGGTCGATCGGGTCACGCCGAGGTGCTCGTGATCGTCCTCGCCGCAATGATCGTGCTCGCGCCGCTCGTGAGCATCGTCCCCGGCGGCGCATCCGACCCACTGGTTCCCTCTGGCGGCGGCGCTGGTGGCGCAAGCACCGTCGAGGGCAGCCTGCTGGCGGCCGGCGACCGGGTCGGGATCCAGGGATCGATCTCGCTCTCGCCGGAGGTGCGGTTCACCGTCGAGAGCAACAACGGAAGCTACTGGCGCGCAGCGGCCTACGACCGCTACACCGGCGGGAGCTGGGTTCGAACCGGCGACACCCGACCCTACGATGGCTCGATCGCCGGCCCGCCGGGGAACACCACGACGATCGAGCAGACGTTCACGGCCGAAACCTCGATCGGCGTCATGCCCGCAGCGTGGAAGCCGACTCAGGTCTCGGGCGAGCCGGCCGACGACGCGAGTGTGACCAACCTCGACGGCCTCCAGCCCGGGAACGCGTTCGAATCGGGCGACAGCTACTCCGTGGTGAGCCAGCAGCCGACCGCAACGCCCGACGAACTCCGCACGGCGGGACAAAACTACTCCGAAGACCTGCTGGAGCGCTACACCAACCTCCCGGGGAGCACGCCCGATCGGGTCGAACGCCGGACCGACCGGATCACGGCGAACGCCGACAACCCTTACGACACCGCACGGACCGTCGAACGCTGGCTCGAACGAACGAAGGGCTACTCGCTCAACGTCAGCCGGCCTGACGGCAACATCGCCGACGCGTTCCTCTTCGAGATGGAGCAGGGGTACTGCGTCTACTTCGCGACCACGATGGTCACGATGCTGCGCACGCAGGACATCCCAGCACGGTTCGTGACGGGGTACACCGAGGGTCAGCGCGTTGCCGAGGACGAGTGGGTCGTCCGGGGACTCGACAGTCACGCGTGGGTCGAGGTCTACTTCCCCGACACGGGGTGGGTTCGGTTCGATCCCACGCCCGGTGGCCCACGGACCGCAACCGAGGACACCTCCCTCGAAGACGCGCGCGCCAACAACGCAACCAACGTCGACACCAGCGGTTCGGCCGAGGGCGAGTGGACCCCGACGCCGACCGCGACGCCGATCGGCGGGGAGAACGACTCCGAGGCTGCCGACGCCGCTGACGGACAGCGTGGATTGCAGGGACTCGCCGAGGACGGAGCCACCAGCGTGAACGGAACGATAACTCCGCCACCGGTGGCCCAAAGCGGCGCTTCGGCGGCGACGAACGGCACGCCCGGCAACGCGTCGGGCTCGGGACCGAGCCTCCCCTCGCCGACGCGCGAGCAGTGGGCGTTCGGGCTGGTTGCATTCGTGGGGCTCGCCGCGGGTGTGCGGCGGAGTGACGCCGCCGAGCGAACGTATCGTGAGCTCTGGCTGCGCTATCTGCCCGACGACTCGCCGGCCGCCGAGGTCGAGGCTGCGTTCGAACGCCTCGAATATCTGCTCGAACAGCGCTATCGGGCGCGGCGCTCGGGCGAGACACCGCGCGAGTATCTCGCCGCCGTGGGAGCGGACGACCGTGCCGCACGCGTCGGGGAGCTATTCGAGCACGCTCGGTACGCGGGCTCGGCGACTCACGCCGAGGCCGACGAGGCGGCCGAGCTGATCGCCGATCTCGTCCGGGAGCGCACACCGATCCTCGGCCGGTTCCGCCGATCGTAACCGTTCACGACTGCGCCTGCGAGCGGTCCCGACAGTATTTAATATGGTGATACCATAGTGACCGGTGTAATGTCGGAAGTCTGCTCGACGTGCGGGCTGCCGGAGGAGCTCTGCGTCTGCGAAGACGTGGCCAGAGAATCCCAGCAGATCACGATCCGCATCGACGAGCGCCGCTACGGGAAGGAAGTAACGATCATCGAAGGGTTCGATCCACGCGACGTGGACATGAGCAGTCTGTCCTCGGACCTCAAATCGAAGTTCGCCTGCGGGGGCACCATCGAGGACGACGCGATCGAACTCCAGGGCAACCACACCGGCCGTGTTGAGGACTTCCTCCGCGACAAGGGCTACAACGTCGCCTAAACGTTTTTACTTCGTCGGGTGCGCTCGCTCCGCTCCCCGTTCGCAACGAGGCGCGAACGAAGTGAGCGCCTTGCGCCGCTCGCGCACCACTCTCTGCTCGCGGGCCGAAGGCCCGCTCGCACGGTACGAGGGACGCGGAGCGTCCCTCGCTACTCGCAAAAACGTTTATGAAAAACATCCGCTCGCGCCTTCGGCGCTCGCGGTAGAGCTGCTAGTGCCTTCCGCAACTGCCCGCGACCGCACTGCACAGCACAGCCGAAGCCCTCGGCGCGCTCCGCGCGTCTCGCCCTTCATCCACCAGGCTCGCACCGCAACCGCCAACCGGCGGCGTATCTTCGGTGTGGCGACAGCAGGATGGAGAGACGTGGTATGTTGCCAAAAATTTATATCGCGATGAACAGAACCGTGGTGCATGTTCAGTCGTCGGACGAAGGCACGCCTCGTTTTCCTCAGTAACGTTCTCCTGCTGCCGATCATGTACCGATTCGTCCGATGGCGTCGTGCTACCGGCGACGAGGAGTCACTCTCATTGGTTCCCCAATGGTTCGTTGCGGGAGTGGGATATCAGGCCGCGTACTACTGGGCCTACGATCACGACTTCGGAGCCATCCGAACGAGTCGCTGGCGTCGTGCGCTTTTCTCGGGTATTCAGTCCGCTCTCATGTCGAAGCTGTTCCCTCAGTCGGAGGGCGGTCGTCTCAGTTTCTCGATTGGGGGAAACGTTGGAGCGATCGCCTATCGGCTCTGGTACGGCGTGCTTCGACCGCTACCTGGTTCCGACGAGTGAGACAACGAATCGCCGCTAAAACGGGGCGTTGGTGGCCGTTTCGTCGGCGGTCGTCGCGCCGCTTGACGCCGTTCCATCGTCGACGGTCGCCGCTTCGAGATCACCGTCCCACGCATCGAGGCCGCCGGCGAGGCTCTGAATCGCGGCGTCGTCGGTGCTTTCGGCGGACTGGAAGAGCCACGCAGCCTTGAGGCTCGCCTTGCCGTGCGGGCAGACCGTCACGATACGGTCCGCGTCGTCGAACTCCTCGACTCGCTGGGGGAGTTCCTCGAAGGGGACGTTTTCACTGCCAGGGATGTGGCCGTGCGAGAACGCCGTTGCCGTGCGAATGTCGACGACTGCGACGGACTCGTCGGCGTCGAGAAGCCCGGCGAGTTCGTCGGGCGTAATTTCCTCGTCCATCGATGGACGTAATTGGTCGTCGAGCCCTAAACACCCAGCGACTCCGGTTGATCGGTTCGCTCGCCGCCTCAGAGTAGCCCCTCTTCACGGGCGAGCAAGAGCGGCGTGAGCGCGAGTCCGTTGACGGTGTCGCGCGAACGAACGACATCGAGGACCTCGTCGACCGGAGCCGTCGTCGTTTCGATGACCTCACCGTCGTCCGGCGCAGGTGTTCCTGGTTTGAGATCCGTGGCGAAGAAGACGTGGCGGACGTAGCGGGTCCATCCGGAGGGTACGTAGGATTCGACGTGTGAAAGTTCGTCTGCACGATATCCCGTCTCCTCGTGGAGTTCACGGTGTGCGGCCGCTGCCGGCTCCTCGTTGTCCTCGATTCCACCCGCTGGGAGTCCGATCGTGTGCGTTCGGAGGCGCGGACGGTACTGTTCGACGAGAACGAGTTCGTCGTCCGTGACCGCGAGGACGATCACAGCGTTCGAGGGGTTCAGCCAGTAATAGTTCGCGCGCTCGCCGTCGGGCCGCTCGACGACATCGTAGCCTGCCTCGAAGAAGGGTGTCTCCCACGCGACGACGGCCTCGTGGACCGGCCAATCGAGATCGGACCGCTTCCAGGGCTCGGTCGTCACAACAGGCCTTCTTCACGCGCGAGTAGGAGCCCCTCGATCGTGGCGTCGTTCGCCGGCTCCGATCGCGCGACCGCGAGCGCCTCGTCGAGTGGGACCGATGTCACTGTCAGGAACTCGTTGTCGTCGAGGTTGCGTTCGGTGGGTGTCAGCCCCTCGGCGAACGCGATCACCCGGCGGTGGCGGAGCACCCCCGTCGCAACCCAGAAGTCCTCTAGAATCGAGACGCCAGCGGGATCGAACCCGGTCTCCTCGCGGAGTTCGCGCGCGGCCGCTGTGCTCGCGGACTCGCCGTCCTCGATGATTCCGGCAGGCAGTTCGAGACACTGCTCGCCGATCGCGGGTCGGTACTGGTCGACGAAGACGATCTCGTCGTCGGTCCGGGCGACCACGACGACCGCCGGCGGGAGTGCGGCCCAGTAGTACTTTTTCGTGCTGCCGTCGGGCTGTTCGACGAGGTCGTACCCGCCGGTGTACCAGCCGGTCTCGTACTCCGTAACGGACTCGACGACCGGCCAATCGTGCTCCGCGCGCTCGCTCATGTCCCACCCTGCGCTCGGGGGGCGCTAAACGATGACGTTCCCGGTCAGCGCGAGTGTCGAATCGGATGGTATATTCTCGAACGGACGGGTCTGAACGGTCTACTCGTCGTACTCGGTGGTGACTACTGACTCCTCCAGGCGAATCACGTCGCAAACGAGAACCGCAGGCCATATCCTCCCCAACCGATTCGCTCACTCGCTTCGCTTGTTCGCTCATCCACCGTCAGAGCGTTGCTCTGACGAGCCTGCACTCGCTTCGCTCACGGCTCACTTCGTTCGCCGTCTTCTCGCGGGCCGAAGGTCTCGCGCTATTCGCATCGAGGTGCTCCCTATGGTCGCACCTCGCACCGCTCGTGCAGACCTCGCGCGAGTCGCACACTTCGTGCGCTCACGGGTCACGTTGCTCCCCGTTCGCATCGAGGTGCGAACGGAGTGAGCACCTCGCACCGCTCCCGCGCGCCGACCGCACCCGGACCGTAGCGGTTTCCGTCTTGGCGCTTCAAAATTCATCACGGTAGAGCCGACCGAACGCCTGTCTACGGAGGGTTTCGACCGCGGCGCGCTCCTCGTGGGCGAACGTTGCGGCGACCGCGCGGTCGGCGAACGGGGCGGCGTGCCACGCCACACGATCGACGTTCTCGTTGCCCGCGATCGTCACCTCGTAATCGGGGTTGCCCTCGCGCCACGTTTCGAACTCCTCGTGCGTACCGATGTGGATTTCGAGCGACGCGGCGAACAGCGCGTTCCGCGCGCGCTCGATCACCTCGCTCGTCACCCGTTCGTCGTATTCTGTCTTCTCGAACTCCATCGCGGTCGCTACCTCCCGGACCACCGTTTGAGCGGTCGGCCCGAGTGCGTCGAACCGCTCTTTCGCTTCCGCGGTCGTCGCCGGCGCAAACCGCCCCTCGGTGTGCATGGCGGCGGTTCGACCGGCGAACAGTTACCCGTTTTCGTCTCCGTTTGCGTCCGCCATGTCGCAGTCGTCGATCGTGTCACTGTCGTCGGTCGTACCGGACGCGCCGGGATCGTCTTCTGTGTTCGACTGCCGCGTCATCTCACGTGCCTTCTCGACGGCCGCAGCGGTTTCGGGGTCGAGATCCGTGCCGCCACGCGCATCCGGACTTCGAGTTCGTGACGGCGCTCCATCGCGGTCGTCCTCGAAGAGTTCGCCCGGGAGAGGATCGTCGCTGTCGTGATCGCGGTGGTCGTGACCGGTCGTGTCCTCGAAGACCTGTGGATACTCGGTCGACTCGGCGTGTTCGACGACGCGGTCGGCGAGGTCGCTCTCGCCGGCGTCGGCCCAGCCGGGTGCGTGGTCGTCGAGCCACGCCTCGTGGTCGTCGTCGCCGAGCATCGCGGTGAACGCGAGATGGTTGGCGAGGTGGCGCGCGTCGGCCTGTGGTGTCTCGCAGACCGGACAGGCGTATCCCATACTGGATCGAAGCGCTCCACGCGTTTCTATCCCGCGCCCGACGGTCGGTAGCGCCTACGAACCGTCCGCGTCGAACGGTTCGCCACACCACTGGCAGAAGTCGAATTCGCTGTCGCCTTCGCGTCCACAGTGTGGACAGTGCTGCTCGCCACCGTTTTCCTCCGTCGTCACAGCCGCCGCAGCGCGACGGTTGCGCCGGCGTGCGAGCCGGTAGGCGTCGATCGTGCTAAGCGCGAACAGGACGACGATGGCTGTGCTGGCCGCCGTCGGCAACGCCCGGCTGGCCGCCATGATCGTCTCGACCGAGATTCCGCCCGAGTCGGGGATGGCCGAGGTCGGCAGCGAGAGTGCGGTGGTCGCGAACACCAGCCCGAACCACAACAGCGCCCGGAGTCCCTTGCGGAGATAGAGATGCCCGGCTCCGGGGTACAGCAGCGCCAGTGCGACCGCGAGCCACGTCCGTGTTCCCGAACGCTGTCGACGCATCGTCCCCCGTAGCTGGGGCGGGATCCTTAACTTTCGGGTCTCGATCGGACTGCACCCCGCAGGCCGTCACCGACATGCGATTGGCAAACCCCGTTCGATCACAGCGGGTTTCCCACCGGACGTGGTAGTGACCCCATGACTGACGACGGCGGGTGGGTGAGCCTGTTCTCCGGCGGCAAGGACTCTTCGTGGGCGCTGTACCGCGCGCTCGAACGCGGGCTCCCGGTCGCCCACCTCTTGACCGTCCACGCCGAGACGGAGTCGTACATGTACCACATCCCCGCGACCGACCTCGCCGGTCTCGCCGCCGAGACCATCGGGATCGATCTCGTCGAGGTCGACCTCGATGCGGCGGGGGCCGACCAGACCGATTCGGGCGCGCGCGGCGACGCCGAGATCGAACCGCTCGAACGCGCGCTCCGAGACCTCGACACCCAGATCGACGGTGGTCTCGCGGGCGTGATCGCGGGCGCGGTCGAAAGCGAGTTCCAGACGAGCCGAATCGAGGCGCTCTGCGACCGGCTCGATGTCGACCTGTTCGCCCCGCTCTGGCAGCGCGATCCGCGCACGCTCGCCGCCGACATGCTGAACGCGGGGTTCGAGATCCGTGTAATCGATGTCGCCGCTCGCGGCCTCGACGAGTCGTGGCTCGGACGCACGCTCGACGCCGTTGCGTTCGACGAGCTCGAAGCCCTCCACGACGAGTACGGCGTCCATGTTCTCGGCGAGGGTGGCGAGTTCGAGACGCTCGTCACTGCTGGTCCACATATGGACCAGCGGCTCGAAATCGACTACGAAACGGAGTGGGACGGCGTTCGTGGGACGGTTCGGATCACCGACGCGTGGCTCGAACCCCGATAACCGTCAGCCGAGAACGCTATTCGCTTTCGAGGAGTGCCGGCTTGCCGAGGGGGAGCGAGCCGAACAACACGTAGTGAACCCCGAACGCGACGAGCACGACGCCGAGCAGCACCGCAATAGCCTGCTTCGCTCGTGATGACATGGCTCTCGATTACACGACGGCGGTAAAGAACGTTCCGACCCGATACGTCGATCCGATCGTCCGATCGATCGATCGATCGTCGTCGAGCCGATCAGCGCTTGCCGTCGGGAAGCATCGTGTGTGCGCCGACGAGCGCGCCGGCGAGGTCGGTTCCGACGACGTGGGCGTCCTCGTCCACGATCGAGTCCGTGACCGTCGCGTTCTCGATGGTGGCGTCGGGGAATATTACCGAGCGGTCGACGGTGGCGTTCTTGATCGTTGCGCCACCCATGATGTGGACGTCGTCGCCGATCTCGCTGTTCTCGACGGTCGCGTCGGGCTCGATCGCGGTGTCGCCGTTCAGCGCCCACGCGACGGTTTCGAGATAGCCTTCTGCGGTGCCGATGTCGAACCACGCGTCGTCGAAGGTGTAGGCATAGACCGGCCGCTGGGTCTGGAGCCATTGGACGAACCAGCCGGGTTCGTCGGGGTTGTTGTCGCCCGCGAGATACTCGTCGAAGGCGATCGCATCCGCCGGGAAGGCATAACACGCGATCGAGGCGAGCGTGCTCGGCGGATCGTCGGGTTTCTCCTCGAAGTCCACGACCCGATCCTCTTCGCCGAGTTCGAGGATACCGAACGACGTAGCGCGTTCACGGGAACCGACATCGTAGGCCGCGATCGTCGGGGCCTCGCGCGCCTCGAACTCGTTCACGAAGTCGCTGATCGAGAAGCTGATGAGGTTGTCTCCCGCGATCACGAGGAGATCGTCGTCGATCCTCTCGCGCTCGACGAGCTGGGCGAGCGCGCCGATGACGCCGAACTTCTCCGACTCGCCCGAGGTGTCCTCGACGCTGAGCTGCGGTTTCATGAAGTCGCTTTCGGCGAGGTGTTCCTCGAACGCACCCGCGAAGCGCTCGTTCGTGCTGACGTACACTTCGTCGATGCGTTCGTCGCTTTCCAACTCCTCGAAGATCCGGTCGATGATCACCGTGTCGCCCACCGGGAGAAACATCTTCGGCCGATGTTTCGTGATCGGCCAGAGCCGCGTCGCATAGCCGCCAGCGAGCACGATAGCCTGCATGCGCTTTCACACTCGGCGGCCCGGTAAGTCCTTTTTCATTGCACCAGCACCCCTTTACTCGTCTGGTGCGCTCGCTTCGCTCGCCTGCGGCTCGTTCGCGGTACGAGAATTAGTGCTTCCCGCCACCACACAGCACTGCCAGAGCCCTTGCTCTCTGCGGTCGATCGCCTTCGACCCACCAGGACCGTACCGCTATCAGCACCATATTACCATCTGTTGATTCGATCGACACTGAACGAAAACACCACGATCAGTCGGCGAGAAATGCGCGCAGCCCCGCGGCGTCGCGGGCGTTGAGCACGTCGTCGACCTCGGCCCAACCCCGACGGGCGGTGTGGACGCCGTAGCGAAGCAGCTCGTAGCTCGCCGGCCGGTGGGCGTCGGTATCGACGGTGATCGTCGCGCCGGCCTCGATCGCGGTCCGAACCGCACCGCCAGAGAGATCGAGTCGATGGGGATTCGCGTTCACCTCGAGCGCGACGCCGTGCTCGGCGGCCGCGTGCGCGACCCGTTCGAAATCGAGATCGAGGCCAGGACGCCGATTGAGATAGCGCCCGGTCGGGTGGCCGATTACGTCGACGTGGGGGTGCTCGATCGCCGTCACAAGCCGGTCGGTGCCATCGCCGTCGAGTCCGCTGTGCGGCGAGGCCACCACGAGATCGAGGTCGTCGAGCACCTCATCGCCGACCGACACCCCGCCATCGGCGTCGATGTTCGCTTCGACGCCACAGAGTACGTCGATGTCGGCGTCGACGGCGGCGGTCGCGTCCTCGATCGCGCCGCGCTGCTCGCGGAGATCGTCGTCGGCAAGCCCGGTGTCGGCGACGATTCCTGGTCCACTCGCGTGATCGGTGATACAGACGTACTCGTGACCGAACTCGGCCGCATCAGCGATCATCTCCTCGATCGAGTGCTTGCCGTCGGACCAGTCCGTGTGAACGTGGAGGTCGCCACGGACGGCGTCGAGTTCGACGAGGACCGGAAGATCGCCCGCGGCGGCCGCGTCGATCTCGCCGCTGTCCTCCCTGAGCTCGGGTGGAATCGGTGGGAGGTCGACCGCCTCGTACATTCCAGCCTCGGTCTCGCCCGCGACCCGCTCGCCGACTCGTTGACCGGATTCGGGATCGTCAACGTCGCTGACGCCGTCAGACTCGTCCGACGAGCCATCCGAGCCAAGCTCGGAGACGTCGAAGACGCCGTACTCGTTGACCTTCAGATCGCGCTCGATCGCACGGTTCCGAACCCCGATGTTGTGGTCGCGACTCCCCGTGAAATACTGGAGCGCGCTCCCGAACTCCTTGGGCACGACCACCCGAAGGTCCATCCGGACGCCGTTCGCGCGGAGGCTCGCCTTGCTCGTCCCCGCCTCGATCACGGCGTCGGCGCGGTCCCAGTCGGTGAATCGCTCGACCACGCTTCCGGGATCGTCGCTCGCGACGAGGAGATCCACGTCGCCGATGGTCTCGCGCCACCGCCGGAGCGAGCCCCCGAGTTCGCACCGTTCGACCGCCCCGTCTGCTCCACCAGCGACGTACTCCATTAGCGCCTCGCCGAGCGGGCGCGCGTCGCCGAGCAGCGAGCGCTCGTTCGCCTGGCGCGCGAACTCGATCCCCGCGAGGATGTTCTCCTCCGAGGTCGCGCCGAACCCGGAGATCTCGCGGATTTTCTCCTCCCGCGCGACGGTTTCGAGATCGTCGAGATCTTCGACACCGAGTTCGTCGTACAGTGTGCCGACCGTCTTCGGGCCGACGCCCTCGACGCTCGTGAGCGTGGCCATGTCGACCGGCAGCTCCGTCCGGAGCTCCTCCAGCTCCTCGATTGCGCCCGTTTCGACGTACTCGACGATCTTCGCGGCGAGCGCCTCGCCGACCCCCTCAATCGCCTCGACGCCATCTCCGCCGTCGGCCACGAGCGACTCGACGGACTCGGGGTACGCGCGGACGTTCTCGGCCGCTCGGCGGTAGGACTGTGGCTTGTACTCGACCCCGGTAGCTTCGAGTCGGTCGGCGAACTCCTCGAATCGGTCGGCGAGCTCGTCGTTTCGGCTCACACTGATCCTCCACCTCCCAGGGTCGCTACTCCCGTCATTCGTCCTCGCGGCGCTCGCGGAGACACGCCGCGACGGGATCGAGAACGTCGTCGGCGATCCCGTACGGATCGGTCTCGCCCGCAACGACGCCATCCACGAGGTCGTCGATCCCGCCGCGAGCGTCGATCTCCTCGGTGAGGAGTGCGGCGGTGTCCTCGCGCAGTAAGGTTCGAATCTCCTCGGCGTAGCGCTCGCGGGCCTTCGCTGCGGCCTCGCCGGTCGAATCGAGATGCGCGTGGTGGTCATCGATCGCGTCGAGGAACGCCTCGACGCCCTCGCCGCGGGTGGCGACCGCCTCGACGATCGGTGGCGTCCACACGGCGTCTGCTCCGTCCTCGTCGCCTGGTTCGGCCTCGGCTTGCTTGAGTGCGGCTCCGTCAGCCGCAGCAGCGTCGCTTTCGGTCGCTTCGGCGTGGTGGCCGTGGCTCGCGTGGTGGCCATCGTTCCTGCCCGAACCGGCGTTCCCGCGCAAGTCGAGCATCTCTCGAAGCTCTTGGACCGTTCTATCGGCCCCGTCGAGATCGGCCTTGTTCACCACGAACACGTCCGCGATCTCCAAGATTCCGGCCTTAAGCATCTGGACGTCGTCACCGCTGCCCGGTTGGACCAGCACGCAGACCGTGTCGGCGGTCTTCACGATGTCGATTTCGTTTTGCCCTGCGCCCACCGTCTCGACGATGATCCGGTCCTTCCCGAACGCGTCGAGCGCCTTCACCGCGTCCGCGGTCGCGATCGAGACGCCGCCGAGGCTGCCCCGTGCGCTCATCGACCGGAAGAACACGTCCATGTCGCCCACGTTCGAGGCCATCCGGATGCGATCGCCGAGCACCGCGCCACCGGTAAAGGGCGAGGACGGATCGATGGCGATCACACCCACGGTTTCGCCGCGGTCGCGGTACGTCTCGGCCATCTTGTCGACGAGGGTGGACTTCCCCGCGCCGGGACTTCCAGTGATGCCGATCACTTCGGCGGTGCCGGCGTGCTCGTAGAGCCCCGAGACGAGGTCTCGGTAGCCAGGCGCACGATTTTCGATGTTGGTGATCGTGCGCGCCAGCGCGCGGTGGTCGCCGTCGAGCAGCCGTTCGAGCAGGTCGCTCATCGCTCGGGGGCGTTCTCGCGGACGAATTCGATGGTGTCCTCCATCGACGCGCCGGGACCGAAGATCGCCGAGACGCCCTGCTCCTCGAGATCGTCTTTGTCCTTGTCGGGCACGATCCCACCGACCAGTACCAGGGTATCGTCGAGGGCGTCGTACTCGTCGAGGCCGTCCAAGATCTTGGGGACGAGGGTGTTGTGTGCGCCCGAGAGGATCGAGATCCCGAGCACGTCGACGTCCTCTTGGACCGCGGCCTGGACTACCTCGTCGGGCGAGCGATGCAGCCCCGAGTACACTACCTCGAAGCCCGCGTCGCGGAACGCTCGCGCGATGACGTGTGCGCCGCGGTCGTGGCCGTCGAGACCCACCTTGGCGACGAGACATCGGATCGGTTGCTGTGTCTGCCCCGCACTCATGCGGTAACGTTTGCCCGCCCGCGGTTTGGGTCTATCGGTAACGACGATGTGGATCGATTCTGTCTCTCGCCCGTTCGCCAGAAATCCGAAGACGGATACCACCCGCGGCCCGATCCCGACGTATGGCCACCGCGAGCGCCGAGGGGCCGGTGAAGCGACATCCGCTCGCCGTCACTGCCGTCCTCTCGGTCGTCGGCTACGTGCTCGTCCTCGGGAGTTTCGCCGGCATCGTCGACATCTTTCCGCCGATCGGGGAAGAGACC
Organism: Halococcus saccharolyticus DSM 5350; assembly: GCF_000336915.1. Classification (NCBI taxonomy): domain Archaea; kingdom Methanobacteriati; phylum Methanobacteriota; class Halobacteria; order Halobacteriales; family Halococcaceae; genus Halococcus; species Halococcus saccharolyticus. The sequence goes on along the minus strand of NZ_AOMD01000025.1, from coordinate 227,364 downwards.
GTGCTGCTGTTCTCCGATGCGATCGCGGTCATCAACAGCCTCGCGCTGACCGCGCTGCTCGTTGGCTACGTCCTTATCCGCCGCGGAGACGTATGGCGACACCGCGCGGCGATGCTCACCGCGTTCACGCTGATCCTCGGCTTCCTCGTACTCTACCTCTGGAAGATCGGCGGCGGCTTCGAGAAGTCGATCGTGATCCGCGAGGGACAGTTCCTCGGTGCCTACGCCGGAATCATCGAGCCGATCTACCTCCTGATGCTCGCGATCCACATCCTGCTGTCGGCAGTCGCGGTCCCAGTCGTGATCTATCCCGTAGTGCTCGGACTGACCCACACACCCGCCGAACTCACAGAGACCGCCCACGCACGGATCGGTCGGATCGCGGTCGCGTCGTGGTCGCTGAGTCTCTTTCTGGGTGTCGTGACCTACTTCCTCTTGAATCACGTGTACAGCTGGGTTCCCCGATAGTCTCGGCCGCCGTATCACCTCTGGAAACTGCACTCAACCAAGCGGGCCGAACAGAACTCCCTCCACTACCACGGTACATACGACGCCAGAAGCAAGCATACAGACGAACCCGATCGCAAACGTGGCAAAGCGGTGTAGCCGTGATTTGTACTCGGGTTGCTCACCGATGGCGTTTTCGACAGTATTGCCAGTCGTCATCCATCCCGTCAGGCGTAGCAGTCCGATGGGAATCAACAGTCCTCCGATCATCGTGGGTGGAAACAGGAGAAAATAGCTGAGAGTGTACAGCAACGAATTCGGTTCACCCACTACACCCACTACAGCCTCACTACCCTGCTGGTGTTTGCGATCCCATGTCAAACTACTGTATACACTGGTCGTATCCGTGTCGATCGGTGGATTTTGGAGGAAGATGACAAGCCCCGGCCTCGTCGGAACGAATCAGTCAGTCCGTCCGCGGGAGCGCGTACGCTCCGAGCGCGACGAAGCCGACCGCGAGCACGCAGAGCACGATCAGGTCTCTGCCCCACACCGCCGCGCTGGCTTCGTTCGTCACCGCGCGCACGCCGCGTGCGAAGTAGGTGAGCGGCGAGAGATTCACGATCGGCTGGAACCAGGTCGGGAGCAGGTCGGGCGGGACGAACGTCTCCGAGAGAAAGAGGAGGGGCAGCGCGATCGTGTTGCTCGCGGCGATCGTCCCATCAGTAGAGTCGGCGAGGCTCCCGAGCAGCGCGCCGACCCCACAGAACAGCGCGACCGCGATCCCGATGAACGGGATCAGCGCCGGTGAGAGCGCCACCTCGGCTCCAGTGACGAGCACCACGAGCCCGAGGATGAGCAGGCTCGCGATCCCGATGATGACGACGTTGACGAGCGTCCGGGCGAGCAGCCACTCCGTCCGCGAGAGCGGCGTGGTCGCGAGCTTCTCGAAGCGGTTGCCGTCGCGGTGGCGCGCGACCGTGCTCCCGATCCGTGAGAGCGGCGTGAACAGCACCACGACCGCGAGGTAGCCAGGTACGTAGTAGCCCGCCGGTTCGGTGAACAGCCCGCCGCCCGTGGGCTGGGTCTGGACGAGCACGCCGAAGATCAAGATCAGGAGGACGGGGAAGAAAAACGTGAAAAACACCGCGGTCCGCCGCCGGAGGAACGATCGCCACGCCGCCGTGAACTCCGCTCCCACCCGGCCGGTGGCGGTCACTGGGCCACCTCCGTTTCACCTTCGCTCGCGCTTGGCTTCGCCGGTGTCTCCGCTTCCGTGTCGTCGCTATCGGTGTCTGTCGATTCCGCGATCGGTTCCCCGCCGCCGGTGACCGCTTGTCCGGTCACCGCGAGATAGACGTCTTCGAGATCGGGCTGTCGCCATTCGAGGCCGTCGTAGGCGATACCGGTGTCTTCGAGATCGTCGACCACCGAACCGATCTCCTCGGCCGCGATCCCGTGAATCACGAGTTCGGTGTCGCGCAGTTCGACCCGATGGCCGGTCTCGTCGAGCGCATCCGCTGCGGCCGCTGGCGACGGTGCCGTAGCGCCACTGGTGGCCGCGACATCCTCGCTCGGCTCGGTGACGAGATCGACCACGATCCGGTTCTCGCCACCGTGTTCGGCGACGAGGGCTGCGGGGGAGTCGACGGCGGCGAGGCGGCCGTCGGCGAGCAGCCCCACCCGGTCGGCGAGGCGCTCGGCTTCGGTCATGTCGTGGGTGGTGAGCAGTACCGTGGTGCCGCCGTCGGCGAGGTCGGCGAGGAGTCGCCGGAGATCACGACGGCCCGCGGGATCGATCCCCGTCGTGGGCTCGTCGAGCACGAGAAGGTCGGGGTCGTTCACGAGCGTCGCGCCGACGCAGGTCCGCCGGCGCTGGCCGCCCGAGAGGTTCTCGTAGTGGGTGTCGGCGGTGTCGGCGAGGCCGACGTCCGCAAGCACGTTCTCGACATCGCGGGGATCGTCGTAGAGGCCGGCGTAGTAGGCGACGAGTTCGCGCGCGCTCAGGCGTTCCGGTGGAGTGAACTCTTGGGGCAGGACGCCGAGACGCGACTTCGCGACGGTCGCGGGCGACTCGCCGAACACCGATACTTCGCCGTCGATGTCGGTCGTTCCGGTCAGCGCGCGGACCAGCGTGGTCTTGCCCGCACCGTTCGGTCCGACAAGGGCGAACACCTCGCCAGCGTCGACCGACAGCGAGACGCCGTCGAGCGCGACCCGATCGCCATACTCACGCCGGACGTCCTCGGCGACGAGTGCCCGTTCCATACCGAAACCGAGTGGCGGAGGCGTTCTAAGGGGATCGATTCGGCGACGATCGGTCGCACCGTTGACTGGCAGTCACAGCTGACTGCGGACTTCTCGGACGATTCCGTCGACGTCGTATTCGTCGTTGGCTTTGTCGAAGACGGTCTCGTCGTCGACCGTGACCGTGAGCACGCCGTGATCGCCGGTCACGAGCGCCACCCGGTCGAGTTCCTCGCCAAGACCGGCGAGCAGCGCGTGTTGGATTGCTTCGGCTCGTTCGAGGAAGCCACACGGGACGCAGTATTCGATCTCGACGGTTGCCATGCACCTCACGACGGACGCGGGCGATTTACGCTTTGCCCGTCCTCGTTCCTCTGCCGTGGCTACTGCGGCGCTACTCGCCACCGAACGGTCGCCAGTACAGCAGTCCGACCGTGACGACGAAGATCACGGTCGAGAGTCCGTACGATTCGGAAAGTGCAGCACTTGCGACCGCCGAGGAGCCTCCGGCGACGCCGCCGACGAGTGAGGCGATCACGGGCCACGTACAGCTCACACACGAGAACAGTCCGAGAACGCCCCCGATCGCCGAGCCCGCCACGTCGAGGACGGTGGCGTAGACGAGCGCGGCGAGCGCGACGTAGCCCACGATCCTGTACGGGAAGAGCACCAGTCGGATCGCCTCACCGCCATAGATCAGTGCGGGGCCCTGTCCCGGCGGCAGGGGGGCGATCCGGAGCCCGGTCGCCATCTCGCCGAGACCGGAGCCCACGAGCCCGCCAGCGTACGCGAGCACGGCGAAGTACCCGACCGCGAGCGCACTCGCGGCGTAGCGTCGCCGCCGACTCGCTGCCGGTGGATCGATCCGGAAGAGCGCCCAGAGACCGACGTTGATCCAGATGAACGGATAGACGTAGTATCGGATCGCGGTCGGCGTCACGTTCGGCTGGACGAGGTAGAGCAACAGCGCCAGAAGTTCGGCGGTGACGAGAATCGCGCCCCACAGTAGAGTTTCGGGGGTCGGACTGACACGGGCGAGGCGATCGCGGATGGCGATGCGGTCGTAGCTCATGGGTAGTATGGATGGTGTGAGATCACAACACGATGGCGTCGATCACGACCGCGACGAGCACCGCACCGAGGTACGCGTTCGACGCGTGAAACGCCCGGAACGCGGCGTTTTCGGTCCGCTCGCGGTGGAGTCGGACCACCGACCAGAGGAACACACCGCCGAAGGCGACCGTGGCCGCGGCGTAGAGCCAGCCGAGTTCGGCGACCGCCGCGAGCACGCTCGCGCCGAGGAGGGTCGCACCGAGATACCACAGGATGTGCCGGCGCGTGACCCGCTCACCACGGACCACGGGCATCATCGGGAAGTCGGCACGCTCGTAGTCATCCTTGTACGCGAGCGCGAGATTGTAGAAGTGCGCCGGCGTCCAGAGGAAGATCACACCCGCGAGCGCGAGTCCAGGGATCCCGATCTTCCCCGTTACGCCGACCCAGCCGATGATCGCCGGCAGCGCGCCCGCTGCACCCCCGAGTACCGTGTTCTGTACAGTATTGGGTTTGAGAACCAGGGTGTAGATCACGCTGTAAAACAGGATGGCACACAGCCCGAGCGCGGCCGCGAGCAGGTTCACGGTGAGGAACAGGCCGAGCGACGCGACCGCGAGCACGCAGCCGAAGGCCATCGCGTTGCGGACGCCCACTTCGTCGGTCGCGAGCGGCCGATCGGCGGTTCGCTGCATCCGGCGGTCGATGTCGCGTTCGAGGACGTGGTTGAACGTGCCGCTCGCGCCGATCGCGAGCACGCCACCGCCGAGCACCCGGACGACGGTGCCGGCGTCGAGCCCCGGCCCGGCGGCGAGCGCCATCCCGGCGGCTGCGACCAGACACAGCAGCCACATCAGCCGGGGTTTCATCAGCCGGAAGTACGCCGCCCCGACGGTTCGTGCGCGTTCGATCACCCCTCTGTCAACAGGGGACGGCGATCGCGTCGATACCGCTTCTACGTCGTTCTCGGCAACCGTCGGGTCACGGTGGCTATCGGCGGATGGTGTCTTAGTCGTCGTCCGGTCGTCTGTCGTCGCGGCCGATGGTGTGGCTTCGGCGAGCTGTGTGTCGCTGTCCGGTGCGGCCGCAGGAACATCGATTTCGAGCGTCCACGCGAGCGCGACGACGAGACCGGTGAAGATCCCGACGCCACAGAGCAGGTGGGCGGTCGAGATCCACGTCGCGCTGGTGGTTGCGGCGAGCGCACCGATCCCGATCTGGATCGGATAGAGCACGAACGGCACGGCGAGAACGGTCTTCGCGCGTCGTGGGGCCGGCGCGCGCCAGGCAGCGACGATCGCGCCGAGGACGAGCAGGCCGACGAGAGCCGCAGCGATGCGATGGCCCCACGCGATGGCGAGGCGTGGATTCGAGAGATCGACGCCGCAGGCTGGCCACGTCGTACACGCGGTGGCTGCGTGTGAGAGCGTCGTGGTCGCCCCGATCACGATCAGGAGGTAGACGCCGACGGCGGCGGCGGCGAGCAGCGTCGTCACCCGCGTCGGGACGGAATCTGTATGGGTGGCCACGGCTGGTGTAACTCGACTCATCGCTTCGTCGCGGTCGCACTTAGGCCCCGCGTTTTCGGCCACCGAACGGGAAAGTCAGCAGGTATTTATGCGCTACCGGCAAACTCCAGACCAAATGAAGCGAACGCGTATCGGCCTCTTCGCCCCGCTCGTCGTCGCGTTACTTCTCGTCGCTGTCGAGCCGGCGATGGCGCAGTCGGTCACCGAGCGGATGATCTCGAACCTGAACACCTCGCTGCTGTACGTGGCGATCCCGATCACGATCCTCGTCGAAGTCATCCTGATCTATACGGTTATCCGGTTCCGGAACAACGACGATCCCCAACCAACCAGGGAGAATCGCCGCCTCGAGATCACGTGGACGATCACGACCGCGATCATCCTACTGTTCGTCGGCCTCGCGTCGTTCGTCGTCCTCGCCAACCCCTACGTCTCGCTGGTCCCCGACGCGAGCGGCGGTCAGGCACAGGCCCAACAGCAGGCCCAGGCGGACGTACTGATCAACCAGTCGGGGGCGACCGCACCGCCGCCAGACAGTGACGCGGTCGAGGTCGAGGTCATCTCCTACCAGTGGGGCTGGACCTTCCACTACCCCGAGGCAGGTGTCAACGCCTCCACGCTCGCCGTTCCGAACGGGACCGACGCCTACTTCCATATCACCTCGACCGACGTGATCCACGCGGTCCACGTCCCCGAACTCGGGCTGAAACAGGACGCGGTCCCCGGTGAGTACAACACCATCAAGACCAAACCCACCGAACCCGGCTCCTACCAGCTCTACTGCGCCGAGTTCTGTGGCTCGGGTCACTCCGGGATGCTCGCGAACATGACCGTGATGCCCCAGGGCGAGTACCAGCAGTGGCTCAGCCAGCAGGAGGCAGCCGGCGGTAACGCCTCCGCGGGCGGCAACGCTTCGGCAGGCGGCAACACCTCCAACAGCTCGGCGATGAGTGCGGCCCCGGCGAAGCCAGCATAGCTGCTTTTCGACACGACGAACACCGCCCCCGACCGACGTCACGGCTGCTCGACCAAAGAATCATTCTTGCGCTCTCGCTTGCTGTAACCGTGCAACGCATTCGTCCAGTCCGCTCGGTCGTGCCGGTCACGCAACGAGCGACTCGACCGCGGACAATCGAGCCAGAACTCGGGAGGCGTCCCCGTGATTCGATCTCTCTTGCCGGGACCGAACGCTGGAGGATCGTCCGCCGATGAGTGGCGATTCGCACCGATCGCCGACGGCCGACCGGCCAGCACACGACGCGAACTACGACCACCAAAGCACGGCGGTGGCGCGACCGGAGCTCCTCGACGATCTCCAGTCACGCATCGAGGGCGACGCACGCTTCGATACCTACACCAGGCAGCTCTACGCCACCGACGCGAGTGCCTACGAAGTGACGCCCATCGGCGTCGTCTTTCCCCGCTCGACTGCCGACGTGGCAAGGGTAATGGACTACTGTGCCAAGCGGTCGATCCCGGTGCTTCCGCGCGGCGGCGGAACCAGTCTCGCGGGGCAGGCCGTCAACGAGGCCGTCGTCCTCGATTTCACTCGCTACATGGATTCGCTCGTCGATATCGATCCCGACGCGCGGACCGCACGCGCCCAGCCGGGGTGCTATCTCGGCGACATCGACGAAGCGCTCGAACCCCACGGCCTGAAGTTTGCACCCGACCCGGCGTGGGGCGACAAGAGCGCACTCGGTGGCGCGATCGGCAACAATTCGACGGGCGCACACTCGCTCGTGTACGGCAAGACCGACGCTTACGTCGAATCGTGCGAGGTCGTCCTCGCCGACGGCACCGTAACCGAGTTCGGCGAGTGCACGATCGAGGACCTCCGCGACCGCGCCGATCCAGCAGGGGACCTCGAAGCTCGGATTCACGCCGCTGTCGCCCGGATCCTTGACGAAGAGACGGACACGATCGAGAACGCCTACCCCGATCTGAAACGAAACGTTTCGGGATACGATCTCGATCGGCTGGTCGAAGACGCGCGCGAGACGCAGCACGTCTCGGAACGTGCGAGTAGCGCGGAACGGAGTTCCGCGGACCGTTCGAGCGGGCAGGGCCCGCGAGAAGACGGTGGAACCGCGAGCGAGTCGGGTAGCGTCAACCTCGCCCGGCTGCTCTGTGGCAGCGAGGGGACTCTCGCGATCGTCACCGAGGCCACCGTTTCGCTCGAACCGATCCCCGAGACGAAGGCCGTCGCGCTGCTGACTTACGACTCGCTCGGCGACGCGATGGCAGACGTCACCGCCATTCTCGAACACGATCCGGCCGCCGTCGAGGTGATGGACGACGTGCTGCTCGATCTCGCGCGTGACACCAGCGAGTTCGCCGACGTCGTCGGGATGCTACCCGACGAGACCGATTCGGTGCTCCTCGTGGAGTTCTACGCCGATTCCAACAGCGACGGGAGACAACAGGTCGCCGACCTGATCGCCGACAGAGTGCCCGACGGTGATCCGGATACCGAGCCGAGCGATGGCGCGGCCGAACGAACTGACGAGCCACGCTACGCCCGGGGGGCGATGGAGGCCCACGATGCCGACACTCGCGCACGGTTCTGGAAGCTCCGGAAATCAGGGCTCCCGATCCTGCTCTCACGGACCTCCGACGCGAAGCACATCTCGTTCATCGAGGACTGTGCCGTCCCGGCCGATCGCCTTCCGGAGTACGTCGCCGGTTTTCAGGAGATCCTCGACGACAACGACACGTTCGCGAGTTTCTACGCCCACGCCGGTCCCGGTGTGCTCCACGTTCGGCCGCTGATCGACACCAAAACCGTCGACGGCGTCGAGACGATGGAGCGCATCGCCGACGCCGTTACCGATCTCGTGGTCGATCTTGATGGATCGGTCTCGGGTGAACACGGCGACGGCCGGGCCCGCACCCAGTGGAACCGGAAACTCTACGGCGACCATCTCTGGGAGGTGTTTCGCGACCTCAAGCGTGCGTTCGATCCCGATTGGCTGCTGAACCCGGGCCAGGTCTGTGGCTTCCTCGATGAGGCGGCGGGCGACACTGGGGAGGAGTGTGCGGACGCACCTGATCTGGCCGCAAACCTCCGGTTCGACCCCGACTACGAGTTCGACGCCGGGTTCGATCCCGTACTCCAGTGGGACAACGAGAACGGCTTCGAGGGGATGGCCGAGCTTTGTCACGGCTGCGGCGGCTGTCGTGGTCACCAGTCGACCACCGGTGGCACGATGTGTCCGACCTATCGCGCCGCAGAGGAGGAAATTCTGAGTACGCGCGGCCGGGCGAACCTGCTCCGGCAGGCGATGAGCGGCGATCTCGCTGAAGACGAGGCGTTCGACGTCGAGTTCATGAACGAGGTGATGGACCTCTGTATCGGCTGCAAGGGCTGTGTGAACGACTGCCCGAGCGAAGTCGACATGGCCAAGATGAAAGCCGAAGTCACTCACGAACACCACCAGCGCCACGGGGTGAGCCTTCGCGACCGTGTTTTTGCGAACATCGATCGGCTCTCGGCGCTCGGGAGTCGCCTCGCGCCGCTCTCGAACTGGGCGTCCGAAATCTCGGGCGCACGCACCGTACTGGAAAAGACCGTCGGGATCGCCGCCGAGCGCAGTCTGCCGACCTTTCACGACGAGTCTTTCGAGGACTGGTTCGAAGCACGCGGCGGCGCGTGGGTGCCGGCCAGCGACGCCGAACGACAGGTTCTGCTGTTTCCGGACACCTACACCAACTACAACCATCCGGAAGCCGGGAAAGCCGCCGTCAGGGTGCTCGAAGCCGCCGGTGTCCACATCCGGCTGCCGCTCGGCGTCGCCGACAGCGGTCGGCCCGCGTTCTCGAAGGGGTTTCTCGACAAGGCACGTGCGGCCGCCGAGCAGAACGTCGCCGCGCTCGCGCCGCTGACTCGGCGGGGGTGGGACGTCGTGGTCGTCGAACCCTCCGACGCGGTGATGTTCCAGTCCGACTACCCGGACTTGCTCGGAGGCGATGATGAGAGCGTTCCGACAGGCACCGTCCCGGCCGGTGAGGGCGGCGAGCAGCCGGCAACGGACGGTGGATCGACGAAAAGCGATGTCGAAGTCGTTGCCAGAAGCACCTACGGCGTGATGGAGTACGTCGATCGGCTCCGTCTCGACGAGGCGCTCGACGCTGCCACCCCCGACGAATCACTCACGTATCACGGTCACTGCCACCAGAAAGCCACGAAGAAGGACCACCACGCTGTCGGCGTCCTGCGACGAGCGGGCTACGACATCGATCCGCTGGATTCGGGCTGCTGTGGGATGGCCGGTTCGTTCGGCTACGAGGCCGAACATCTCTCGATGAGTCGGGCGATCGCCGACGTGCTCTTCGATCAGGTGGGCCGAAGCGATGGCGATCGGGTCGTCGCGCCCGGTGCGTCCTGCCGGAGTCAACTCGGCGAGCGAGCGGACTCCGAGCCGCCACATCCGGTCGAGAAACTCGCCGAGACGCTCTGATCGACTGTTCCGGTCAGCAAAACCGCGCTCTGACGGTCCTCAGACGTTCGCCACAGCGCCGACGTACAGCACCACCACGAGGAAGAGCCAGACCACGTCGACGAAGTGCCAGTACATCGAAACCGTGCTCACGGAGGTGTGACGTTCGGCGGAGTACTGGCCGGCGAACGCCCGCACGAGCACGATCCCGATCAAGACTGCGCCCAGCGTGACGTGGAGGCCGTGAAGTCCCGTGAGCCCGAAGAAGGCGCTCGCGAAGATCCCGCTGGTGAGCGTGAAGCCCTCCTCGACGATGAAGGTGTAGTATTCGAGGATCTGGCCGCCGATGAAGACTATCCCGAGAAGCGCGGTGGCGGAGAGCAGGCCGAGGAAGCGCCGACGATTGCCCTTCCGGAGCGCGACCTCGGCGAAGTGGAACGTGAAGCTGCTGACCACGAGGATCGCGGTGTTGGCGAGAACGAGCGAGCTTAGCAGATGCGGAAGCTCGCCGGGTGCCCACGTGCCGACTCGGATGAAGAAGTAGTAGATGAACCCCGCGCCGAAGGTGGCGATCTCGGTCCCGAGGAACAGGACCATCGCGAATCGGAGGGTGTCCGCGCTGTGTTCGTCGGTGCCACGCGTCCAGAAGTCGGCGATGAAGGCGTGATACAGCCAGCCGAACAGGCCACCGAGGAAGAGTCCGGTGCTGGCGATGAACACCGCCGGACCGGCCATCGGTGACACGATTTCCACGTCGCCACGCCCCAGCAAGAACAGGGCCGCGCCGACGTACAGTCCGGCCGCACCCGCCGCGCTCACGAACGGCCACCAGCTCGCCTCGCCGAACCCGCGCGGCCAGTCCTCGTCCGCCGGGAGGTGATGGCCGCCGTGGTCCTCCGCCGTATCGTCCGCTGTTCCCATGCGATCGGGTTGCGGACCGACCACCAAAAACCCTCCCAACCTCCTCGGTCGCCACGATCGTCGACGGTCGCGGTGGCTTTCGATGGATTTCTTACGTTCGCTACCCAACGATGGATATGGACGACCAGCCCGGGATCAGCGACCAGTACCGGATGTCGAGCCCCTGGCCGCTGATCGTGGTCCTCGGGTTCGTGTGTTCGGAGCTCGGCCTCCTGTTCAACGTCTTCCCGGTCGCCGTTGGCGGTCTCCTGTTGCTCGTCGGGTCGGTCGCGGGGATCGTCCAGGAGTCGGGCTACGCCGAGCGACCCTGGAACCTGCTCGTGGGGCTCGGGCTCGCGCTCGTGGCGCTCGGCGGTATCCTCGCGTTCACCCAGCTCGACAGCCTCTCCGTCGACGCGCTCGCGAGCACCCTGCTCAACCCCAGCGGGATCGTCACCCGTGGTGTGGCGCTCGCAGTCGCGGGACTGGTCGCCGCACTCGTGGGGGCCGGCGGACGGTACGTCGAGAGCGATCCGTACTGAACCGACAACCTATTTATCGGGCTGGTCGAACCCGCGGCCAATGTCAGAGCGTACCTTCGACCGCGAGACCCTCCTCGATCTCACGGTCAACGTCATCCCCCTGGGGATCATCCTGTTTTTCGTGGTGCTGTTTCTCGTCGTCAGGCCGTGGGAACAGAACCTCTTTCTGACGGCAGTGAGCATGGCGCTGCTGGTGGTTCCCTTCGTCGCGCTCGCGCTCCTCACGTACTTCTCCGGGCGGGCGATCGCCGGGGCCGAACAGGCCGACACCGAAGTGGCGGCCACCGATTCCAGCACCGCCGAATCCGGCTCGAAGGGCGCGAGTGCTGACCTCGCTGATGGCGTCACCGCCGATAGGGCCGACGACGAAACGACGGCCGATCGGGATGACGACGATCTCGAACCCGCCGTCACCGAAGCCGACTCGAAGTGATCGATCGGCCGGTCTTGACCGGCCACCGAAACGTCTCCACTCCCGTCGTCTGTCTCGGCCCAATTCGCCCGTGAAGAGGCTCCTGTCGGGCGATTCGACTTCCCGAACTGCTGGCCGAAATCTAAGGGTTCTTTACGCTGTGGATTCGAGATCCGGACATGGTTCAAGCCCAGCTCGCGCTGACGGTCCTGATGGGGCTGCTCCTCGTGGGCGTGGCGGTCTGGCTCACCCGTATCGAGGACTGGCGGTCGTACACGCCGCTGGCTGGCGGTGGCGGTGCCGTGGGTGGGGAGACCGGCTACGCACACGAGGAGAAGCCCGGGGGGATCATCCGGTGGTTGACGACTGTGGACCACAAGGACATCGGGATCCTGTACGGGACGTACGCGCTCATCGCGTTCTCTGTCGGTGGTATCATGGTCATGCTGATGCGTGCCGAACTCCTCGCGCCGGCCACCGACGTCATCGGCGCTGAGTTCTACAACTCGTTGCTCACGAGCCACGGGATCACGATGCTGTTCCTGTTCGGGACGCCCGCGATCGCGGCGTTCGGGAACTACTTCATTCCGCTGCTGATCGGCGCTGACGACATGGCGTTCCCACGGATCAACGCCATCGCGTTCTGGCTCCTTCCACCAGGGGCGATCCTCGTCTGGGCCGGCTTCTTCACCGCCCCGATCGCGAGCCTCGACATCGTCCCGGCACAGACCGCGTGGACGATGTACACCCCGCTGTCGGCCGGCGTCGGGGCCGGGACGCAGGCGAACGTCGGGGTCGACTTCATGCTACTCGGCCTCCACCTCACCGGGGTCTCGGCGACGATGGGAGCGATCAACTTCATCGCCACCATCTTCACCGAGCGCGGGCCCGACGTCAACTGGGCGAATCTCGACATTTTCAGCTGGACGATCCTGACCCAGTCCGGATTGATCCTGTTCGCGTTCCCGCTGCTCGGCAGCGCGCTCATCATGCTGCTGCTCGACCGCAACTTCGCGACGACGTTCTTCGCGGTCGGAGAGGGCGGGGGCCCGATCCTCTGGCAGCACCTGTTCTGGTTCTTCGGCCACCCCGAGGTGTACATTCTCGCACTACCGCCGATGGGAATACTGAGCCTCGTGATCCCGAAGTTCAGCGGACGGAAGCTCTTCGGGTTCAAGTTCGTCGTCTACTCGACGCTGGCAATCGGGGTGCTCTCGTTCGGCGTCTGGGCCCACCACATGTTCGCGACCGGGATCGATCCCCGGATTCGGGCGAGCTTCATGGCGGTCTCGCTCGCGATCGCGATCCCGAGTGCGGTCAAGACGTTCAACTGGATCACCACGATGTGGGGCGGCAACGTCAGACTGACAGCCCCGATGCTGTTCTGTATCGGCGCGGTGTCGAACTTCATCATCGGCGGGGTCACCGGCGTGTTCCTCGCCTCGATCCCCGTCGATCTCGTCCTCCACGACACCTACTACGTGGTCGGGCACTTCCACTACATCGTGATGGGGCTGCTCGGGTTCGCTTTCTTCGCCGGGATCTACTACTGGTTCCCGCTGTTCACCGGGAAGATGTACCAGAAGCGGCTGGCGAAAGCCCACTTCTGGCTCACCGCCATCGGGACCAACGTGACCTTCTTCGCCATGTTGTTCCTCGGCTATCTCGGGATGCCTCGGCGGTACGCGACGTACGACTTCGGCCTCGGGCCGGTGAACATCGTCACTGTCTTCCACCAGCTCGCGAGCCTCGGCGCACTGATCATCTTCGTCGGCCAGGTCATCTGGGTCTGGAACATCGTCCAGTCGTGGTACGAGGCCCCGACGATGGAGGACGCCGATCCGTGGAATCTGAAGGAGAGCGGCCAGTTCACCCACGAGTGGCAGTGGCACGAACGCCGTACCGAGACCGCCATCGCCGACGGTGGCGAAGAACCCGAGGAAGGAACAGCGATGACGGACGGCGGTGAGCAGGCCGAAGGCCTGCGAACGACGGAAGACGAGTGAAACGAGTTTTCCGGAAGCGAGCGGTCGCAACGCGACCGCGAACCACGCCGGACGAGCGAAGCGAGTCCGGCGATGGTGGGAGATGCGAAATCGAAGGCAAGCAGTGATTGCCTGACCGTTGGAAATCCACGGATTTCAAGACTTCTCGAACGGCGGGAAATGAGTAGAACAGGTAGCCGTGTCGTGCGGCCGGAGGTTCGAGCGCAGAGCGTCGACGGCCGTATTAACTGACGACCAGCACGACGGTCATCACCGCCATCGACATCGAGATGGCGACCAGAATCAACAGGAGGAGTTCTTTTTCGGCCATACGGCACGTGGGGCGTGCGAGGACAAAAGGCTGATTGTCCGGCGGGCGCGACGTAGCGGTATGTCGGAGAACCCGACGGCGACGACGCCATCGACGGGACGACGCGGCCGATCGGTGGTCTTGACCGTGTACGTCGTCGTCATCGCCATCGCGGGCCTCACGGGCTTTTTGCTCGGCACCTACGGTCCCGAGGAGCTCCGCCCGGTCGATCTCTTCTTCCTGATCGAACTCCAGCCCACCCCACTTGGACTCGCGATCTACGGGATGGGAACGATGGGAGTCGGGCTGGGGGTCCTCTTGATCCTCGTGAGCTACGCCTCACAGCGCTACGACGAATGACAACGGTAGACTCACGAGCACGCCAGACGACGGAGCTATCGGACTCGTTCAGCCGGCTGTCGTCGGCGTCGCACTCGTCTCGTTCCGCCTCGACGCCGTCGGGTCGGTTGCCGCGACCGCTCTTTCGTACCAGGCGGGTCGCTCGATGTCGGTCGCGCCGATCGCGGTGTAGCGCGCCGAAACGACGATCGTCGTCGCCCCGTCGGCTCCATCACCACTGAGTCGCTGAGTAAGCGTGTAGTTGCGAACGAGCCCCCGTTCGGTGACGCGAGCACAGACGCTGACGGACCGATCGAGGATGGTCGCCGTGTTCGACGAATTTCCTCGTGTCCCCGTCGGCACGAGGTGGTAGACCGTCGTGCCGTTGCGCTCCGTCCGGCCAGCGACGCGGGTTTCGGCGGCCACGAACATCGTTTCGATCCGTCCGCTGCCCCCATCCGAGACCGACGACCGCTGGGCGGCGACCGCCTGTGACGACAGCCGACGGTACGTCGTCGCGTCGTTCGTCCTGGTCGTCGTCACGAGAACTCGCTCGCCATCGTCGTAGTACCCCACTTGTTGCAGCGCTGTCGATCCGTTCCAGCGTTTCGTGACCCGGAAGCGGCCGTCGTCGCCGACACGGGTCGTGCTCTCGATCCGGCGGATCGGTATGCCGTCCTCACTCCGATATACCACGGTCTCTTGCATCGTGAACGACGTGTTTTCGAACGTATCGAGGTGTGCTGCTGCCAGTGCACTGGCGTTCGTGACTCCATCGGCGGTGAGGCCCGGTGCGAGCCGTGGCACGGGCGTCGGGGTCGGTTCGTCGGTCGGGACCGCTACCGGCGTGAGCGTCGGTGTCTGATCGTCGCTCTCAGTCACGAAAACACCGTTACAGCCGGCGAGGACGACACAGACGACGAGGACGTACGGGAGGAGACGGCGCATGCAGGTACTCTTCATGGTGGCCGTGATGCACTCCTGTGTTCGGCACCGTCACAACAGCTAAGTCGCCGCTCGCCGGAGTGATCGGACATGTACGAGATCCTGTTGTGTGTTGACGCGGACGGGGCGAGCCTCGATCGACAGCTCGACGCCGTCACCGATCTGCCGAGCGCAGCCGACGACGTTCACGTCACGATCTGTCACGTCTTCGGCGAGAACCCGTCGGGAGCGTCCGTAACCCAGGTCGGATCGGTCCGGCGCGCGCTCGATCGTCTCGAAGACGCCGGGATCGAAACCTCTGTCGCGGAGGAGAGTGGCGATCCGACCGACGCCATCCTTCGACTGGCGACCGAACGGGACGTGGACACAATCTACATCGGCGGACGAAAGCGCAACCCGTCGGGAAAGGCGCTGTTCGGCAGCGTGACCCAGTCGGTGATCCTCAATGCGGAGCGTCCGGTGCTCGTTGCCGGGCTGAACGACTGAGCACCACGTCACCTCGATAGCGTTCCGAAAATCGGAGTCGTTCGACGCGCGAACCGCCCTCTCGGTGCTACGCACCGTCGCCATCTTCGTAGACCTCGGTACACGCCGCGGCGACACGGTCGGGCGTCGCCCGACCGGTGAACGCTTCCCGAAGGTCCCCGTCCGCGAACAGCGCCAGCGCCGGGGCGGCGTCGATGTCGGTCGCGCGCCGAAATTTGGGACTGTCCTCGCCGTCGAGCCCCCCGACGGCCACTCCCTCGGGAACCGCGGCGAGAATGTCCTCGATATCGTCTTTCATCGCCTCGCATGGGTCACAGTGATGTTTCCAAACCGTGACGATCGCACGGTCGTGCGACGAGACGAACTCCTCGTAGCTCCCGTCGTCGAGTTCGACCACCGCATCCGGAACCGGCGTCCCGGGACGTAGCTCGCTCACGACGTGTGCCATCCTCGCGAGTGTCGCCGTCGACGGCGACCGATCGAGATGGGCGTCGATCGCGAGATACCCGACGAACTCCTCGCGAGTGACGCCGAGATCGTCGACCCGTTCGGCGGCGGCATCGGTCGAGTCGAGATCGAACACCTCGGCGACCGACCCGTGGAACCGCTCGGCCGACGCGTCGGCGTAGCTGTCGTGGTACACCGAACGGGTGTCCTCGAACGCTGCGGTCGTCGTCACGGCCGTGGTCTCCGAATCGATCGAAACTACACCACCCTCGACGAGCGCGTCGAGGAGCGCCTCGGCGTCGGAGTCTCCACTGGTGTCATCGCTGGCGTTGCCGCTGGTGTCCACGTCCGGATCGTTGCGTTCGTGCTGGCTGTCGATCCCGTCGGTCATACGCCGAGGTACCGTTCGCGGGTTTCGTCGTCCTCGCGAAGCTCTTCGGCGGTGCCGTCGAAGACGATCGCACCCTGATCGATCACGTAACACCGATCGGCGATCTTGATCGCCGCCGCGGCGTTCTGCTCGACCAACAGGAGAGTGGTCCCAGCGTCGCGAATCCGCTCGATCGCGTTCTCGACCGCCTCGATGATCTGTGGCGCGAGCCCCTCGTACGGTTCGTCGAGCATCAACAGCTCGGTGTTCTGTTTCAGCGCCCGCCCGATCGCGAGCATCTGCTGTTCGCCGCCAGAGAGCGTGCCGGCTTTCTGTGACTCGCGCTCTTCGAGTCGCGGGAAGAACTCGAACACCTCCTCCGTCGACATCCCACTTCGCTGTACCTGCACCGATCGACCGAACGTGTTCGACCGGTTGCGAGCGACGTCCGCGAGATGGAGATTCTCCCCTACTGTCAGATCCGCGAAGATCCGGCGTTCCTCGGGCACCAGCGAGATCCCGGCCATCGCGACGTCCTCGACGGCTCTTCCGGTGATGTCCTCGCCGTCGTAGGTGATCGTGCCGTCGCGGACTTCGGGCGGTTTCGAACTCGCGATCGAGCGGAGCGTGGTCGTCTTTCCCGCACCGTTGCGTCCGAGCAGCGCGCAGATCTCGCCGTCCTCGACCGTCATCGAGAGGTCACGCAGGATGTGGCTCTCGTCGTAGTACGCATCGACCTCCTCGAGCGTGAGCAGGCTCACAGTTCGACACCACCGAGGTAAGCTTCCTGAACGTCCGGATCGCCCTGTATCTCCTCGGGAGTCCCCTCCGCGATGACCCGGCCCCGATTGAGGACGATGATGCGATCCGAGACCTCGAAGACGATCTCCATGTCGTGTTCGATCAACACTAGCGTCAGTCCGAGTTCTTCCTTCACGTTCTCGATGAGCGAGACGGTCGCGTTGGTCTCCTCGGGGCTCATCCCCGCCGTGGGTTCGTCCATCAGGAGGAGGTCCGGCTCGCTCGCCAGTGCGATCCCGATCTCCAGCCGGCGCTTGTCGCCGTAGGGGAGATCCGCCGCCGGCACCTCGCGTTGATCCCAGAGATTGACGGCTTCGAGCGTGCGCCGCGTCGCGTCGTCGACTTCGGGATACCGGTTCCGATGACGGAAGAAGTTGAGACGGAACGAGCCGTGTTCGGCACCCAGCGCAGCAATCTCGGCGTTCTCCTCGACCGTGAGCTCCGGGAAGATCGAGGCGGTCTGGAAGGATTTGCTGATCCCCTGTTGGACCACCTCGTAAGGGGCCCGGTCGGTGATCGATTCTCCCTGAAACACGATGTCGCCCTCGGTCGGTTCGAGCATCCGCGTGATGAGGTTGATGAGCGTGGTCTTGCCCGCGCCGTTCGGCCCGATCACGCTCACGCGCTCGCCCTCTTCGATCGCAATGTCGACGTCGTCGGTCGCGGTGAGCCCGTTGAACCGCTTCACGAGCCCACGGGTTTCGAGCAGCGCCATCAGCGCTCCTCCAGCCGCGCTGTGATCCACGATCGACCGTCCTCCACGACGCCCCAGACCCCCTGCGGGAACAGGACGACGACCGTGACGAAGACCAGTCCGAGCACGAGATGCCAGTAGGGGCCGATCCAATCGAAGGGATAGCCGCCGCTCACGATGTACTCGACCCAGAGATAGATTCCGGCCCCGATCAGCGGACCGATCAACGTTCCGACGCCGCCGAGAACGGTCATGATGACCACCTCGCCGCTCGTGGTCCAGTACAGCGAGGACAGCGGGACGTACTCGCCGTGGACGGTGAACAGCGCCCCCGCGAGCCCTGCAAACGTCCCCGAGAGCACGAACGCCGCCAGCTTGTACCGCCAGACGTTGAATCCGACGAACGACGCACGCTGCTCGTTCTCGTGGATCGCGCGGAACACGATCCCGTACGGCGAGTTGAGGATCCGGAGGATCGTCGCGACGCTCACCACCAGCGCCGCCGCGATGAACGCGTAGCGCCACGTCCCGAGCAGCGTTCCGGCGATCGAGGGAAGTTCAGTTCCGAGGTCGAACGATCCGAGCAGCGGCCCGATCTCCACGCCAGTCAGCCCGTTGTCACCGCCGGTGATGAACGCGAGCGGTGCCGAAGCCATGTAGTAGAGCATCTGTGCGAACGCCAGCGTGAGAATCGCGAAATAGATCCCGCCCCGCCGGAGCGACAACACCCCGAGAACGACCGAGAGGACCACGGCGAACAGCACCGCGACCCCGACGATCACGAGGGGGGACTCGACGACGTTCGCACTGAGCCAGCCAGCCGCGTACGCACCCGCTCCCCAGAGGGCGGCGTGGCCAAAGGAGAGCAGTCCGGTGCGCCCGAGCAGCAGATCGAACCCGATCGCGAAGATCCCCCAGACGAGGATCAGCGACGCCAGCTCCTGATACCCTTGGAGGAGATCGCTGATAACCGGTGCTCGGGCGAGCAGATACGGAAACAGCGCGACGCCGACGATCGTCAGCGCGATGACCGTCGACTCCCGCCCGCGGACGCGCTCCCATCGGGCTCGGATCCCGGCGAGGGACGTCGTACCGGTCCCGCCACTCACAGTTTCGCCACCGTCGGCTTCGGTCTCGGTCGGATTTGGGTTCTGATCACTCATGCACACCACCTCCGTGGACGGCCACGAACCCACGCAGCCCGGTTTCGTCGACACCGTGGGAACGTACGATGTGTATCGGTACCGTGGCTGTCGGTTCCATGCCTCCCACAGGAAATACGCGTTAATAAGCGCCGCGGGCATGGCTCGATCGGTTCGCCGCCAGTCATCGTCGGTGCCTGTTTCATGAGATATCCACCTCGCTGCCGAGCAGCCCTTGTGGACGGACGAGGAGGATGACTGCGGCGATCGCATAGATCCCGACCTGCGACCACGGCGCGAACGCGTAGTTGATCCCGAGCGCAGGGATCACGAGACTCCACTGGATCAGGAACGACTGCGTGATCCCGAGGATCAGTCCCCCGAGCACCGCGCCCCTGATGCTGCCGAGCCCGCCGATCACGACCGTGAGAAAGGCCGGGACGAGGATGTCGGTACCGACCGTCGGATTCACGACGTTCAGCGGCCCGCCGACGACGCCAGCGACGCCCGCCAGCGCAGCACCGATACCGAACACCGCGATGTACGGCCGTGTGATCTTGATTCCGAGGAGTTGGACCATCTCCGAATCCTGAGTGCCCGCTCGCACCGTCAACCCGAAGTCGGTGAACTCGATCAGCGCGTACACGAGCACGACCAGTACTGCCGTGATGACGATGACCCAGAGCCGCCACTGGGGAAATCCGCCGACCAGCGGCAACTGCACCGCCCCTGACGCCCATTCGGGCTGGGCGAAGCTCTGGCTGTTACCGCCGAACAGCACCCTGAGAGCCTGTTGGACCACGATCGCGAGCCCGAAGGTGAGGAGGATCTGGTCGGTGTCGGGGCGGTCGTAAAACGGTCGTGCGACGAACCGTTCCATCGCCATCCCGAGGACGAAAACGATGATCGGGACGATGATCAGCGCGGCCAGAAACCCCATATCGAGCCCGAGCGTGCCGAATCCGAGCTCAGCAAGCTGTCCCTGCGAGAAGGTCGTCTCTTGGGAAACCAGGAGACCGACGTAGAGCCCGACGACGTACAGCGCGCCGTGGGCGAAGTTCACGAACTTGAGCGTGCCGAGGATGATCGACAGCCCGATCGCCAACAGCACGTAGATCGCCCCCGTCTGGAGACCGTTGAGCAGGATGCGGGCCGTTTCGGCGACGAGACTCATCGATCCTCCTCGTGTTCGTCGCTCGGTCGTTCTCGACGATCGGGGCCGAGAAATCGATGGTACCGTTGCTGTCGGCAGTACTGGCCGCACTGAGCGTCACTGTTCGATTCGGTCGCTGTCGGGGTGTGCATTGTATCGTCCCTCGTTCTATCGATCGGCTGTCGTTGCCACACGTCTTCGTCGGAAACGCGGTGTGATGGGAGAGCTATTCGTAGCTACCGAGCTCGCATTCGGCCGCTGGGCCGGTGTTGCAGTCGTAGCCAACCTGGTCGCTGGGGACGAGGTTGACGAGGTTCAGCAGGTCGCCATCGCTCTGCTGATCGACCGGTTTGCCCTGGACGACGGGGATCGCCCGTTGGGCCTGGTGGTCGCACTTGCGCATCACTTCCTGGCCCAGACCGATGTTGTTGTACTCGTAGCCCTCGAGCTGCCGGATGACTTCCGGTGGGTAGAACGTCCCGGCGCGTTCGGCGGCCGCCGCGTACTGGAGCGTCTGGGCGTACGCGACGTGCGCGACGCCCGGTGGTGGGTTGCCGTACTCCTGCTGGAACGCATCGGCGAACGTGTTCGACGGCTCGTTGTCGATCCCTGGGTCCCATGCGGTCGTGCCGAACACGCCCGGAATCGCCTGTTTCGCGTTGCCCGCCACCAGCTGGTTGTAGAGCGGCACGACGATCTCCATCTCCTCGTTCAGGCCCTGGTTGGCGGCTTGTTTGAGCGAGTTCGCGCCGTCGAGTCCGTACTCGACGAGGAACAGTGCGTCGGCGTCGGAGCTTTGGGCCTCCGAGAGATACGAGGAGAAGTCCGAGGTGCCGAGCGGCGTCGCCGTGTTACCGACCTCGGTCCAGCCGGCCTCCTCGAAGAACTGCTTCATCGACGACTGGACGCTTTGACCCCACGTGTAGTCGGCGTAGAGCTGGTAGAAGTTCAGATCGTCGCCGTACTCCTCCGTCACCGGCGGCACGAGCGCCTGTGCGGTCGTGTACCCGTTGAACATCTCTCGGAAGGCGTACCGCCGACAGTCCGCGCCGGTCGTGGCGTTCGAGTGGGTGAGACAGCACTGGTACAGCACTTTCTCCTGTTGGGCCAGCGACTGGAGCGCGATCGCCACTGCGCTCGACGAGCCGCCGGTGAACATGATCACGTTGTCCCGGTTGATCATCCGGCTTGCGGCGTTCCGTGCCGTGTCGGGGTCGGTCGCGGTGTCACCCTCCACGAAATCGATCTGCTTGCCGAGTACGCCGTCACCGCTGAGGTCTTCGAAGCTGTCGACCCAGCCACCGCCGTTGTTGAGATGGTCGATGGCGAGTTCGTACGCGTTGAGTTCGCTCGCGCCCTCCGCTTGGTAGGACCCACTCTGGGGGACGGTAAGCCCGAACGTCGCGGTGTCACCCTCGACGGGGAAGTTGCCGAGCGATGGGTAGTCCCCACCGCCACCACCGGAGCCGTTTCCGCCGCCACCACCGCCGGAACCGTTGCCGCCACCACCGGACCCATTGCCTCCACCACCACCGCCGGAACCGCTGCCGCCGCCGGAGTCGTTTCCGTCGCCTCCGCCACCGAGACAGCCTGCCAACCCGGCGATACCGACGGTGCCCGATGCACCGGCCAGTTTGAGCACGTCACGGCGGGTCTGTCCTGTGTCCTCGCGTCGCATACCACTTGCATGGAGGAAGAACATAATAATCTTTGCATCAGAACAATACCTGTGGTTGATCTGTAAAGGAGGCGCTTGATACCGCTCGCAGAACTGCATCGACATCGTTCGACACGTCGACCCGCGAGACGGGTCGGGTGCAGACGATCGGACGGCTGTTTAGTCGGTCTGGACCTGGTCGCGGATCTCTTCAGGGACGCTCGGATCCCGGAGTGTGGTGGTGTTGCCGAGCTCGTCGCCGTTCGAGATGTTCTCGAGCAGCCGGCGCATGATCTTGCCCGATCGGGTTTTCGGGAGATCGTCGACGAAGATGACCTCGTTCGGGCGTGCGAACTTCCCGATCTCCTGTTCGATCGCCCCTACGATCCGGTCACGGACCTCCTCGTTCTCCTCGACGCCCTCCCTGACGGTGACGTAGACATCGGGCACTTCGCCCTTCTCGGCGTCCTCGCGTGCGGCGACCGCGGCCTCGGCGACATCGTCGACCTCCGCCACCGCGCTTTCGAGCTCCATCGTTCCCAGCCGATGGCCGGCGACGTTCATCACGTCGTCGAGCCGCCCGAGAACGCGGTAGTAGCCGTCCTCGGCCTGGACTGCACCGTCGCCCGCCTCGTACACCCAGTCGCTCGAATCGTCCGAATCGGTGTCCGAAAAGCGTTCCCAGTACTCCGAGATGAACCGTTCGTCGTTGCCGTAGACGGTCTGCAACATCCCGGGCCACGGCCGTTCGATCACGAGGTTGCCCGCCTCGCCGCTTTCGGCCGGGATCGACTCGCCGTTGTCGTCGTAGATCGCGGGTTGAATTCCCGGTGCGGGATGGCCCGCGCTGCCCGGCTTCATGTCGTGGAGTGCGGGCAGGTTGGTGATGAGGTGGCCGCCGGTCTCGGTCTGCCACCACGTGTCGACGATGACCGCGCTCTCGTCGCCGATGTGCTTGTAGTACCAGAGCCACGCCTCGGGCTGGATCGGCTCGCCCACCGTGGTCATATGTCGAAAGTCGAAGTCGTGGCCCTCGACGTGCTCCTCGCCCCACTTCATGAACTGGCGGACGGCGGTCGGTGATGTGTGGAAGATGTCGACGTCGTACGCCTCCGCGATCTCCCAGATCCGGCTCTTGGTCGGGTGATCCGGCGCACCCTCGTACATCACCGTCGTCGTGCCCAGCGAAAGGGGCCCGTAGACGATGTAAGAGTGGCCGGTGATCCAGCCGATGTCGGCGGGACACCAGTAGGTGTCCTCGGGTTTGATGTCCTCGACGTACTTCGAAGTCCCCGTCACGTACGCGAGATACCCGCCGGTTCTGTGTTGACAGCCCTTCGGCTGGCCCGTCGTCCCGGAGGTGTACATCAAAAAGAGCGGATCCTCGGCGTCGCGGCTGACCGGCTCGACCGTCTCGCCACGGTGATCGTCCAGCAGATCCGCAACCATCGTGTAGTCATCGCTGACATCGACCTCCGGCTCGTCGTGACGGGTCCACGCGAGGACTTCGGGATCGCGGTCGGTCTCCGCCATGGCCTCGTCGGCCTTCTCGATGTGATCGAGGAACTCGCCGCGGCGGTAGTAGCCATCGATCGTCACAACGTGATCGGACTCGGCGCTGCCGACCCGTTCCGCGAGGGCGTTCGCCGAGAAGCCGGCGAAGACCACGCTGTGGGGCGCACCGATGCGCGCACACGCGAGCATCGTGATCGGGAGCGCGGGCACCATCGGGAGGTGAATCGTGACGACGTCGTCCTCCTCGACGCCCACGGATCGAAGTGCGGCCGCGGTCTCGTTGACTTTCTCGTGGAGATCGTCGTAGGTGATGTCGCGGGTTTCGCCGTCCTCTCCCTCCCAGAGGAGGGCGGTCTCGTCGCCGCGCTCGTCCAGATGGCGATCGACACAGTTGTGGCTCGCGTTCAGCTCCCCGCCAACGAACCACTCGTAGAACGGTGGGTTCGAGTCGTCGAGCACCGTGTCCCACTCCGAGTCCCAGTCGAGCATCTCGGCGTACTCCTCGAAGCCCCCGGGGAACTCGTCGAACCGGTCGTAGATCGCTGGATCAGCGGCGTTCGCCTGCTCGACGAACTCCTCGGGTGGCTCGAAGTAGTCCTGTTCGGCGAGCCGCGACTCGATCGTGATATCCTCGTCTGACATGATTGTCTTCCAGTCGTGTGGTTCGGTGGTACGCCACATATCATTAACGATACCCGCATTGTTCCGCGATATCGAACCACAAGCAAACAGAACGGACCGGCACGGGACCCATCGATCCGCATACACCGACTGTCGATGCGATCTCGATCAGGCCACGCCGACCGTCTCGCTGTACGAACCGTGGCGCGCCTCGAATACCCGCATGATCTCGCCCATCGACGCCCCGATCTTGACCGCATCGACGATCGCCGGCATCGTGTTCTCGCCCGTCTCGATCGCGTCTTCGAGGTCCGTGAGCGCGTCCTCGACGGCTCCGTCGTCGCGTTCGGCTTTCACCTCGGCGAGGCGGGACTGCTGTCGTTCCTGGACTTCCTCGTCGACTTCGAGGATCTCCGGTCGAGTGTCCTCGTCCATCGTATACTCGTTGACGCCGACGACGGTTTCTTCCCCTTCCTCGACGCGTTCTTGATACTCGAAGGAGGCGTCCTGGATCTCGCGGTGGAAGTACCCCTGCTCGATCCCCGTGAGAACGCCGTCCCGAACCGACCCGTCGCCCATCTCGCGGATCTCCTCGATGTACTCCATCGCCTTTTCTTCGGTCTCGTCGGTCAGCGACTCGACCGCGAAACTTCCCCCAAGGGGATCGACGATGTCGGCTGCACCCGACTCCTCCGCGATGATCTGCTGGGTTCGAAGCGCCACGCGAACGGCGTCTTCGGAAGGAAGCGCGAGCGCCTCGTCGTAGCTGTTGGTGTGGAGGCTCTGAGTGCCTCCCAGAACACCCGCGAGCGCCTGGACCGTCACGCGAGCGATGTTGTTGAGCGGCTGCTGGGCGGTCAGACTCTGGCCCGCGGTCTGGGTGTGGAACTTGAGCTGTTTCGATTTCGGATCCTCGGCGTCGTACCACTCGTCCATCACGTTCGCGTAGATCCGGCGGGCCGCGCGGAACTTCGCGACCTCCTCGAAGATGGCGTTGTGGGAGTTGAAGAAAAACGATAACTGAGGAGCGAACTCGTCGATGTCGAGGCCGCGCTCCATGGCGTCCTCGACGTACGCGAACCCGTCGGCGAGGGTGAAGGCGAGCTCCTGGATCGCGGTCGAGCCCGCTTCTCGAATGTGGTAGCCCGATATCGAGATCGGTTTGATCTTCGGGGTCTCTTCGACCGCGAACTCCACCGTATCAGTCACGAGGTCGAGCGAGGATTCGGGGGGCGTGACCCACTCCTTCTGGGCGATGAATTCCTTCAGCATGTCGTTCTGCATCGTCCCCCGAAGCTTCTCGCGTGGGACACCCCGTTTGTCGGCGAGCGCGACGTACATCGCGAAGATCACGGGCGCGCTCGGATTGATCGTGAAGGAGGTCGAGACCTCTTCGAGATCGATCCCGTCGAAGAGGATCTCCATGTCGCGGAGCGTGTCGACCGCGACGCCCTCTCTCCCTACTTCGCCGTCGGCCATCGGGTCGTCCGAGTCGATCCCCATCAGCGTGGGCATGTCGAACGCGGTCGACAGGCCAGTTTGGCCCTCGTCGACGAGGAAGCGGAACCGTTCGTTGGTCTCCTCGGCGGTGCCGAAGCCCGCGAACTGGCGCATCGTCCACGTCCGACCGCGATACATCGTGGGATAGACGCCCCGGGTGTACGGCTCCTCGCCGGGGAAGCCGAGGTCCTCTTCGTAGTCGATGTCCGCGACGTCGTCTGGAGTGTAGAGTCGATCGACTTCGAGGTTCGACACCGTGGCGAAGCGGTCCTGGCGCTCGCCGTGGCGCTCTAGTACCGGGTCGAGCGTCTCCTCGGTCCAGCGTTCCTTCTCATCGCGGATCGCGGCGAGATCCTCATCGTCGTACATGGGCGTAATTGTTGCCGGGTCGGTAAAGAAGATTCGGGCATCGATGTCGATCGAGCAAGGATTGATTCCGACGGCCGGTCGAACTCCGACCATGACCCACTCCACGGTGGATCCGACGGACGCCCTCTCGGCCCTTGGCAACGAAACGCGGGTCGCCATCCTCCGCGAGCTCGCGGACGCCGACGACACGCTCTCCTTTTCGGACCTACGCGATCGGGTCGGCATCCGCGACTCGGGAAAGTTCAACTACCATCTCTCGGAGCTGTGCGCGTACTTCGTTCGGGAGACCGAGAGCGGCTACGAACTCGGCCACGCCGGCACGCGTGTCATCGATGCGGCGACATCCCGCGACGAACCAGTACCACGCGACGACTCCGATGCTGTCGACGCGTCCGAGACGTGTCCGGTCTGTGGAACCGAGAACTGCGAGAAGCTCTTTCACGTCCACCTGTCCCCGCCGTGGGGCTGACGGCCGATCGCCGCATCCTGCACCGAATCGGGCGGAGACGGCGGCGTCGGGCTCTCAGTAATGACCCATGACGCCTTTCCGGCGCGCACGACGCTGTGCCCGGTAGAAGGCGAAGTAACCGACCCCGAGATAGCCGACGGCGGTGGCGACGAGGATCGCGAGCTCGGTCGCGGGGAACGCCCACAGTCGGACGCCGTCGGCCATCGCGCGCCCGAGGAGATGGCTGCCCTGGGCGAGCGGGAGCCATTTGAGAAGCGGGTACTGGGTGACCGGCGCGGCGATCAGCCCGATCAGCACGAACTGGACGATGTTGAAGGCGTTCTCGACCCGTTTGTAGAGCAGGGCGAGCGCCCCCATCGCGAACCCGACGCCCACCGCGGGCGCGATCGCGAGCGCGCCGAGGGTCAGCACCGTCACCGGCTCGATGACGAGGGACTGACCGGTCGTGGCGAGCATCAGCGCGAGGATGAGCACCCCCCAGAGGAACGCTTCCAGTACGTTTACCGCGGTCTTGATCGCCATCACTCGCCCGAAGCCGAACGGAGACATGTAGAGCTGTTCGAGGGTTCCCCACTGGGATTCGCGGGTCACGTTCCACGCGAGCCCGGAGTACGCCGTGATCGAGATGCTCCAGAGCAGGTAGCCTACGATGATCCCCTCGATCGACTCGGCGAGCGCCGCGCCCGCGATCGCGCGCCCGCCGAAGAAGATGATGAGGAAGACGAGATACATCACGCCAAACTGCGAGAGGGTGTTGACCGGGTAGCGCACGAGGAGCAGCACGCGCTTTTTCGCGACCGCCCGGATCAAAGTCGACAGGCCGGCGTCGGCTGTCGCACTCGTTTTCGAGCTTGCGGTATCCGTACTCATCCGTTCTCACCCCCAGTGAGTTCGAGGAACACGTCTTCGAGGTCCGGTTCGATCGAGTCAACTGACTCCGGTACCGTGTCGGCCTCTCGAAGCGTGTCCATCACGTCGTAGAGCGCGCGCCCGTCGGGTAGCGACACCGCAAAGCGCGTCCGGTCGCCGACTGCTTCGAACCCGTCAACGTCGAACTCGGCTGCGAGACGATCGCGCACCCCCTCCGGGAGATCGTCGACGGTGATGTGGTACGCCTGGCTCCGGAAGAGATCGATGAGACCGTCGACGGTATCGTCGGTGACGACGCGGCCGTCGTTCATGATGATTACCCGGTCACAGACTGCCTGTACCACGTCCATGTCGTGGCTCGACAGCACGACCGTCATCGATTCCTGCTCGGCGAGCCGGCGGAGCTCCCGTCGGAGTTCGAGCGAAC
The DNA here is from genome assembly GCF_000336915.1 of Halococcus saccharolyticus DSM 5350. Classification (NCBI taxonomy): domain Archaea; kingdom Methanobacteriati; phylum Methanobacteriota; class Halobacteria; order Halobacteriales; family Halococcaceae; genus Halococcus; species Halococcus saccharolyticus. The sequence continues at coordinate 199,695 of NZ_AOMD01000025.1, read as the reverse complement.
TCTCCACGTCGAGTCCGAGTGTCGGCTCGTCGAGGAAGGCCACCGAAGCGTCGCGTGCGAGAGTGCAGGCGAGCGACACTTTCTGTTTCATCCCGCGTGAGAGATCGTTCACCGGAACGTCGGCCTTCTCTGTGAGCGCGAGCTGGTCGAGCAGCCGGTCGTGGCGGTCGGCCACCGCAGCGGGCCGCCGGCCGGAAAGCGCGGCGAAGAACTCCAGGTTCTCCCGTACCGTGAGCTTCCAGTAGACGTTTCGCGCTCCTTCGAGCATCGCGCCGACGCGCTGATAGGCCGCCCGCGGCTCCTCGTGAACGTTCACGCCATCGATCGTCACCGTTCCGGTGGTGGGAACGACCAACCCGAGCATCGCCTTGATCGTCGTGGTCTTCCCGGCCCCGTTCGGCCCCAACAGTCCGACCACGGTCCCCGGTTCGATGTCGAACGAAACGTCCTCGACGGCGCGAACGGCGTCGTCACCGTCTCCGTAGGTCTTTCCGAGCCCGTCGACCGAAACCACGGAGCGGCTCGACTCATTCGATTCCTCGGCCGTCCGGTCCCTTGCGTTCTCCCGTTCGAGCGGTGCGTTCGTGCTCATTCGGCTTCATCCCCACAGCCGCTGTCATTAAGCATTTCCAGAGTTATATTTCTGTTCTATAGATAACACATGTCGGCGGGGGTTTCGGTAGTAGTCGTACCGAACACCGATATGTCGAGAGCGTCGCGGGCGTCTCTACCTGTTCTAAGAACGGTTGGTGGTGGCGGCTGGCGCTGGCGCGTCGCTCACTCGGCTTCGTTCAGTCTGCTGATCGTCTGCACCAAGGGATGGTGGGCGTAGTCGACGACGCAGATGTCTTCGATCGATTCGAGCCCCTCCTTGCGCGCTGTTTCGGCCATTCCGAGCTCGACACCCTCCCCGAGCACGATCACGTAGGCGTCCGATTCCTCGATCCCCTGGCGATCGGCGGCCTTCACGCGGTGGTGGCCGTCGGCGAGCAGGAGGTCCCCGCCGTTGTCGATGACGACGAGAGGCTCGGCGAGTCCGTGTTCGAGTTCGTATCGCCGGCCTTCGAGTTCGTCGGCGTACACCTTCGACTGGGTGGGTGTGAGGTCGTCGAGTGCGACCCGCCGGCGCTCCTCTCGCGTGCTGATCTCGTGGATGTTTTCGAGGGTGCGCGAGAGCTTGCCGACTTTCTCGGGGGTGGCGCGCTCGATCTGGCTCCGGATCACGTCGGCGTTCGAGATGATCCCGACGAGGTTGCCGGCGTCGTCCACGACCGGGAGTTTCTGGATGCCCGACCGGAGGATGACCCGCGCGGCGTCGTCGAGGTCCATCTCGGGATGAGCAACCACGAGATCCTCGGACATCACCGTGAAGACGGCGGCGTTGTCCGCGGCGAGCAGGAGGTCGCGGGCGGTGACGAACCCCTCACACCGCCGGCCGTCACAGACCGGGAACCCGCTGTGTTCTTCGTCGCTCTCGGCGACGCGGCGGGCGACCGACGCGACCGTGTCGTCGGGCGAGACGGTCACGACGTCGCGAGTCATGTAGTCTTTGACCCGCGGTGTGCCGGTGTCGGTGGCCATCGAGTGTGTGCTCGCCGTCGCCGGACAAAAACCCCTCGTTCAGGCGGTTCAGCCGTCGTCGGGCGTTTCGTTCGGGTCGCCATCGTCGTCAGGTGTTTCGCGCCGTTCGTCATCGTCGCCGGCCCCGCTCTCGGATTCGCTATCGCTTCCGTTCGTCCCGTCTCCCGCATCCGTTTCGACCGCCTCGCTCGTTTCGTCCGCCCCAGCCGATCCGGCTGCCCCCGCGATCACGTCGGCTGTTGCCGTTGCTGGCTCCACGTCCGGCCGCGACTCGATCGCCCCGAAGAATCGATCGTTGATGACGTCGTGAACGATCCCCGAGAGCGCAGTCTCGTCGGCGTCACCGAGCAGCCCGAGCGGGAGCTGTGCGCCCGCCATGTCGGCGTGGCCGCCGGCACTCCCGATCCGATCGAACGCGTCCCGGAGCGTCTCGCCGATGTCGAGGCCTCCACCTCGTGTCCGACCGGAGCAGTAGATCGTGCCGTCGATGATCCCGTACACGAGCGTCGTCCGGATCTCCTCGATGTCGAGAAGCTGATCGGCGGCCTGGGCGAGCGCGTCGCGCTCGTGGAGGTCGTCGATGTAGCTCACCAGTACCGACCCCGAGACCTCGCGGTTCGAGATCGCGCGGGCGATCGTTTCGAGGGTTTCGGCGCTCATGCTCGGCGTCTCGACCTGCTCTAAGATGTCTTCGTCTGCGTACGGGAGCAGGAATGCGGCGGCGTCGAAGTCCACGGTCGACACCTCGCGCTGGAAGTCCTTGGTGTCGACCCGGATGCCGTAGAGCAGCGCCGTGGCGACGGTACTGTCGATCTCGATACCGAGTCGACCGAGATAGTCCACTAGCAGCGTGCTGGTCGCACCGACGTCGCTCCGGAGGTCGACGAACCGCGCTTCGACCGGCGCGCGCGGCGGGTGATGATCGATCAGCACGTCGATGGGGGTGTCCTCGGGGAGTTGGTCGTTGACTCCCGGCCGCGAGTGATCGACCAGCGCGATTCCTCCGTACTCCTCGATGTCGTCGGGAGCGAGCTCGCGCATCTCGACGTCGAGCAGGTTGACCATCGCCCGGTTCTGCTGGTGCGTGATCGCACCGAAATAGCAGACTTCGGCGTCACAGCCGGCCGCTGCGGCGATCCGGCGGAGTGCGAGCGCGCTCGCGATCGCGTCGGGATCGGGGTTGTCGTGGGTCACGATCGCGAGTGGGCCGTCGATCGTGCGGAGCACCCGCCACAGCCGTCGTGGCCGCATGCTCTCCTCGCCGATACGTTCGAGAAGTTCGGTCGCCGCCGTCGTCGCCGACGTGATCGTGCGGTCGGCGATCGACTCGATCGCGAACCGGCGGTCGTCGGTCGGTTCCTCGCCGGTGTACGCCAGCACGAACGCGTTCGGGTGAGTTTCGCGTGCCGCCGTCGCAGCGGCTTCGTTGGTCGCGGGGTCGTCGCTCGCCACGACGACGACGTCGACCGGTTTGTCGAGATCGGCGAGCGTCTCGGGTTCGGTCGGGTCGGCTCGTCGCGCCGCGACGCGATCGCTCCGCAGCGTCTCGACGCGGTGCTCGTCGGTGCAGAGCACCGTGACGCCGCCGGGTCGATCGCCGAGTGCGTCGACCAGGATGCGCCCGACCGAGCCACATCCCAGCACGAGCCGCGAGACCATGCCCACCGATGGACGCCACGATGGTTAAAACCCTCCGCCAGCATCCGAATCACGTCCCCGGACCGTCGTCGAACGGACGATCCGCCACCGTTCCGCTCCCGCCCCGGTTTCAAAGGCTTTGTAACGACTGGCCGCGCAGGACGGACATGACCGAAACCGTTGTCGTGCTCGGTGCTGGCTACGCCGGCGCTGGTGCGATCAAGAGCCTCGAAGACGCCCTCGACGACGAGGCCGACATCATCTGGATCTCCGATCACGATCACCACCTCGTGCTCCACGAGGTCCACCGGTGCATCCGGGACCCGAGCGTCCGCCAGAACGTCACGATCCCCATCGAGGAAATCAAATCCCCACACACTCGCTTCATCGAGGGCGAGGTTACCGGTCTCGACTGCGACGACCGGGAGATCGCGCTTGCGGACGGTTCGACGGTCGACTACGACTACGCGCTGGTCACGCTGGGTTCTCAAACGGCATACTACGGGATCGACGGGCTCGAAGCGCACTCGCTCACGCTCAAGAGCCTCGACGACGCGCTTGAGATCCACGACGCGGTGAAGGAAGCCGCTCGCGACGCCACCCCCGACGACCCGGCACAGGTCGTCGTCGGCGGCGCGGGGCTGTCGGGTATCCAGACTGCGGGCGAGATCGCGGAGTTCCGCGATCTGCACCACGCTCCGATCGAGATCACGCTCGTCGAGGCCTTAGAAGAGATCTTCCCGGGCAACGATCCCGAACTCCAGGGCGCACTCAGAAAGCGGATTCTGGAGCGCGACATCGAGATCTCGACCGACGATCCGATCACCGAGGCCGATGAAGACGTGATCCACTTCGAGTCGGACGCGACACTCGAACACGACGTGTTCGTCTGGGCCGGCGGGATCACGGGCCAGGAGGCGATGGACGGGACCGACCTCGACAACGAACACAACCGGGTCAACGCCGCAGCGACCTTCGAAACCTCCGACGATCGGGTGTTCGCACTGGGCGATTCGGCGATCGTCGACCAGCCCGAGGGGCCGTGTCCACCGACCGCCCAGGCCGCGTGGCAGGCCGCCGAGGTCGCCGGCGAGAACGTCGCACGGGCGCTCCACGGCCAGCCGCTGACGTCGTGGACCCACGAGGACAAGGGCACGCTGGTGTCGGTCGGCGAGAAGGCGGTCGCGCACAACGTCGTCAACGTCCCGATCAACACCTTCGGTGGGCCCGGTGCAAAGTTCCTGAAGAAAGCGGTCGCCACACGGTGGATCCGGGACATCGCCGGTTCGTCTCGGGCGGCGCGCGCGTGGCCCGATATGTAGCGCTTCAGGACACACAACGCATCCCTACGCCGTCCGTTCCTTTCTGGGTCGCTGTGAATGGGCCCTGTCGGATTCGAACCAACGACCACTCGGTGTCTCATGTCACCCGAGGACCGCACCGAGACAGTGTGCGATGAGGATCCTCGGATGTCAGTATGAGCCGAGCGCTCTTACCACTGAGCTAAGGGCCCTTGATTGGTGTCTTCCTGTGTCTTGCCCTTTAGCTTACCGAATATAATCCAACCTTACGCCGCCACTAGGGCTCGAACGCCGAAAGACGGTCGGCCTCACTTCGTTCGGCCGCTGCGACTTTCGAGCTCGACCCCTGGCGGCGGCGCTTTCACTGCTCACAGACGGTTCGTTACGCTCACCGTTGCGTTCGCAGCAGAAAGCGCCGCCGCCAGGGCTCGAACCTGGGACAACCTGGGTAACAACCAGGTGCTCTACCAACTGAGCTACGGCGGCTCTGTTCCATCCTAACGCGAGTTCGTTCATAGCCGTTTCGCTTTCGACCGACACGTTTTCGCCCGACCGCGGGGAAGCGTCCGGTATGACCGACGACGCCCTCGACGCCGTTCTCACACGGGTTCGCGATCGCGTCACCCCCGACGCCGAGGAACGCGCCCGTCTCGACGAGGCCGTCGATCGGCTCACCGACGCCACCGAGCGCGCGGTCGCGGACCGCCCAGTCGAAGCGGATGTCGTCCACGTTGGCTCCACCGCTCGCGGCACGTGGCTGCCCGGCGACCGTGACATCGATCTGTTCGTCCGATTCCCGCCGGGGCTTCCCCGCGAAGATCTCGAACACCACGGGCTCGCGATCGGTCATCAGGTGCTCCCCGACGGTCGCGAGGAGTACGCCGAACACCCCTACGTTACCGGCGATTTCGACGGGTTCGCGGTCGATCTCGTTCCCTGCTTTCGGGTCGAACGCGCGGCCGACGTCCGGTCGGCGGTCGATCGAACGCCCTTTCATACGCAGTATCTCGATTCCCGTCTCGACGCGGCGCTCGCCGCCGATGTCAGACTCGCAAAACAGCTCCTCTCGGCGATCGGCGTCTACGGCAGCGACCTCCGAACACGGGGGTTTTCGGGCTATCTCGTCGAACTCCTCACGCTCGAACACGGTGGATTTCGCCCGCTGATCGAGTCGGCCGTCGACTGGCACCCACCGGTACGGTTCGATCCCGAAGGCCACGGCACCCCCCAAAACGAGGGGTTCGACGACCCGCTCGTGGTGGTCGACCCGACCGATCCCGGGCGCAACGTCGCGGCGGTACTCTCGACCACCAATCTCGCCCGGTTCCAGCACTACGCTCGCGACCTCTGCGCCGACCCGCGCGAGTCTGCATTCACTCCCGATTCGTCCGCACCGCTCTCTGCCGCGGAGGTCCGGACCGAGCTCGAACGTCGTGGAACGATTCCGGTCGCTGTGCGGTTCGATCCACCGGATCTCGTCGACGACCAGCTCTACCCCCAGCTCGAACGCTCCCGACGGGGAGTGGCCGATGCGCTCGACCGGCGCGGGTTCGACTCACTCCGATCGGCCGCGTTCGCCGACGAGTCGGCCGTCCTGTTCGTCGAACTCGGGGTCGCCGAACGGCCCCGAATCGAGCGCCACGAGGGACCGCCGGTGAGCGCGCGCGATCACGCCACCGCCTTCTACGAGAAGTACGCCGACACGGACTGCTACGGCCCGTTCGTCGAAGGAGGACGGTACGTCGTCGAGCGCGAGCGAACGTTCCCCAGCCCACGGACGTTCCTCGAAAGCGACGCGCTGTTCGACGTGGCGCTCGGCGCGGACGTCGAACGTGCGCTCGCGGCCGACTACACGGTGCTCGTTGGCGACGAGACGGCTCGCCTGGCCGACGAGTTCGGCGCGAAGCTGGCGCGCTACTTTTCGCCAACGCCCTGAAAACGCCGAATTAGGACGATTCATCGGCCAAACAGCTCGTCGCAACGGGTCTCCCGGCCCGAAGAGTCAACAACACTCCTCGGTGGCCGCTGCCGTTCGCTCGGCATCCACGGTGGCCACCTCACACTCCTCCGCACAGCCACACTCGACGAGATCGACTTCCACCTCTAGCTCCCGAAGCACTGCGACGAATCGTCTCCCAGCAGGGGTGAGTTCGTACCGCGTCGAGGGCGGCGACGTCGCCTCGACGTGGCGCTCGACGAGACCGTGACACCGGAGTTCGGTCAGGCGTTCCGAGAGCGTCTTCGCCGTCGGTCCGTCGAGTTCACGGCGCATCTCGTTGAATCCCCGTGGTCCCTCGAAGAGCAGCCGAAGGACGTGCATCGCCCACTTCCCCCGCAGCGCTTGGTGGAGGCCGTGCCACACGGCCCGCCATTCCGACGATTCCTCGGTGGCGGACTCCGGTGGTTCGATGGCAGCACGTTCGGGTGACTTCTCGTTCATACGTCTCTTCGGTGCTACCAATACCTGAATCCCCACATCCGGTTTCCGTTCGGAAAGCGCGTTTCTATCGAGAATCTGACTTCTTTATGTCATCGAAGCCCGTCAGTCCGACTGCGATGGCAGAGCAACACTGTTGTGAGGCCGACGCCGAATCGCTCGCCGACCTGTTCGAAACCACAGTTGAGGTTCCCGTCGGGATGGTTCTCGCCGGCGGCTGCTGTTGCTGTCGGTGCTGTTGATCACCCGTTGAGGCCGTGAGCCGCTCGAACTTCGTCGATAACTGAGCGCGCACGATCGTCGACGGATCCCTCGGGTTCGACGGGATCGTACCCGCCGAAGACCTCGTTCACCGTCGTGATACTTTCCGAAAGGGTGTCGAGACCGTAGCCGCCTTCGAGGACGAACCCGAAGCCCGCGTCGGATCGATCCGCGAGATCACGGAGCCGTGCGGCCAGCACACCGTACCCCTCGGTCGAGACGCTCATCCGTGAGATCGGGTCGTGTTCGTGAGCGTCGAAGCCCGCACTCACGAGGAGGAGATCGGGACCGAACTCGTCGAGAAGCGGCGCAAACACCTCGTCGATCGCGGCGACGTACGCCGGATCACCCGCCCCGGAGGGGTACGCGAGGTTCACGGTTGCGCCTTCGCCGTCGCCCGTTCCGATCTCGCCGGCCTCGCCGGTGCCCGGGTAGAGCCCGCGCTCGTGGATCGAAGCGTAGAACACGTCGCCTCGATCCTCGAAGATGTCTTGGGTGCCGTTGCCGTGGTGGACGTCCCAGTCGACGATCGCGACCCGTTCCGCGCGCCCGTCGTCGATCATCGCCTCGGCCGCGATGGCGGCGTTGTTGAGGAAACAGAAGCCCATCGCGTCGTCGGCGACCGCGTGGTGGCCCGGCGGTCGACCGAGAGCGAAGGGAGTTTCGCGTCCGCTCGCGCCGTCGAGGGCGGCTTCGGCGGCCCACACCGCCTGTCCCGCACTTCGGAGTGCAGCGTCCCACGTCGCCTCGACCGCGACGGTGTCGGGGTCCCACTGACCACCGCCCGACGCACAGAACTCCCGAAATTCCCGAACGTAGTCGGCGTCGTGGGCCGCTCGGGCGGCCGACTCGTCGATCGGATCGGCCTCGACGTACTCGACGCCGTGACGTTTCGCGAGCGCCTGCCGGATGGCGCGGAGCCGGTCGGGGCTCTCGGGGTGGCGCGAGCCGGGATCGTGTTCGAGACACTCCGCGGAGTAACCGAATCTCATTCGTCGGGGAAGTACGGTGCGAGTTCGAAGTACGTCTCGACGTCGGCGACCGTGATCGTACGCCGGCCGGCGTGGCGCGCGAGCACTGCCGCGGCCGCCGCGATCCGGCCGGCGTAGCGTTCGAGCCGGTGGGCGAGCGCGACCCGGGCGTCCCGGGCGACTCGGTATCGGTCGTCGATGTCGAGGCGGGCGATGCGATCGACCGGCGCGACCGGGAGTTCGAGTTCGCCGGGCCCGGCGGCGTCGGTCTCGAAGTCAGCGGCCTGAAGGGTCTTGCGGTCGTCGTCGGTCGCGCGCTGGGCGGCGTCGGCCGCGAGGTGCGCGCCGCGCTGCTGGATGCGTTCGGCGAGCTCCTCGGTGGCCTCGCTGCTCACCCGCAGCGAGCCGGCGTGCCGTCGGATCACGGCGTCGACCGGCGCGAACGGGAGCTCGACGCTCATAGCGCATACGGGGACTGTTCCGGTCTTAAGGGTTTCCGTGGGACGTCAGAACACTTCGTCCGCATCGAGCGCGCCGTCGGCCTCCCGTCCCCGCGCAGTGAGCTCTTCGCCGAGGTGTACCGTTGCGGAGGTCTCGATGCGCATCGTCTCGCTGCCGTTGTCGAGCACTACCGGATCACTCGCCTGTACGACCGTCCCGGTGAACTCGATCGGCCCGTCGTCCGCACCGCTCTCGGTCCCGTTTTCGGTCGTCGCGTCCGTCGTTGCCGCATCCGTCGCTGCTGTGTCCGCCGCCTCACGTTCGGTTTCGGACTCGTGTCCGTCGGTCGTCGTCCCGTTCTCGCTGTTCGCACCATCGCCGGTGAACGCTCCGAGACCGGTCTCGTCGTCGCTGGTTTCGTCGTCTTCGGCAGTCGAAGGCACTCCGCCGGTGTCGAACGTCGTCACGCTCGTCTGCCAGCCCGCCGAGGCTTCGAGATCGTCCTGCCAGCCGTCCTGGATCTCGACGTCCGCGAACTGGACCTCGTCGCCCGGGCCCAGATCACGGTCGGCCTTCTCGCCCCACAGCGCCACCCGGATGTCGCCGGTCTCGTCCTGAACGCGGATGTTCTTGACCTGGCCCTCCGAGCCGTCGTCGCGGTCGAAGGTGCGTTTGGGATCGGTCGACCTGATGACGCCACCGATGTCCACAGTGGTATCGATCTCCAGATCCTCGATCGGGGTGGTTTCGGGCGTGTACTCCACCGTGGCATCGACCTCCGTGAGGCCACCGCGATCGCCGACGTGGAGTTCGAGGTCGCCGTTGCGCTCGCGGACGTAGCCGTCGGTGAGTTCGATCGTCGTGCCGGCTGTGAGTTCCTCGACTCGTCCTGCCTGGTCGTCCCAGAGTGTCACCCGCGTTCGGCCGGTTTCGTCGCCGAGCGTGAGGTTCGCCACCCGACCCTCCGAGCCGTCGTCGCGATCGAACGTTCTGACGGTGTCGGTGTCGAGGACGAGGCCCACGAGATCGACGTCGGACTGGCCGAGCGAGAGCCCCGCGATGGTGTCGGCGGCGTCGAGATCGACGTCGACCTCGACGTCGGCCGGTTCGACCCGATCCGCGCTGATCTCGATCCCGTTGTACCCCTCGCGCGGCCGGCCCGCGATCTTGAGTACCGAACCGGTTTCGAGCTCCTCGGCCGCGCTTTCGGCCCGTTCGTCCCAGAACGCCACTCTGATCTGTCCCGTTTCGTCGGCGACCTCGACGTTGATGACTTGGCCGTCCTCGTCCTCGCCGTCGCGCTCGAAGGTGCGGAGCTCGCCGACGCTCGTGACCTTCGCGACGAACTTCGCCTCCTCCATCCCCGGCTCGACGTCGGCGACGCCTTCGACCTCCCCGTCGGCGACCTCGTGGGCGATCAACATCGCGGCGGTCTCCTCGTCGGCGAGCCCCCCCATCTCCTCGACTTTCTCCTCGACGGCCTCTCGGAACTCCCCCTCGGGTACGTCGGCGTCGAGGTCCGCGTAGATCTCCTCTATCGCACCCATGTTCTACGCCAGTCCATGAGCGATGCGCGCTTAAGCGTTGTTGTCAGGATCCACCCCGCCGCTGTTGTGCGATTTCTATCCCGGGCGCATGCTCCGCTCTCGACGAAGTTGTCTACGTTTTCACTGATAAACTTCGGGTCGACTGCGACTCATCCACCGGGCTCGGCGGTGGTGACCGTCTCCTCGCCACCAGCGCCGCGGTGGATCACCGTTACCGACGCCGGCTGACTCTCGGTGGTGACGGTCGCGCGATAGCTGATCCCGACGAGCGCCTGCGTACACATGGTGCCGGCGTCCGCGGCGCGCTCGGTGGCGACCACGATCCGAACCTCGCCGGCGTCGGTGCGGACCGAATTGAGGGTAGCCGTCTGGCATCCGTTCTCGCCGGTGATCGTTCCGGTCACGACGATCCGCGAGCCGCCGCTCTCGACGGTCACACTCGCCTCGTTACCCGGTTCGCCTCCCGTCTCGCGCACCGTGAACGATCGATCGGCCGCCGAGCCGTTCGTCGTTGTCTCGTTGGCCGTCGGCCCATCCGTGGTCGTTCCGGCCGGCGTCTCAGTGCGGGCTACGGTCGTGGTTTCGGTAGCCTCGCTGCCAGTCGTCGTCTTCGCCGACCCGGCGGGCGTCGCCGTTTCGGTAGCGGTGGTCGTCTCAACCGTGTCCGTAGCATTGGTTTCGGTTGACCCAGTCGTCGTAGCGGCTCCGTCGGTGGGTTCGGCTGTCGAGCCGTTCTCGCTTCCGCCGTCGCCGAGACAGCCGGTACCCACGATGGCGGCAGTCGCCACGAGGACCTCACGACGGTTCATGTTGGCACGTCACCGGGCGAAAACATGTGTCTTGTGGCGGTCCGCCGACGCGGCAACCGTAACGGGTTTAACCCGAACTGGTGTAGAGGGGAGTGAGTCCTGGTTGGGTAGTGGACTATCCTACTGGCCTGCGGAGCCGGTGACCGGAGTTCAAATCTCCGCCAGGACGTTCACTCACTTCGTTCATGCCCTGGTGTGCCCCACGCTCGCTGCGCTCGCGTGGGACTCCGCCAGGACGTTTCTGCAGCACAAAACGGAGAGCGGCCGCTCAATCCTCGATTGCTGCGCCGAGCGCGTTCGTTTTGAGCGCGGTGATCGAGTCCTCGGCGTCCTCGCGCGACTCGTAGCCTGTCGAGCTGACCGCGAGCGTCTCGTCGTCGTGGGTCAGCCGCCAGCGCCAGTTTCCGCCGTCGTCCTCGTAGAGATCGAACGTCGCCGACGACCCCGACAGCGCGATCTCGACGGTCGTGTCGCGTGGGCCGGGAATCTCGACCGTTCGCGGCGTTTCGGCCGCCTCTTTGGCGTCCGTGATTTCGAGCGACGATTTCGACCGTCGCTCACGGAGGTCGCCGATGCGCTCGCGCAACTGTCGACCGTACTTGGTGGCGGTGTCGACGCCACGTTCGAGACCGCGCTCGACGTCGCCCGATTCGACGAACGGCGACCCGCGATCGAGCACGTTCTCGCCGTTGCGCGAGAGCGCGATCTCGTACCCCCGCCACACGATCCCCTCGCCGTCGTCGCTCATCCCGTCGATCCCCTCGTGGCCGTACTCGAACGCGAGTAGGGCCTTTTCGAGCGTTCCCTCGCCGGTGCTGTACGCGACCCGGAGGGTGGCGTTCGGTCGAACGGTCAGTGTGTAATCGTGATCGTGTTCACTCATGGAATCACCGTTGATTGTCCGTTCTCATAAATGTCCATCCGGCGCTCGCAAACCCTCCCCCACCACGGACAGATTCATCCACGTCGGCACCCGAGTTCGACGCGATGAGCGACGACGCACCCCCGATCACCGCAGACCGGCCCGACAGCCCTTTCCACACCACCGGCACCGATCACGTCACCGTCTGGGGCAGCAACGAAGCCGACACGCTCGCGTTCTACCGCGACCTCCTCGGAATGCCCCTCGTGCTTCGCCAGCCGAACCTCGACGATCCCTCCCAGACGCACCTGTTTTTCGACACCGGTGACGGCCGCATTATCACCTTCTTCGTGAGCGACGAGCGCGAGTCGAACCCCCAACCCCAGCGCAGCGGCGTCGGCGGGGTCCATCACCTCTCCTTCGGCGTCGATCCCGAACGCTTCGGCGAGGTGATGGCGGCACTCGACGACGACGGCCGCGGCTACAACGTCTTCGACCGTGGCATCTTCCACTCGCTGTACACCCGCGACAACAATGGTCTCGTGATCGAACTCGCCACCGACAAGTACGAGATCCCCGACGACCGCCGGGGTGAGGTGCTCGCGACTGCCCAGCGCATCCGCGAGGACGAGGGGGCCGATTACGCCGGGGAAGAACACCTCGCGGCCGCGCTCGAAGAACTCGACCTCCCCGCCGAACCGCACGACCTCCCGGACGCGTCGAGCGGGGTCGGTGGCGTCGAATAACTTCGGTAATCGTTCCGGCTGACGACCGTCAGTACCCGATCCCCGCTCACTCCGGGTCGCGGCGCTCGTACAGTACGAGTCCGACCATCGACATGACGGGCTCGTCGTTCTGGTTGTGGGTCGTCGTCTTGCTCCGAACCAATCCGAGACGATCGTTCCACGGTTCGGTGTCGAGCACCTCGGTCCGAACCGAGAGCGTGTCGCCCGGTCGTACGGGATTCGGCCACCGGAGTTCGTCGACACCGACCGCGCCCGTCGCGGCCGATCCCTCGAAGACGTTCGTGACGAGCAGTTCCATCGTCATCGCCGCAGTGTGCCACCCGCTCGCGATCAACCCGCCGAACATGGACTCCCTGGCCGCCGTTGTGTCGGTGTGAAACGGCTGTGGATCGTACTGGCCGGCGAACTCGACGATCTCCTCACGGCTCACGTCGCGATCGCCGAACTCACGGGTCTCGCCCACGGTGACGTCCTCGAAGTGTTCGCGCGCCATACCTCTGACTCTCGGCCGGTGGCCATAGCAGTTCCCCCACAGCCGACGCGCTCACTCCGACACTCCTCGCTTTCTGCTCGGTTCGACGTATCGCATCAGTCGGGGCTGCTCCCGACAGTGCTCCGGTCGTCGGTGTGGTTGCCCGCTCTCGCCGGCAGCATACCTATCCGTCCACGGGTTGATGATCGAACCATGTCTGCAGACGACTCGTCAACCGACGACGCCGAGGACTCGTTCACGAACGGTTCGGACGACTCGTTCACCGACACGTCCGGGGACTCCGCCGACGACGCACTCGGCACGCTCCAGGAGTGGTACGAGGAGGCGTCGACCCGCGAGGACGGTCCCGACCTCGACGAACTCTCGGCCCGCGAGCGCGGGGCGCTGAAGCGCGCCCGGGCGATGGCGACGTTTCTCGACGACGCGATCCCGGTTCCCGTGATCGGCTACCGGGTTGGGGCCGATCCGATTCTGAGCATCGCTCCGGTCTCGGGCGATCTCGCTGGCGCGGCGCTCTCGATGCACATCGTCGCCGAGGCCGCACGCCTCGGGGTACCGCCGAAGACTCTTGCTCTGATGGTCGGAGACGTCGCCGTCGACACGATCACTGGGTCGGTCCCGGTCGCCGGAACGCTTTTCGATGCGGTCTGGAAGGCCAACAGGCGCAACGTCGCACGGCTCGAATCCCACCTCGAAAACCGCACCGAGGTCCCCGTCGAGTAAGCGGACGAGAGGCCATCGCGTCGGCGCACCCGGAACGCGTTTCGGCCCGCCACGCGAACCGAAGTGTATGGACGCTCACCTCCAAGCCGGCATCGCGATCTACAACGCCGGTCGTTTCCACGCCGCCCACGACGCGTGGGAAGATCGGTGGCTCGCTCTCGATACGGGCGACGACGACGAGCGCTTTCTGCACGGGCTTATCCAGTTCACCGCGGCAGTCCACCACGCGACCGGGCGCAACTGGACGGGTGCGTGTGGCCTCGCCGAGAGCGCCCGCGAGTATCTCGCCGACCTCCCCGAAGACTACCGTGGCGTGAACGTCGGCGAGGTCCGAGAGTATCTCGCCGTTCTCGACGCCGACCCCGAATCGATCGAACGCGGGCCACCACTCACCGTAGCCCACGAGGGCCGCCAGCTCGGTCTCGACGATCTCGACTTCGAAGCGAGTGCCGTCGCTGCGGAGGTCCTCGCCGAGGCGGGCGACGCCGACCACGCGACTATCGAACGCGCCGTCGAATACGCCCGCGACGATTTCGCTGCCGGCAACGAGACCAGCCCGTTCGTGACGCTCGTGATGGATTTTGTCCGTGACTCCGACAACCGTGGGATCGTCCGCCAGCGTCTCACCGAGCACACCGAACGCCGCGCCGCCCGCGATCGGGACGTCGACGGACTGTTCGATCCGTAGTTCCGACTCGACGCTCGAACCCTAATACTCGACCGAGTTGTCCTGGGGATCGTAGCCGAGTACTTCGCGAGCGCGCTCGATGGAGTAGTATTTCCGGTCGTTGTCGGAGATGCCGTAAACGATCTCGTACTCGTAGTCGGCTTCGAGACACCGCTCGAAGAGGTGGGCACAGTCCCGATAGGAGAGCCACATCGCCTGCCCGCGCTCGTAATCGATCGGGGGGTGATCCTCGGTCAGGTTTCCGACGCGGACACAGACCGTGCTCATTCCCGTCTCGTCGTGGTAGTACCGACACAGCGTCTCGCCGGCGACCTTGCCGACGCCGTAGAGGTTGCTCGGCCGCGGGAGCTCGGTGCCGTCGAGCCGGAACTCGTCGTCTGTACGGTACAGTTCGGGCACGCGCTCGTCGGTCTCGAACGCCCCGACTGCGTGGTTCGAGGAGGCGAAGACGAACTTCTCGACGCCGGCGTTGGCGGCCGCCGCGACCACGGTTTGGGTCCCGTCGATGTTGTTCGCGAGCACGCTGTCCCACGGCGCTTCCGGCCGGGGGTCGCCGGCGAGGTGAACGACTGCGTCCATCCCCTCGACTGCCTCGCGAACGGCCTCCTCGTCGGTGACGTCCGCGACGACGTACTCGTGGTCGGGCTCACCGGTCGGCGGCTCGCGGTCGAGTAGCCGCCAGTCGTACTTCTCACCGAGCCGGCGCAGGATCGCCTCGCCGACGCGCCCCGACGCGCCGGTAAGTAACACTCTCGAATCCCGTGACCTCCCCGCCATTCAGCCGGGAGTCGGGAACCCGCCGGTAAGTAACGTGCGGTTCGCCCCGCGGAGGAAACCGCCGAAGGACAGCGATCCGCTGGAACCCGTCTCGGCGCGCTACGCCAGTCGGGCGAACGCGAGCGTCCCGCTGATGTTCTCGATGTAGGCGTCGACCACGTCGCCTTCCTGTGCGCCGGGCACGAAGATGGTGTACTTGCCCTTCTCCGCGACGCCGTCGCCTTTCCGGCCGGTGCCGGTGATCTTGACTTCGTAGGTCCGGCCCTCCTCGACGTCGGCCTGCTGGCTGGACTGCTGGGAGCCGGTGTTCTTCGCGACCGGGCGGAAGGCCCCACACGCCTCACACCGGAGCATTCGGGTCCGGCCTTCCATTTCGAGGCGTGTGTCCGGCAGGCCACACTCCGAACAGATCACGAACTCCTCGATGTAGCCGTCGATGGCCGTGCCGAAATCGTCGCCGGAGAACGAGCCGTTATACCGCGCGCGGTCGCCGCCGAACTGGCCGTTCGTCCCGAGTTCGCGCTGGATCACTCGGTGGAGGTGTTCGGGCTCGCGCGAGAGCGCGTCGGCGATCCGGCCGAGGTTCACGAGTCGCGTGAACGCGCCGTCCTTCTGGGCCTCCGCGTCGGGAACGTCGAGCCGCGAGTCGCCGGTGTCGAGGTCGGGGACCGAGTCCATCGCTCGGTCGAGACTGGCTTCGTAATCCATGGCTGATACGTGGGTCTCACTCCCTAAATGGATTCCGTGAGAGACCGCGCCAGGGACGTTCGCCGGCGTTTGGCACCGGAAGTGGTGGGCGGTGGCGCGCGGGAGCACGCCGCTTGTCGGCGCGCAACTCGCGTGCGAGGGATGACTGAGCGACCGTAGGGACCGAAGGAATCGGCTAGGGAGGGTGTGGCTTGCGGTCTCTCATTTGTGTCGGGATTCGGTGTAGACGAATCGTGTTAGATGGATTCCGCGGCGGGGATGTTCGAATCCGTTCGACTGACAGTATATTTGTCCGCTCCTCACGAACCACCACACGATGACCAGTAACTCCGGAACGAACTCGACTTCACCGACTGACGCCGAAACTGCCTGCTTCGAGGCCGGGATCAAGTTCGGCACGCTGTATCACCAGTTCGCCGGCACGCCGGTTAGCCCGGCGAGCGCGGCCAGTCTGGAGCGCGCGATCGAGGACGCGATCGAAAATCAGCCGTACTGCGAGTCGGTCTCGGTCGCGATCCTCGCCGACGAACTCGACGCCGCCATCGATCACGGCTACACGGAACTCACGGGTCGGTTCATGGAGGTCGAACTCGTCGTGGAGTACGAAGAACACCGAGTCACGGCACGGATGGCGATGGAAGAGGGCTACCCACGAATGCGGGTCGCATCGATCGAGACGCTGGACTAATCTCGCCGAATCAACTGTCGGACGATGCGCTTCCCGTGCCCTCGATCCGCTTCTCGTACTTCGCGAGTGATTCGTCGAGGGCGTCTCCAGCGTCGATGTCGAGCGACTCGGCGACAGCGAGCAGCGAGAAGAGGGCGTCACCGATCTCGTCGGTTTCGACGTCGAGATCGCTCGGCTTCGTTCCCCAGTCGGTTGATTTGGTCGCGTCGGCCGCGATCTCGCCGACTTCGGCTGCCAGATCGAGGACCCGAAACGCCGGCTCGCCCCGTAGATCGTACTCCTCGATGAACGTCGCGACGCGCTGTTGTTCGTTCATCGTCACGCTTCGTTCCTGAACGAGAAGTAAGTGTTCCGACGAATCGAGAGTCGGGTTTCAGTGGCTCAGATCCGCCGATAGCGTCATATACTCTCACGGCAATTGGATGTATGACACTTTACGCAGTCGACGACGTTAGTGACGCCTACGACGTGACCCGACGATTCCTGTTTCCGTTCACGCTCGGCCGATGGCTCAAACTCGCGCTGGTCGTCCTCTTCATTGGCGGCGCAAGTGCGGGATTTCCGGCCGGGTTCGATACGACCGTCCCGGTGGATCAGCCGACTGGGCCGGAGTTCGGAGCGGAGCCTGAGTTCGATGCAGGACCGGCCAGCGGGGCGGACATCGAGCAGTTCCTGCCGTTGATCCTCACACTCGCGGCGCTCGTCGTCGTGTTCGTGCTCGCGTTCGTCGTCATCGGATCGATCATGGAGTTCGTGTTCGTCGCCTCGCTCACCGAAGGAGACGTCACCGTTCGACGGTACGTCGGACGCTACTGGGGGAAGGGGCTGCGACTGTTGGGATTCCGGATCGTTCTCGGCCTCCTGACGGCGGCGATCGTGGCGATTCCGGTCGTCGTGGCGTCGGTCGTGTTCTTCGATCCGGGCCTCGGTATCGGCGGGGCAGCCGGCGCACTGGCACTCCTCGCGCCCGTCCTCCTATTTGTCGTCCTCGTCGCTACGCTGGTGAGCGGTTTCACGACGATGTTCGTCGTCCCGGTCATGCTCTTGGAGGACCGAGGCGTGCTATCGGCGTGGGGACGGTTCTGGCCGACGCTCCGTGGCCAGTGGAAGCAGTACTTCGCGTACGTCGTCCTCGAACTCGTTCTGAGCATCGCGGCCGGTGTGGTCGTCGCCGTCGTCACGGCTCTCGCGCTCGCCGTGCTCGCGATCCCGTTCGGCATGCTTGGCGTGCTCACCGTCGTGGTTGCCGGTGGGTTCGGTGACCTCTCGCTCGCCGTCGTTGCGCTGTTGAGCATCGGTGCGGTCGTCTTCACCCTGCTGGCGTTCTTCGTCGTCCTGCTCGTCCAGGTTCCGGTCGTGACGTACTTCCGGTACTACGCGTTGCTCGTCCTCGGCGATACCGACGAGTCACTCGACCTCGTTCCCGAACGCCGCCGTCGCGTGCGTGGCTCGGGATCGAGCGACGATCCGGCCTCGATGGGCGATCATCCAGCCGCGTAGTTTCACTTTCGACCGCCTAGCCGGTGGCGACGAGAGCGGGCCGAGAGAACGGCTGGACTCGATTTTCACTTCCGCTTTCGGGCGCGGGTTTAAACCCCGTGCGGGCGAACCGCATGGTCATGAGCCAGTCGACGTTCGAGGACGACGACCTGTTCGATGAGGCCGCGGCGGACGTCCGTACCGATGTCGAGGAGCACCTCGCGGCGGCGCGCGACGCGCTCCCCGAGTCCGACGCGATCTGGACGGTC
This sequence comes from Halococcus saccharolyticus DSM 5350, assembly GCF_000336915.1. NCBI lineage: Archaea > Methanobacteriati > Methanobacteriota > Halobacteria > Halobacteriales > Halococcaceae > Halococcus > Halococcus saccharolyticus. The sequence goes on along the minus strand of NZ_AOMD01000025.1, from coordinate 181,276 downwards.
GAGGCCGACAACACACTCGGGGTGCTCAACGCGCTCGGGCAGGCGCTCGACACCGGCGACGCCGCCGAGCGCCTCCGCGACGCCAAGAAATGGTACGCGATGGGCGAGCGCGCCGACGCCTTCGACGACGCCGACGACCTCGCCAAGCAGATCGAGGAGCTCGAAACCGTCATAGAGGACGTCGAGACCGCCCACGACCACGCAAGCGCCCTGTCGAGTACGGTGCCCGAACTCCGCGGTGCGCTCGACGAGGCCGGCGAGGCCGCAAGCGAGGGAGGAAACGACGAAGGGGAAAGCGACGCTGACACCGACGCCGACGCGGAGGAAGCCGAGGAAGCCGCCGAGTAGCACCCCGATAGGATATCAAAATCGATCGGTCGTCTCGTCACCGATGAGCGAGCGGATCCAGTCGGTGTACTCGACGAATGACTCATCGGTTCGAGAGCGCGGGCGCGGAAGATCGACATCGATCAGCTCTTTCACCCGTCCAGGTTCAGCACTCATAACAAGCACTCGATCACCGAGGAGCACCGCCTCGCTGATCTCGTGGGTCACGAACAGCGTCGTTTTTCCCGTCTCCTGCCAGATGTCGAGCAGTTCGGCGTGAAGCCGCTCACGGGTCTGGGCATCGACACTTCCGAACGGTTCGTCCATCAACAAAATGTCCGGATCAACGGCAAGTGCGCGCGCGACAGCGACGCGCTGTTTCATCCCTCCACTGAGTTCCTTCGGGTAGGCGTCCGCGAATCCGTCGAGGCCGACGAGATCGAGCATCTCGTAGCAGCGGTTGTCACACGCCTCTCGCGCCATCCCCTGTCGTTCGAGCCCGAAACAGACGTTCTCTTGGACGGTGAGCCACGGGAACAGTCCGTACTCCTGGAACACCATTCCGCGGTCGGTGTCGGGACCGCCAACCGCCTCGCCGTTGATCACGACCGCGCCCTCCGTCGGCGCTTCGAGCCCCGCGATCGCCCGGAGGAGCGTCGTCTTCCCACAGCCCGAGGGACCGACGATGCAGACGAACTCGCCAGTCTCGACGGCGAACTGCACGTCAGACAGCGCCTGCACCGACTGGCGGTCGGACTCGTAGCGCTTGCTCACACCATCGACGAGGATTTCAGGAGTGTCGTCGGTATCGTCCACGTCGCCAGTGCCGGTAGTGTGGGCACCGACGCGCTCGACCGCATCGACGCTCTCGTCTATTCGCGCCACGCGAGCATCCTCCCTTCGAGACTGCGGAACGCTCCATCGGTCACGAGATAGACGAGGCTGATCACCAGCATGTACGCGACGCTCGTGTCCATCGCGAGGTTGTTCGAGGCGTTGATGATCTCGTAGCCGACGCCGGGTGCGCCGAACAGCTCCGCACCCACGACGATCATCCAACACCGACCGATGCTCGTCCGAAAGCTCGTCAGGATCTGGGGCGCGGCACTCGGTAGGACGACGTAGCGAATCATTTCGAGATCCGCTCGCACTCCGAGGCTCGATGCGACCTCTGCGAGCTGGTTGGGAGTGTTCTCGACGCCACTGTACGCACCGTAGAAGTTGATCCAGAACGCGCCGATAAAGACGATGAACGCTGCCCCCGCGTGACCGATCCCGAACCACACGATCGCGAAGACGATCCATGCCAGCGGCGGGATCGGCCGGAGGATGCGCACGACTGGCGTCAGCGCATCGTCGAGTCGCCCACTCCACCCGAGAGCGACGCCCAGCGCGATCCCGAGCGACGCGCCGACGAGCAACCCCGGAATATAGTGGAGCAAGCTCTGGGCGAGTTTCACCACCATCCGTGCGGTCTGGATCTCAGTGCCGACCACCGGGAGGGTAAACCACGCACTCGTCGTGAGTTGTTCGGCGAAGGCGCTCGCCGCCGCTGGCGGACTGGGAAGGAGATACGCCGGTTCGACGACCGACGATGCTGCCCACCACAGCCCGAGAAATCCAAGCGTCCCGAGGACTCCGCGCACGATTCGACCGGCGTTCCACGCGGGAAACGTCCCCTCTCCAGTAGCCTGGTCAGCGTCGCTCGTTTCGATGCTCATTGGTTCGAGACGCTATCGTAGACACTGAAGTCGAACAGTTGCTCCGGCGAGACAACCGAATCGGTGTTGCCGACCTCTTTGACGAACTCGGCCATCGTCGCCGCCTGATCTCTGACTTCGTGTGGGTCGGAAATGAAATCGGACGCCTGTGAGTCGATCGCCTGCCGTGCCAGGTCGGTACTGACACCCGATCCGATGACCGCCGCGGCGTCTTCGGCCGCTTTCCTCGGGTTCTCGCGGACGAATTGGGTCGCCTTGGTGTGCTGTTCGACGAACTGCTCAGCAACGTTCTCGGGGACGCTGTTCTGGACGAACGTCACGGTTACTGGGTGCCCCGGGAGGATATCGCCCGACCATGCGACCTCACCGAAGCCCTGCTCGCTCGCAATCACTGTCGCAAACGGCTCCTGAATCATCGTCGCGTCGATCTCGCCCGCTTGAATCGTCTGTGGGGCCTTCGCCGGGGATACTTTCACCTTGTCTATCACCGACTCCATCTCTCCGAGATCGAGATCCTGCTCGATCCAGTATCGCAGGACGACGTCCGGAACACTCCCGTCGGGTGGGACGCCGAATTTTACCTTCCTCTCGTGCTGGTTCTCGAATACCGAGAACGCATCCTCTTGCTTGTTCTTGTATAGATCAGCGAACGCGCTCGTCGACATAACTCGGAAACCATTTCGACTGTTCGCCGCCAGTACACTCGCCGCTTTGCCCTTGTCGACGAGCACCATCGCTGGCGTGACGCCGAACAGCGCGATGTCGACTTCGTCGCTCGCAAACGCCTTGACCACGCTCGGGCCATTCGAAAAGCGTTCGACCGTCACCTCCGCGGAGAGCGATTCGTAGTAGCCCTCCTCTTGCATGATGTAGTGCTGCATATTGGGGTAGATCGGCACGTAGGCAACAGTGAGCTGGCCCATACGACTCGCAGTGGCAGTGGTGTTGGTTCCTTCGACATCGCTGCTGCCAGGATTACTTCCGCTGATACAGCCGGACAGCCCTACCACACTACCGGCTGCTACCCCACTCGACGCGAGGATCTGTCGTCGGGTGTATTTCTCCATCTGTTATTATCTACACGATCAATCTTAATAAGTGCTGCTATGTTGGATGGTTTAGTTGTTAAGAAAGTACGTGGCTCCCGCTACAGGATGTTCGATGTTTTCGTCCGGCAGTACAATCACTCCCGCATCTGTCGGCTGCCGTCGCGGTCCTCGATGGCGTCGAGCAGCGTGACGAGTGCTGCCGTCGCATCCTCTAAGAGTTCCTCGCCGCGCTCCGCGCTGCCGTCTCCGGGATCGCCGACTACACCGTTGTCGGTGAACTCCGCCGCATCGAACGCGAGATTCGTCCCCGAAACCCACTCGCCCCACGTCTCGCTCGCTCCAGCCTGCGCCTCCTCGATCCGGTTCTCGCGGACGAGATCGGGATGGATGGCGCGGAGGAGCGCGGTCTCGATCGGACCGCCGTGGCCCATCTCGGACAGGCTCGCGGCGGCCTCGAACCAGGTGAATGGCACCGCGTAGGCTGCATCGTGGCGGGTGATCGCCCCGCAGACCTCCCGGAGCGCATCGACGTTGCCGCCGTGGCCGTTGACGAGTACGACCCGATCCCACCCGTGTGAGGCGAGACTCGCGACGGTCTCCCGTACGTAGCTCCGGAGGGTGTCGGGCGCGACCCAGAGCGTACCGGCGAACTGATGGTGCTCCTCGGCGATCCCCACGGGGATGGTGGGTGCGACGACCACTTCGCTGCCGTGGACTTCCTCGTAGCGCTCCGCGCCCGCCGCCGCGACCGCACGCGCGGTGAGGCGGTCGGTGCCGAGCGGTGCGTGGGGGCCGTGCTGTTCGGTACTGCCGACGGGGAGGAGCGCAAGGTCGGTCTCGGTCGCGTCGGCGTCGGTCCACGTTGCCTCGGTGAGTTGCATACCGGGGTGAGCGCCGCCGGAGGCTTAAGCAGGCACAACTCCTTTGCCGTCGCTGTGCGTCGGTCCGCTGCACCATGACTGACGAAGACGACGCCAGAGAACACGGTATCGAGTTCGGGGACGTCGAGGACGAACTCGAATCCATGGACTACCCCGTCGACCACGAAACGGTGATCGAACGTCACGGCGACGCGGAGATCGGTCTACCCGATAGAAGCACCCCTCTCGAGGACCTCCTCGAACCGCTTCAGGACGAAGACCAAACCTATCAGGACGCCGACGAACTCACGACGATGATCAAGAACATGGTCGACGCCGACGCCGTCGGTCGTGAGGGCTACTCCGACCGAGGCCCCTCGACGGAACCCGATAGCAACGGCGACGATGCGGAGTCGCTCTAACCCGGCCGTCCGTCAGTCGTCGCCGGCTTCGGCCTCGGTCTGTGCCTGACGCTGGGTCGCGCGCTCGATGAACTCCTGTGGGAGTTCGTCGATCTCGCCGGCCTGGACCGCCCAGAGGTTCGCGTACAGTCCGTTCTCCTCGATGAGGTCGTCGTGGGTGCCACGCTCGCGCACCTGGCCATCCTCGAGGACCACGATCTGATCGGCGTCCTTGATGCTCGACAGCCGGTGGGCGATCGCGAACGTCGTTCGATCCGTGGTCAGCCGATCGAGACTGCGCTGGATCAGCATCTCGGTCTCGGTGTCCACATCGGAGGTCGCCTCGTCGAGCACCAGGATCTCGGGATCCTTGAGGATCGCGCGCGCGATGGTGATGCGCTGGCGCTGGCCCCCGGAGAGTTTCACGCCGCGCTCGCCCGCCATCGTGTCGTAGCCATCCGGGAGATTTCGAATGAACTCGTGGGCCTCGGCGGCCTTCGCGGCCTCGACGATCTCCTCGTCGGTCGCGTCGAACGTGCCGTACGCGATGTTCTCCTTCACTGTGCCGTAGAACAGGTAGGAGTTCTGACTGACGTAGCCGATCGACCGTCGGAGGCTCGACAGCGTGACGCTGTCGATGTCCTGGCCGTCGATCCGGATCTCGCCGTCGTCGACGTCGTACATCCTGAGCAGGAGTTTCAGGACGGTGGATTTGCCCGCGCCCGTTGGCCCGACGAGCGCTACCGTGTCACCACCCGGAACGTCGAAGTTGACGTCCTCGACCGTGGGGTTCCCATCGCCGCGCTCGCTCTCGTAGCCGAAGGTAACGTCGTCGTACTCGACGTGGCCTGCCGACACCGCCAGATCCTCGGCGTCGGGGTCCTGGTTCAGCCGGCTCGGCTCGTCCATCAGCCCGAAGATACGCTCGGCGGACGCGCGAGCGCGCTGGTACATGTTGATGATCTGCCCGAACTGTGCCATCGGCCAGATGAATCGCTGGGTGTAGAGGATGAACGTGACGAACAGGCCGGCCGAGAGGTCTTGAGTGAACGGTCCGAACGGTCCGTTGAGAACCCAGAATCCACCGACGATGAACGTGGCGACGAAGCCGATGCCCGCGATCACCCGGAGCGTGGGGAAGAACTTGATTCGGAGGTTGATCGCGCCCCACTGGGCGTCGTAGTAGGACTTCGAGACGTCACCGACGCGGTCGGACTCGTAGGGTTCGGTGTTGGTCGATTTGATGACCTGGATCCCGCCGAGATTGTTCTCCAGTCGGGAGTTCATCTCGCCGACCGTCGAACGGACTTCGGCGTATTTTGGCTGGATCTTCTTGACGAAGTAGTAGGTGAACCCGGCGATCAACGGCACCGGCAGCAGCGCGATGATGGCGAGCTGCCAGTTGGTAGCGAACATCACAACCGAGATGCCAACCACCATCGCCGCGAGCCGGAACACCGAGTTCATCCCGCCGTTCAGGAACTGTTCGAGCCGGTTGACGTCGTTCGAGAGTACCGACATCATCTCGCCGGTCTGCTTGTCGGCGAAGAAGTCCATGTTCAGCCGCTGCATCTTGTCGTAGGTGTCCGTCCGGACCTGGTGCTGGATGTTCTGCGAGAAGGCGTTCCACCCCCAGTTCCGTCCGTAGTGAAAGCCCGCCCCGCCGAAGAAGGCGAACGCGATCAGCCCGGCAAGCAACCAGAACTGGCCGGCTCGGGTCGTGGGAAGCCACGCCTGTGGAACGAACGCCAGCCCGAACGGCCGCGTCTGGTAGAAGATCGAATCGATGGCGATCCCGAGCAACAGCGGCGGTAGCAGATCCAGCACCCGTGCGACGAGACTCGTTAGTGTCCCGACCGCAAAGGAGAACCAATTCTCACGGCCGTAGACTGCAAACAGCCGCCGCATCGCGTTCTCCGTTCCCTCTCGTTGGTCTTCGAAGGGATCGTCATCATCAATAGAAATACCCATCACTATACTGCAAACCGACACGTGCCTAAAAGCGTTCGTAACCATGAGAAAATACCCCATAGTTACGGTGCGGGGATCGGTTTGCGACCGCCACGAACCCCGTTCCTATCGTCGATTCGATCGATCGATGTCGACCCGATGGCCGACGTGGATTCCGTGACTGGCCATCCACCCACGCGGCACTTCGAGGATATACTGTCCTCGGCCAGTGCGCTGGATGTTCTCGCCGTTCTCGTTCGGCCCCGGTGCGGGCGCGCTCTCGATCGCGTTGATGCGGCCGTCGGCTCCGATGAAGACGATGTCGAGCGGGAAATCCATCTCCCGCATCACGTAGGTGTGCTCCGACGACTCCTCGTAGGTGAACAGCATGCCGGAGCCGTTCGCGAGCGACGAGGTGTTCGAGAGCCCAGTGTACTTCTGCTGGTAGGTGTCGGCGATCCGGACATCGACGGTGCCGAGGGTCTGACTACAGTTGTTGGTGATCGTCACCTCTGCGCGCTCGTAATCGTCCGGCGCACCCATGAACGCCGCCGGTGGCGGGACGACTCCGGCCGCGACCGCCGCGGTGAGCACCAGCGCGAGCACCGCGACCACGCCGATACCGTTGAGAGCGCGCTGGAGCGCCATACTTCGATCGTGGGCCGGGGACGGCCTAAGCGTTCCGACAGAGAGAAAAGGTTATTCGGACCGCACCGATTGATCGGATGCGGGGCTCGTGGTCTAGGTGGTTATGACGCGGCCTTTACAAGGCCGAGGTCGGTGGTTCGAATCCGCCCGAGCCCATCCGTTCTCGATCCTGCACGAGTTCGAGGAGAGCGATCGTCCCCGGCAGCGAGCAGCGGTCAGCGCCGCATGAACTCGGAGAGCCGATCGGTGAGTCCGCCGCCGCCGAGTTTGAGGTAGTACGCCGCGCCGCCGTCCTCGTAGTAGTTTTCGATGTGCCGTTTGATCTCGAAGCCGATGTGTTCGTAGAAGTCGATGGCGGCCTCGTTGGTCGCGCGGGCGTGACAGGTCACGCTGTCGTGTTCGTCGGCGACGGTCGCCATGAGCTTGCGACCGAACCCCTCGCCGCGGTGGGTGGGATCGACCGCGAGAAAGAGGACGTAGCCGTCACGGCGAACGGCAGCGAATCCGATGAGATCGTCCGTCTCCGAGCCATGTTCGCCGCCATGAACGCCCGCGAACAGGAGATGGACGGTCGCGCGACGATAGGCGTTGGCGAAAAAGCCACGACGTTGTTTGAGAACGGCCTCTTCGTGCCGAATACACTCTTTCAGCTCCCACGCGGCGTCGACGTGCTCGTCGCTGCCCGCCTCGACGACGCGCCTCGTGACATCCACACTCACTGCCGACCGATAGCGCGCGCATCGATATAATTCCACCGCCCGTGCATGCACAACGCTTTCCGGTGGGGCTCCAATCAGGCGAGGGTATGTCCGATGTAGATACCCCTGCGACGACCACACCGGGGGCGAACGCGGGAGTTCGCGAAACGCTCCGCGAGTGGGTGATCACCGGGGCCGCACTCACGATCCCGTTTCTCATCACGGTGATGGTACTCGCGTTCGTATTGAACTTCGTCAGCAACCTTCTCACGCCGGTCGTCGATGTCGCCCGGTATTTCGGACTCGTTAGCCCGATGGTGATGATGGCGCGCTCGCTCGGCCTCGGGCCGGAGTTCGGCTCCGTGCTCATCGAACTCGGGACGGTGCTCCTCCTGGTGGCGATCGTCCTCGGCGTGGGGATCGTCGCCACCCACACCTCCTCCGACCGCGAGTTCTCGAAGCTCTTTCACACCGCGATGGAAGCGATTCCGGGAGTCGGCTCGGTCTACACCAGCTTTCGACGGATGAGCGACGTGTTGATCGAGAGCGACACCTCCAGCTTCCAGGAGGTCAAACTCGTTGAGTTCCCGAACGAGGGCACCTACTCCTTCGCGTTCGTGACCGCCGAACCGCCCGCTTCGGTCGACGAGGCCGCAAGCCACGACGACCTCCGGACGCTGTTCATGCCGCTCGCGCCGAACCCAGTGATGGGTGGGTTCCTGATCCACGTCCCGGCAGCGCAGATCTACGACGTTGATCTCACCGTCGAGGAGGCCGTCAGCGCGATCGTCACTAGCGGCGTCGCGATCGGCGACACCGACGACGCGACGAGTCTCTCGGCGGACGAACTCGCCGCACTCGGACGGTACGGCGGTGCCGAACAGGTCAACGGTGGCGAAACTACCGATGATGGCTCAGCCGGACCCGACGCTGTGAAAGCGACCGACACCGAAGAGGCGATGGTGGGGGCGACCGACGGCACCGAGTCGACGATCAGCAAGACTGAGGACGAACGGACCCGGAACGAGGAGCCGTGAGTTTCGAACTCCGGGAGCACACCGCCGACGTCGCGGTCGCCGCCGACGGTGCCAGCCTCGATGGAACCTTCGCGGCGGTCGCCAACGGGCTGGCGGCGGCGATGTGTGAATCGATTCCGGCGGACGGCGCGCGTTTCGATCTCACCACGTCGGCCGAAAACCGGGAGGCGTTGCTGTACGAGTACCTCGCCGAACTCATCTACCAGCGCGACGTCCGGGGCGTCCTGCCGGTCGACAACCACGCGACGATCCAGCGAGACGGCGGTGCGCAAGGGGAGGACGCCTGGCAGCTCGACGGGAGCGCACGCGGCGTCCCACTCGAAACCGTCGACGCCCGGGAGGTGAAGGCAGTCACGTACTCGGAGATGCGAATCGAACGAACTGCCGACGGCTGGCAAGCGTACGTCGTGTTCGACGTGTAGGGTGGGTGGAGTGGCCCCGAGAGACGAAACCCTCTCAGGGAACGCCGGAGTAGGCCCTGGTATGGACACCTACGACGCTGACGGGATCACGCTCGAACGAGTAGGGGAATACGTCTGGGAGATCCCCCAGGAGGGCGAGATGAACGCGCCCGCACGGGTGCTCGCGAGCGAGGCGCTGCTGGACGAGATTTCGGACGACATGACGCTCGAACAGCTCAAGAACTCGACGCACCTTCCTGGCGTGACGAAGCACGCGATCTGCATGCCCGACGGCCACCAGGGTTACGGCTTCCCGGTCGGTGGGGTCGCGGGCATCGACGCAGAGAACGGCTGTATCTCACCGGGAGCCGTCGGGTTCGACATCAACTGCGGCGTCCGGATGATGACGACGAACCTGACCTACGCGGACATCGAGGGCCACGAGGAGGAACTGGTCGAATCGCTGTTCGCAAACATCCCCTCCGGACTCGGCGGCGGTGGCGTGGTCGAGTCGGGCGTCGACACCGTGGAGGCAATCCTCGAACGGGGGATGGACTGGGCGCTGGAGGAGGGCTACGCGGTCGAGGACGATATCGCACACTGCGAGGACGAAGGCCGACGACCGGACGCCGATCCCGGGGTGGTCTCACAGAAGGCGAAGGACCGCGGGAAGAACCAGATCGGGAGCCTCGGCTCGGGAAACCATTTCCTCGAAGTCCAGCGCGTGACCGACGTTTTCCGTGAGGACGTGGCGGATGCGTACGGCCTCACTGAAGACCAGATCGTGGTGTTGATCCACTGCGGGAGCCGGGGACTAGGCCACCAGGTCTGCACTGAGTACACCCGCGAGGTCGAGCAGGCCCATCCCGGGCTGCTCGATCAGCTCCCGGACAAGGAGCTCGCGGCCGCACCCGCCGGCAGCCAGCTCGCCGACGACTACTACGGCGCGATGTGTGCCGCGATCAACTACGCATGGGTCAACCGCCAGCTCATCATGCACCGCACTCGCGAGGTGTTCGAACGCGTCTTCGATCGCTCGTGGGAGGACATGGAGATGGATCTCCTCTACGATGTTGCGCACAACATCGCGAAGAAGGAAGTCCACGAGGTGGGGGTCGGGCCGGAGGGCCGACCGGCAGGAGACGACGCAGCCGTCGACGGCGAGGAGCGCGAACTCTACGTCCACCGGAAGGGCGCGACGCGGGCGTTCCCGGCCGGCCATCCGGAAGTCCCGAGCGCGTACCGCGACGTTGGCCAGCCCGTCATCATCCCTGGAAGTATGGGCGCGGGGAGCTACGTCCTCCGTGGCGGCGAGGCCTCGCTCGAAACCACGTTCGGCTCGACGGCCCACGGTGCGGGCCGGACGATGAGCCGGACCCAGGCGAAAAACGAGTTCTGGGGCGAGGACGTCCAGGACGAGTTGGAGGAACAGAAGGTGTACGTGAAGGCCCAGAGCGGCGCAACGGTGGCCGAGGAAGCGCCCGGGGTCTACAAAGACGTCGACGAAGTGGTGCGGGTGTCGGACGAGTTGGGGATCGGTGATACGGTCGCACGGACGTTCCCGGTCTGCAATATCAAGGGCTGACTCAGAGGAAGTCGAACGAAACGTCCGCTGGCGTCGTGCGTGCGTCGATTTCGCGACCCGCCTCGTACTTCACGAAGTTCAGGTAGAACATCTCGCTACAGCCTTCACCCTCCGTCTCACTCGCCCCGCAGACGATCTCGACCCCGTCGCTTGCCTCGAACTCCTCGTACGGAGCGGCGTACTCCCAGCCGTCGAGTGCGAACGGCGTCACCGACTTGTCGGCGAGGCTAGCGTCGCGATCGAGGGTGACGACCGCATCGCAGCGTGGGCAGGTATACCGGACGGCGACCATATCGGCTGGTGGAACCGATCGCATATAGCTCCGGTGTCCCCGGCAGTAGTGATGCGGTGGCGGTGCGGCGGCGGTGGCCATGAGCGCGCCCGAGCGCGACAGCGCCGGGCGTGCGAACACGGGGGAGGGCAAGGACCTTAGCGCGTGCCGGGCTACGCGCCCGGCGCGCGCAATGCGTTGCTGTACGGACTGGTAGACATGAAAAGGGCGAGCGAGCGCGCCAAGCGCGAGCGAGGGCTTTCGGGCGGAACGGCTTTGAGGCCGACGCGAGAGGGTGGACGTATGATCGACGAGACGGTCGAGGAGATCCGGGAGATGCGGACCCACTCTTCCTCGGTGGTCGCCGTCAAGGCTGCCCGCGCGCTCGAAACCCTCACTGAACGTGAGTTCCGGAGCCTCGACGACTACCTTCGGGACGTCGAGCGCAACGCGACCGCGCTCCGCCAGGCGAACCCCTCGCACGCCTCGCTCCAGAACACCCAGCGCGAGATCGTCGACAGCGTGACCGACGCCGATCCCGAGGACATCGAGGCCGCGAAAGCCAGAACCAGCGAGGCCATTCGAACGGTGATCGAGCGGGTCGAGATGGCGAAACGCCGCGCCGCCGAGTACGGCGCAGCCGCGATCGAGGACGGAACGACCGTCCTGACCCACGATTACTCCTCCACCGTGCTGGAGGCGATCGAACTCGCCGCGCGGGACGGGGCCGCGATCGAGGTGTACGTGACCGAGGCGCGTCCCCGCTATCTCGGGCGGAAGAGCGCGCGCACCCTCGCGGGAATCGACCGGATCGAAACCCATCTGATCGTCGACAGCGCGTGCGGGCACTTCCTCCCTGAGTGCGACCGTGTCCTCTTCGGGATGGACTGCATCGTCGGCGACACTCTCTACAACCGGGTCGGAACCTTTCCGATCGCCGCGACTGCCGCGACCTGTGACGTGCCCGTCACCGTGATCGGTTCAGGGGCGAAGATCATCGACGAGGGGTTCGTCTTCGAGAACGAGTTTCGATCGAGTAGCGAAGTGATGCGCGAACCGGCCGAGGGGTTTCGGCTCGAAAATCCCGCTTACGACGCAACACCCACCGAACTGCTCGATACGGTCATCACCGACGAAGGAATGGGCGCGCTCGACTGACTACGCGATCGCGAGGCGGGTGGGCCGACGAGCGATGACCGCGCCACACTCGGGACAGATGTAGGCGGCGCGGTCGCGATCGTCGTCGGTCGTGTGTTCGACGTGCCAGTCACCATCGATCGTGCTTTCGTGGCCGCAGTCCGGGCAGTACAACGTCGTCTTTCTCCAAGTGCCGCCGTCCGGCGGTGGCCGGCGTTCCGATCGAGTCATGGCCGTTGATACGGTTGCGACGAATATACGTCTGGCGGAGAGTTCCCTCAAATGAACTATTTTGCCAATCAATGGTGCAGAATGGTGGGTCGGATAGAGCGGTCGGTGGGGAGTGTGTCGGGGCGGCGCGCTATCTGAACATCTGGTCGTCGTACCGGTGGTCGTCGGTCGATTCGACGTGTTCGGCCAGGCTCTCGTAGTGCTGGCGGACTTCCTCCGCGAACGAGCGCAGTGGACCGGCGTCGACACCGAGATCGTAGATCGTGTCGGCGGTTTCGAGCAGTCTCGCGGCGGCCTCGGCGTCGGGCGCGAGCGGATGCACAGGTGTCGTGAGCACACAGGCGTCGAGCGGCGAGTCGATGCCACGGGCCATGAGTGTCCCGTTGATACCGTCGAGGAAGCCGTTGCCCATCGGCTGGACGTCGATCCCGTCGAGCCGTCGCTCGCGGTAGGCCTCGGTGGCGACGTAGAACGATCGGTGTTCGCCGGGGCCGTGGGCCATCGGCACTCCCGACAGCACTGTGGTCTCCGTAACCCCGTTCGACTCCGTCCATTCGAGAACCGATTCGGCGAGCGCGGCGGCGGCCGGCAATGGGACGAACAACTCACCGACCAACACCGTAATATCGAGATCGGGACGGGAGAACAGTCTCGTGTGGTGGCGCGCCACGCCGTCGGAAAACGGCGTGATCGCGGGGAGTCGATCGGCGGTGATGTGGCCTGTCTGCTCGAGATCGAGCTGATCGACCAGCGAGTCGGCGGCGGTGAGGCCAGCCATCCCGAACTCCGCGAAGCCAGCGAGCAGCGTCTCCGGTGGCTCCGCGTCGTGGACCACGTCGAACGTCGCGTCGGGGCTGGTCCGGATCGTCTCGGCCATGGTCCGATCCACGACTGGCGGGCGTTTAGTCGTTTCCCGGTTGATGACTGCGCCGCGAACCACGATTTTGGTAGTGGACGCGGTCGCGGGGCAGTGGTGGCGGTGCGGTTGCGGTACCTGGCGGATGAAGGGCGAGGCCCGCGGAGCGGGCCGAGGGCTTCGGTGGTGCTGTGCGGATGCGGAGGCGGTTGCTGTAGCGGGGAGTGCCAGCGATCCCACCGCGAGCGACCGAAGGGAGCGAGCGGGGGTTTTTGATCCACATTTTTGCGAGGAGCGGTGCGCGAGTGAGCGAAACGAGCGAGCGCACCCGACGAAGTAAAAAGGTGGGTCGGAATCCTTTTTCCTACCGACGGTGAGCGGAGGACATGGAGGCGGAAGGCGTGACGTGGGGCGTCACGCAGCGAGCACAGGTCGGCACGCAACTGAACGGTACGCCCGAAAACGGTAGTATCGAGAACAGTACCGGCGAGGTCGTCGAGACCGCGACTCGGGTGCTGCCCGAGTGGGTTCCCCAGTGGTCGGTGCAGGTGGCGCTGGCACTGGTGGTGCTCGGGCTCGCGTGGTACGGATCGAAGCTCTTCGTCAGGCTGATCGGGCGTCGTGTCGCGCGCCGCTTCCGCCGCCCCAGCGTCACTCGGGCAGTGCTGCGCACGATCCGCGTCGTCGTCATGTTCTTCGGGTTGCTCACGGCGGCGGCGATCCTCGGAGTCGGACTTAGCAACATCCTGCTGTCGGTGACAGTGCTCACGGCAGCCACCGCCGTCGTGATCTCGCCGATCCTCGGCAGCATCATCAGCGGTCTGTTCGTCCTCTCCGATCAATCGTACGAGATCGGCGACATGATCGAACTCACCGATACAGATACGCAGATCCGTGGTTTCGTCGAGGACATCACCTTCCAGTACACCAAGATATTCACGCTCGACAACACCTTTCTGGTGATCCCGAACGGGACGATCCGCGACCGCGACGTGATCAACTACTCCGCCGAAGACCCACGGACGAGGCTCTCACTCGACATTCTCGTGACCTACGAGGGCGACCTCGCGCAAGCTCGGGATCTGATCGAGCGCGCGGCCCGGGACGTCGATACCGTGATCCGGGGTGGACCGGACATCCGGATCGGTAGCGCGCGCTATCCTGCCGCGCCGACGTGCTACATCAACGAGTACGCCGACAGCGGCGTGTTGCTGACACTGCGGTACTGGGTCCGAGAGCCGTACAAACTCTTGACTGTGCGTTCGGCGGTGCAAGAGAACATCTGGGAGCGACTCGACGGGACCGACGTCGAGTTCGCATACCCACACACGCAGGTCGTCTTCGGTGATTCCAACGACTCGTCCATACCGCACGACGGCCCGCAGTTCGACGACCGGCGAGGGTGAGAGAGCCGACTCACCCGGAACGCGGCGCGGCGACGACGTGACAGTCGAGCTGGTCGCTCAAGTACTGTGCGACGTCCGGCTCGTCGGTGATCCGGCGAACCATCCGCCGCCACCGGCCAGCCTGCTTCCGGCCGATCACGACCACGTCGGCGTCCTCGGTGGCGACCTCGTCGAGGATGGTCTCCTCGACGAGGAAGCCGGTGCGGACGGCGTACCGCGTCCGGTCGAGCGGACCGAACTGCTCTTCGACCGCGTGCTTGAGGTCGGCCTGCGTGACCCGCTGGTTCGACTGGTAGAGATCGACGTGGAGCACCGAGAGGGCGGCATCGCGTTCGTCGGCGACCGCGATCGCGGTTTCGAGCGTGCGCCGGGAGTGTTCGCTCAGCGGATACCGGACGGGCACGACGACCTGCGTCATCGATCGTTCGTAGCGGAGCGAGTTGCCTGAACCTTTTCATTCCACTATCGTGGCGGTGCGCGTCGCGCGACCGCTCGCAGCAACCTCAGTGCACCGGACCCAGTACGCACTTGTCCGGCGCGGCCCACCGTCGATCATGGACGCGAAAACGACCGCAGACGGCCGGCGGCTCTACGTCGACCGTGAGGCGGCCGAACGCGGCTCGAAGGGGCCGTTTTTCGTGGCGTACACGAGTGAAACCGACGACTCACGGTGGGGCTACTACTGCGCGAACTGCGGCGCGTTCGACAACGCGATGGATGCGATGGGCCGACTCAAGTGCAACGTGTGCGCCAACATCAAGAAACCGGACGAGTGGGACGCAGCCCACGAGTAGCGAACGAACTATACAGTGGCGTTCGGGGAGGAACACTTATTGCGTGACGTGTTGTACTCTCCGTCGAATGGGGGCTGTTAGCATACCACCGACCGAGGCGGCTCGATCGATCTTCACCGACCTCGGCTACACCGTCTCCGGGAGCGGCCGCGAGTTCAGCGCCGAGCGAAAGTGGCGTGTCGTCGCCGTCACGGCTGCCGATGAATCGACGGAACTACCCGAATCGGGCGATCTTCGGTGTTTCGTCGCTCGCACCGACACCGCACACGATCTCCGCGAGCGACTGCTCGCGACCAAACCCGACTACGACTGGGCGGTCATCGGCGTCGACGGTGCCGGCGACTACGAGGTGCTCCACCCCTCGCTCGGCCCCGCACTCGTCGCCTGAGGCCGTCGGACTACAGCCGGCGTCGTGCCGCCGCGAGCCCGGCGTCGGGATCGACGTCGGCGTCTTGATCTGCGAGCACGTCGCCGAGTGCCGCCACGAGCGCGAGAACGTTCGCCGGTCGTGCGGAGTGGCCCATACACCCCACTCGGAGCACGTCGCCAGCGAGGTCGCCGAGCCCGCCAGCGACCTCGATCCCGTGTTCGGCGAGGAGGTGATCGATGACCACTGTATCGTCGACGCCGTCGGGGAGTGCCACAGTGTTCAGGCTCGGGAGCCACGACTCGCTCGCGAGACCGAGCCCCATCGCCTCGACGCCGTCACGGAGCGCGCCCGCAACCCGCTCGTGGCGCTCCCAGCGTGCCTCGATCCCCTCCTCCGCCACCAGTCGAAGCGCCTCGCGAAGCGCGTAGACGTTGGTGATCGGCGCGGTGTGGTGGTACGCACGCTCCTCGCCCCAGTAGTCCGCGAGCAGTGAGAGATCGAGATACCATGACCGAACCGGCGCGTCGCGGCTCGTGACCTTCTCGACCGCGCGTTCGGAGAGGGTGAGCGGGCTCGCGCCCGGCGGCGCGGAGAGACACTTCTGGGTGGCCGAGTACGCCGCGTCGATCCCCCATTCGTCGACCCGGAGCTCGACGCCGCCGAGTGATGTCACGGTGTCCGCGACGACGAGCGCACCGTGATCGTGGGCGGTCTCGGTGAGCGCCGGCACGTCGTGTTGGAGCACGCCGGTGCTGGTCTCGGCGTGGACGAACCCCACCACGTCGGGGTCGTGGGTTTCACACGCCGCGGCCACGTCGTCCGGATCGAGCGGCGCACCCCACGGGGCGTCGACGCGCTCGACCGAACCGCCCGCCCGCCGGACCATCGAGGCCATCCGATCACCGAAGTACCCGTTGTCCGGAACTAGAACTGTGTCGCCGGGCTCGGTGAGGTTCGCGATCGCGCTCTCCATCGCGGCCGATCCCGTGCCGCTCACGGGGATGGTGAACTCGTTGTCGGTTTGGAAGGTGTATCGAAGCAGCTCCTGAACTTCGTCCATCAGGTCGACAAAGGCCGGGTCGAGATGGCCGACCAGAGGCGTGCTCATCGCTCGCCGCACGCGCGGGTGGACCTCGCTCGGGCCGGGCCCCATCAACATTCGATCCGGTGGCGTGAGTTCGCCGACTTCGGGCGGTTCCATACCGCCATCCGGAGGGCTGTGAGCAAAAGGATGGGGAAATCGGCGTGATCCGTTCCTCGGGACTGTCGATTGACGATCGAGCGCGGGACGGGAGTGCATCGCGTACCCACGAGTCACTTAATACTGTCGGCACGCTTTATCGAGACATGTTCGTCGGCCACGGACTGTTGGCGTTCGCGCTCGTTGCGGCCGGCGCACGCTGGGCCGGGCGCTCGCGCGAGCACGCGCTCACACTCGGCGTAGCGGCCGGCGCGTTCGCCACGCTTCCCGATGTCGACATCCTCTATGCGCCGCTCGGATTGGTGGCGTCCGGTGCATTCGACGTCGAGGGGTTCTGGGCTGCCGGCAACGTCGTCCACCGTGCAGTCACCCACTCCCTCGTCGTCGCGGCGATCGCGGCGATCGCGTTTCGCTACTGGAGTCGGGCGGAGCGGTCGGCGACCGCGCCGGCGATGAGCACCGCACGTGCGACGGGATGGTCGACAGCTGTGACTGTCGATCGCGCTGTGGCCGTCGTACTCCTCGCGAGCCTCACCGTCGTCGCCGGGATCGTCAGTGGTCTGCTCGGCGCGTTCGTCATGACCGTGTTCGGCCTCGTGGGCTGCGCCGTGACGACGGTGGCGGTTCGACGTGGCGATCTCTCCCCGAACGCAGTCCTGCTCGTCGCGGCGTTCGGCCTCGCCAGTCACCCGTTCGGCGATCTGGTCACCGGGGGACCGCCACAGCTGCTCTACCCGTTCGACCTCGGCCTGTTGACCCAGCGCATCAGCCTCGCTGCCGACCCGACGCTGCATCTGTTCGGCGCGTTCTGGCTCGAACTCGCCACGCTCTGGCTCGCGCTCGTGGTCTACACCACACTCACCGACCGCCGGGTGCGCGAGGCGATCCACGGCCGGGCGGCGCTCGGCGTGGCCTACGCAGCGGCTGTACTTGCCGTGCCTGCACCGACGCTCGCATCGTCGTACGAGTTCGTCTTCAGCGTGCTGGCGGTCGGAATCGTCGGTCCCGTACCGCTCGTGCGACGGCAGTGGCGCGCGTGGCGACGGACACACCGGCCGGCCGGCGAGTACGGTGGGATCGCGGCGGCGCTCACCGGCCTCACGGCGATCACGCTCGCGTCGGTCGGTTATGCGATCGCCTACGCCGTGCTCTGAGGACGGCAGTCTTATCCTTCGGGCGACGAACGAGGGGCTATGTCGCGGGCGGACATCGGTCGGATCGTCGAGAGCGAGCGCCTGAACGCGAGACTCGGGTGGGTGCTGATCGCGTTCGTCGCGGTGGTCGCAGCAGCGAACCTGTTCGAGGGCGACCTCCTCGGAGCAGGGTTCGCGGCGAGCGTCGTGGCTCTCGTTTCGTTCCCCTCGATCGCGTTCGGTTCTCCACGGGCGATGTTGCCGTGGGAGGTGCTCGCGGTCGTCGCACTTCCGATGATCGGCCGCACGATCGCCCCGCCGGTGGTCGCCGAAGTCGCCACGTACCTCGGTGTGGCGGCGATCGCACTGGTGATCGCGGTCGAACTGCACCTCTTTACGACTGTCGAGATGAGCTATCGCTTCGCCGTGGTTTTCGTCGTGATCACCACGATCGCGACCGCCGGAATTTGGGCGGTCGCGCGCTGGGTCTCCGATCTCACCCTCGGTACTGGTTTTCTGGTGTCCGAGGACGCGCTGATGTGGGAGTTCGTCGCCTCGACCGTCGCCGGGATCGGTGCGGGGATCGTCTTCGAGTGGTACGTTCGCCGGCGGCTCGACCCCGCCCGGTTCGCCGGAGGCGTCGAATGAACCTTCGCGATCGAATCGGAATCACCGAGCGCCGCCAGCGCCAACTCACGTGGGCGATGGAGGTCGGGTTGGTCGGGATGTTCTTCATCGGGCTCGATCGTGGGACCACGGGGATCGTGGTCAACACCGGCATCGCGTTGCTCGTAACGCGGCTCCCCTCGGTGCTCGAACACGATTTCGGGATTCCGATGGATCCAGGACTCACCCTCTGGATCACGAGCGCGGTGTTCCTCCACGCCTTTGGTACTGTAGGCCTGCCGGGGTCACCGCTCACGCCCTACCAGTCGGTCTGGTGGTACGATCACCTCACGCACGGGCTGTCGGCGTCAGTGGTCGCGGCGGTGGGCTACGCCGCTGTCCGTGCGCTCGACGTTCACAGCGACGAGGTGTCCTATCCGCCGGAGTTCACGGTCGTGTTCGTGTTCCTGTTCGTGCTCGCGTTCGGTGTGCTCTGGGAGGTCATCGAGTTCACGGTCGCGGAGCTCGCCGCGGTACTCGGGACCGGCAGCGTGCTGACGCAGTACGGGCTCGAAGACACGATGCTCGATCTCATCTTCGACACCGTCGGCGCGGCGGTGGTCGCGATCTGGGGTGGCGCACGCCTGAGTGGGGTCGTGAGCGCACTTGCCGACCGATTCGACGCTGCGAGGCGCGGTACCGAGCGATAGTCGTCGTCGGGATCACCGACCACCGGGAGCCACGGTTTTATGCCGTCGCCGAGCGAACCGGGCGACGCACATGGTGTACAAAAAGATCACACTGATCGGGACGAGCGACGAAGGGTTCGATGCGGCCGTCGATGAAGCCGTCGACCGAGCAGAGGATACCCTCGACAACGTGAAATGGGCCAACACCGAGAACCTCGGCGTCGAGATCGCGAACGCTGACGGTCGCGAGTACCAGGCCGAGGTCGAGGTCGCGTTCGAGCTGGACGAATAGTCCGACAACGGTGCGGACGGATGCGATCGCGGTGCGGGGCGGTTGCGGAACGGCGCGGATGCGGAGTGGTGCGGTGCTGCGCGGAGCGGTGGCCGTGAGCGCGCCCGAGCGCGACAGCGCCGGGCGCGCTAACATGGGGAAGGGTAGGGCCTTAGCGCGTGCCGGGCCACGCGCCCGGCGCGCGTAATGCGTTGCTGTGCAGCCTGGAGGACATGAAAAGGGCGAGGCGCGCCGCCAAGGCGCGCCGAGGGCTTTCAAGTGCGCCAGTAGGCCGGGGTGAGAAGCACCAGAACGGGCAGGATCTCGAGGCGGCCGATCCACATCAGAAACGTCAGTAGAAGCTTCGACGTGGCCGGAAACTCGAGGTAGCTGTTCATCGGGCCGACTACACCGAACCCGGGGCCGACGTTGCCGAGGGTCGCAGCGACGGCGCTCATCGACTCGAACGGAGTCACCTGATAGCCGACCCGCCACGCGTCGACAACAACCAGCACCGTGGCGACGAAAAAGAAGACGAGATACAGCAGCGTGAACGCGTAGATGCCCCTGATAGCGCGCTCATCGACGACCCGGCCGCCGAGTCGAACCGGCGAGACCGCTTTGGGATGGATAGTCGTGAAGAGTTCACGGCGGAGTGATTTGACGATCACTACCCACCGGACGATCTTGATCGCGCCGCCGGTCGAGCCCGCCGAGCCACCGACGAACATCGCGAACAGGAGGAGGTATTTGGCTGGCGCGCCCCACGTGTTGAAGTCCATGCTGGCGTAGCCAGTCGTCGTGACGATCGAAACGACCTGAAACGCCGCGTGACGCACCGAATCCTCGAGTGCGCCGATGATCGGTGGAACGGCCGACGGGTTCGTGTTGATCCCGATCCCGGTAACCAGCAGCCCCGCGATCACGGCCGTCAGCACGCCGACGACGCCGGCGTACGATTGGAACTCGGTGTCCCGAAACAGGCGTTCGGGCTCGCCGTTGAGGGCGTGCCAGAACAGCGCGAAGTTCGCTCCGGCGGCGATCATGAACGGGATGATGACCCACTGCACAGCGGCGGAGAACGCCTCGATCGAACGGGCTTCCGGTGAGAATCCTCCAGTCGGCATCGTCGTGAGCGGGTGCGAGACGGCGTTGAAGAGGTCCATGTTCGGGGCGAGCCCACCGAGATGGAGGCCGTAGAGGANGACGCTCTTCCGATCTATGGCTTCCCGGCGCTTCGGCGTCCATCAACTGCGCGCCACCGACCGAGAGTTCGGGCAGGATCGCCACGGCAAGAACGACGATCCCCATCCCACCGAGCCACTGGGTGAGCTGCCGCCAGAGCATGATCGCATGGGAGTGCCGATCGAGCGAGATGTCACCCATCACGGTCGCGCCAGTGGTGGTAAAGCCGCTCATCGACTCGAACAGCGCGTTCACGGGATGGGTGAGCGTCGATTCGGTGCCGAAAAATCCCGCGAGGAGGTAGGGGATCGTCCCGATGATCGCGACCAGGAGCCACGTGAGCGCGACCATCAGGAAGCCCTCGCGCGCGCCGAGGTCGGGATCGGGATCGACGCGTTCGAGGCCGACGCCGATGGCGACGGTGACGGCGAACGCGGCGGCGAACGTGGGTGCGTCGGCTCCGTAGTACAGACCCACGGCGAGCGGCACGAGCAACACTCCGGAGAGGTATTTGACGACCGTTCCGACGAGGCCGACGCTCGACCCCCAGTCGACGTGCGACCAACTCACCGCTCCCACCCCGAGATCACGTTCGATCCGGTGACTGTCGATCGGATCAATCTATCGCTCTCGATCCAGACGATCGCCTACGACCGCCAGAAGGCAGTCGTGAAGAGCACGAGGACGGGAACGATCTCGATACGGCCGATCCACATTAGGACGATCATCACCAACTTCGTTGAGACGGGGAACGCCTCGTAGCTTCCATAGGGACCGGCGAGTCCGAACGCCGGCCCGATGTTGAGAAACGTTGAGGCCGCCGCCCCCATCGCCTCAAACTCGCCGAGGGCGAGACCGACCCGCGCGGTGTCCACGATCACGAACACCGTCAGAAACGCGAAGATCACGACGCTCACCAGGGTGTAGGTGTAGACGTCGCGGATCGTCCCCTCGTCGATCGGCTGGCCGGAGAGGCGAATCGGTCGGATGGCCTCCGGGTGGATCGCCGTGAAGAGGTCACGGCGGAACGCCTTGACGACGACGAGCCATCGAAGCGTCTTGATCGAGCAGGTGGTACTGCCGGCCATCCCACCGACGAACATTCCGACGAGGAGGACGTGGCGCGCGAGCGGTGGCCACACGTCGAAGTCGACGGTCGCGTAGCCAGTCGTCGTGAAGATCGAGACGGCCTGAAAGACGGCGTGACGAACGGTATCGAGGCCCGAGAATCCCTCCTCGAACGCCAGTGCGGCCACGATGAGGGCCGTCGCGCCGGCGAGGACCGCGAGGTAGAAGCGAAACTCCTCGCTCTCGCGGAGCCGCGAGGGATCGCCGCGGGCGAGGTAGTACAGCAGGACGAAGTTGGTCGCGCCGACGATCATGAACAGGATCACGACCCACTGGACGGACGGGGAGAACGCCCCGACGCTCGCCGGCTCGGGCGAGAATCCGGCGGTCGAGACGGTCGTGAGCGCGTGGGCGACCGCGTTGTAGGGGCCCATGTTCGGAGCCAGACCTGCGATCCGGAGCGCGAGCAACACGAGGACCAACAGCGCCGTCAGCCCGACGTACAGTCCGCCGAGCAGACGCGCGGTGCCGGCGATGCTGGGGGTGAGTTTCGTGACGTTCCTGGTCTGAGTCTCGGTCTCCATGAGCTGTGCGCCGCTGACCGAGAGCTGCGAGAGCAGTCCGACCGCGAGCACGAGGATGCCGAGCCCACCGAGCCACTGGAGCACGCTCCGCCACAGCAGAATCGACCGCGAGTGGATGTCGAACGACTGGATGACCGTCGCTCCCGTGGTGGTGATCCCGCTCATCGACTCGAACAGCGCGTTCACCGGGGTCGCGAGAACGCCCGTGTCGGCGAGAACGAATGGAATCGCTCCGACGAGCGCGACCGAAAGCCACGAGAGCGCCACCAGCAAGAACGCCTCGCGTGGGCCCGTATCGCTGCGTTCGAACCGTTCCAAACCCTCACCTAGAACGAGTGCGGGGACGAGCGGGACGACGAACGGAACGGCCGATTCGCCGTAACCGAGCGCGACCAACGCGAGAACGCCGAACGGCCACGCGAGCCCCTTCAGCACGGTGCCGAGGAGGCTCGCGGTCGTCCGGAGGTCGACCCGGACGGCCATCAGACCTGGCTGGCGACGGCGTCGATGGCGTCGATCTCGGCGAACACGACGACGTGATCGCCGACCTCCACCACTGTGTCACCTCGCGGCGTGACGAACGCCCCGTCGCGAGTGATCGCGCCGATGGTCACCCTCGCTGGGAGGTCGGCGGCGGACTCGCGGATCGGGCGGCCGGCGAGCACGCTGTCGTCGGCGATCTCGATTTCGAGCACCTCCGCGCGGTCCCGGTCGACGATCGCGACGTTCTCGGGGGTGCCATCGTGCGCGAGTCGGATGATCTCCTCGGCGGTCGCCTCGCGTGGGTTGATCGCCGCGCCGACGCCCACCGCCTCGAAGAGGTCGGTGTACTCGGCGGTCTCGACCAGTGCGACCGTTCGTGGCACCCCGATCCGCGTGGCGAGTAGACTGGCGAGCAGGTTCTTCTCGTCGCTGCCGAGCGCTGCGATCACCACGTCGGCATCGTCGACGTGTTCGCGCTGGAGGAACTCCTGGTCAGTTGCGTCGCTCTGCATCACCGTGGTGCCGGCGAGCTGCTCCGCGAGCTCGCGGGCGCGGTCCGGGTCGCGCTCGACGAGCCGTGGGTGGAGCCCGCGGTCTTCGAGCAGCCGCGCGGCCTCGACCGCGATCTCGCTGCCGCCGACAATCACGACGTCCTTGCCGTCCTCGTTACGCCCCGGTGCGAGGTCGCCCGCGAACGTGCGCGTGTTCTCGGGGCTCCCGATCACGACCAGCTCGTCGCCGGCCTCGATCGTCGTCTCCCCGTCGGGAATGACGACCTTGCCGTCCCGGAGCATCGCCGCGAAGGTGAGTTCGGTGAAGTGATCGGCCTCGGCCACCGTCCGGCCCGCCACGGGGCTGCCCTCGGGCACGCAGAACTCCGCCATCATCACGCGGCCCTCGGCGAACACGTCGACGTCCCGAGCGGCGGGCAGCCCGATGACCCGGACCATGGTCTCGGCCGCCAGCAGGTTGGTACAGACCATGAAGTCGACACCGAACGCGCCACCGGCCTCCTGCCACGTGTCGAGGTAGTTGGTCCGCTTCACCCGGGCGACGGTGAACGCGTCGCTCGCGGTCTTTGCCGTCGCACACGCTACGATGTTGGTTTCGTCGTCGTCGGTGCTCGCGATCAGGAGGTCCGCCGCCTCGATTTCGGCTTCCCGGAGCGTCGACAGCGACGCACCGTCGCCCTCGATGGCGAGCACGTCGAGCGAGTACGTCAGCGCGTCGACCCGCTCCGCGTCCGTATCGACCACCACGACCTCGTGGTCGGTGTCGAGACTCGCAGCGATGGAGGAACCGACCTGCCCCGCCCCGATGATGACTACCCGCACGTGTACCGCCCTCGAACCATACCGACAGTTCTCCGGATCGGGTAAGTGGATTTCCCTTCGCTACCGCTGAGCCATGCCGTGGTCACGGCCAATGTCGCGGATCGTGGTTGCTCGGGACTCGTTTCCGGGTGGGATCTACTCGCGGTACTCGTCGGTCACGTCTTCGAGTTCCACGGTTCCTTCGGGGACCCGGTAGGCGGCGACGACGGAACGATCGGCGTCCGGCGAGTTCACCGTCTTGTCGACCGCGTAGCCGACGTACGTACAATCCTCGCGCGTGAACTCGACCACCGAGTAGCCCCAGTTGTGGCTGTCGAAGAACTCGATGTGAGGGTTCATCGTCGTGACCAGCCACGTCAGTAACGGTTCGGTGAGTTTGCCGCGCCAGCCCCGCGTGAGACGGAGCGCCTCGGCGATGTTGAGCGAGGTCACCGCGGGCGTCATGAACTCCACGCCGATCCGATCGCCCCGTGCGACGCCCTCACCGCCCGAGACTCGTCCCGGATAGGAGGTCTGCTGGTACGCCGCCACGTAGCAGTGCATGTCGCCGGTGAGCGTCACGTAGTTGTCGACGTCGGCCGCACCGATCGACTCCGTGATCCGCAGGCGTTCGCGCGTGTAGCCGTCCCAGCCCCCCTGAACCGGGTAGACCGACAGCGGCCCGGAGCCCAATCTGAGGGGGACCGTCAGCACCTCGTCGGCCCAAACCGTCCACGTCGACGTCGACTCGGTGATCGTGTCGATGAGCCACTCGCGCTGTTCCTCGCCGAGCATCGTCCGTCCGGGGGGTTCGTACTGGGGACCGACGTTGTCCACCGTTGGAATCGCTTCCCGTGGGGGATCGCGGAACAGGCGTTCGTCGGTCATCACGAGCGTCACGAAGTCGCCGAACTCGAACGAGCGCCACAATCGAAAACGCTCCTGGAGGGAGTCGCCGTTCGGGTCGTACTCCACGCGGGCAGGCATGTACTCCCACCACGCGTGCATCGCGTCGGCGACGAGGTCGGTCATGAACTCGGGGTCGTCGGCCCGTGGGTGGTCGCCCGCCGGCGCGTCCCGCCGGTCGTCCCAGTAGAGGTCGTTGACGAACTCGTGATCGTCCCAGCTGGCGATGATCGTGTGGGATTCGAGTGCCTCCTGGTAGAACTCATCCGAGCGATACTTGCGATAGAGGTAGCGATAGTCCTCCAAGCCCTGCACGCGGTCGTGGCCGCTCGGGAACGACTTCTCGCGGTCGTACTCGTCGACGTTGGGGCCGCTGAAATGGCCGTCGTCGGATTCGTAGATGGAGTCGCCGACGTGGACGAGGAAGTCGACGTCCTCCTCGGCGATGTGGTGGAAGGCGGGATAGTAGCCGTTCTGGTAGTTTTGACACGCGAGCACGCCGAGACGGAGCGAGTCGGGCGAGTCGTCCGGTCGGGGGAGCGTCTGACACTGACCGGTTTTCGACGCCACCCCGTCGTAGACGAACCGGTAGTGGTACGCCTGGTTCGGAGCGAGATGGCCGTCGAGATCGACGTTCACCGTATGGTCGTGAGCACGAATCCGCCGCTCGTCGTCGGTGACACCGCTGTACACGATGTCCTCGAACGCCGCGTCGGTGGCGACCTGCACTGCCAGGGATGCAGCAGCGTCGAAGGCGTCGGGTGCGATGCGTGTCCAGAGAATGACGCCCGTCGGCGTCGGCCCGCCGCTCGCGATCGACTGGGGGAACGTCTCGGCTGGGTCGGCTCCGGGATCGAAATCAAAGACCGACGCATCGCTCGCCGCGGAAGGAGCCACCGCGGTCGCGAGGTCGTGCGAATCGAGCGTCGACAGCAGCGCCGAGTGGTCGTCCGCTCCGCTCAGCAGTTCGTCACGCCCGCCGATACTCGCGTCGTTCGCCATGGCCGACAGTCGAAAGCGAAGCGCATCCGCGTTGCGGTTGACTCACCTGAGGCTACGGTGCCGCGATTTGAGACGATAATGGCTGTTCGGTGCGGAGCGGTGCGGAAGCGCCAGTAACAGAACCGCGAACGAGCGACCGTAAGGGAGCGAGTGAGCGGAAGTTTTTGGCCCAGGTTTTTGCGAGGAGCGGTGCGCGAGCGAAGTGAGCGCACCCGACGAAGTAAAAAGGTGGTTGTTCAGCCGAACATCTGGCGCATCATGGGATGCATCTCCATGAGCTGCTCCTCGGCGATCTCCTCGTAGAGTTTGTAGGTGATCGAGACCGTGAGCAGCAGTCCGGTCCCGCCGACGGTCCCGATGGTGCCGAGCATGTTCGCGCCGACCGCGAGCAGGCCCACCAGTGCGCCGCCGATCACCGTGACCTGCGGGATGTAGCGTTCGAGCACCTTCTCGATCACGCCGGGGTTCTGGCGGAAGCCGGGGATCTGCATCCCGGAGTTCTGGATCTGTTTTGCGGTGGCCTCGGGCCCCATGTCGGCAGTTTCGACCCAGAAGATCGCGAAGATCGCGCCGCCGACTACCATGAAGGTGAGGTCGACGCCGACACGAAGTGCGACCTGCCACGCAGCCTGGCTCGCCCCGAGCCAGTCCTGTGGGGTGTAGATCGGGGCGAAGTAGTAGAACAGCCCGCCGACTGGCTGGCCGTCCGAGTAGACGCCGATCCATGCCGGCAGGCCGAGCTGGGAGTTCAGGATGCGGCCGAGGAACTGGATGTTGGCCTGGACCGCGCGCACGAGGATCATCGGGAGGACGCTCGCGTAGATCAGCTTCACCGGGAACCGACCGCGTGCGCCCTTGACCCGTGCGTGGCTCAGCGGGATCTCGACCCGGACGCTCTCGGCGTACACCACCACCACGAAGATCAGGACGGTGGTGAACAGCGCCACGAGTTCGCCCTGTCCGAGCAGCAGTGTCTGGAGGCCCGAGCTGGTTAGCGGCGAGACCTCGATCGAACCGGTCAGGATCCCGAACCAGCTCGCGAAGAAGCCGTCGGAACCGATGAGCCCACCGACGAGCCGCTGGCTCACGCCCGCGATGATGAACAGTCCGATCCCCGAGCCGACGCCCCACTTCGAGATGACTTCGTCCATGAACAGGATCAGCACGCCACCGACGAAGATCTGGGCGAACAGTAGCCACTGAACGCCCACGATACCGATCCCGGTCGACTGCGCGACCGCTTCGCTCGCCGGCAAGAAGCCGCCGGCGAACACGTACGGCAGTCCCGTGACGCAGATCATCACGATCACGAGGAACTTCTGGAGCCCCTGATAGAGGATCTGATCCCGGGGATCAGAGGTGTCGAGTCCGAGCAGGTTGGCCCCGCCGAGGAGCTGGAGCACGATGCTCGCGGTCACGATCGGCCCGATCCCGAGCTGGAGGATGCTCCCCCGGCCTACTGCGAGGATCGAGCTGAACTGCCCGAACGGGTTCCCGGCCTGCCCCGTCTGGAGGCCGTAGAGTGCGACGTTCGTCAGGAAAAAGTACAGAACGAGCACCCCGGCTGTCCACCCGAGCTTGCGTCTGAAGGGTACGTGACCCTCCGGCTGCCGGACCGTCGGCATCCGCGTCAGAACCGGCTCGGCGGTCTCCTTCCAACCCATTTTCGCGCCCTCAGGACTCCGCGGTTGTAGCTTCTTCGTCTGATTCCTCGTCGTCGTCCTCGCGGGCGGCGAGGCGCTCCTCGCCGCGGTCGCTCAGAACGGCCTCGCCGCCCGCACCGTCGAGCAGATCGCGTGCGCTGTCCGAGAACGCGTCGGCGGTCACCGTCAGCGACTGACGGACCTGACCGCCGCCGAGCACTTTCACGACGTCGGCCTCGTGGCCGTCTTCGACGACGTCACGCGCGTCGAGACGGTAGCCGTCGTCGGTGTCCTCGGCGAGATCGTCGGCGGCGTACAGCGCCGCGTCTTCGTCGAGCTCGCGCACGTCGATCGTGCGGATGTCCTCTTTGACCTTTTCCGGGCGGTCGAACCCGTGTTTGCCGAGCGGTCCGTAGTTGTGGAACTCGTGATCGTCACGCCCCGCACGCCCGCGCCCGCCCCGGTGGCCAGCCCCGCGTCGGTTCTTGTGGGAGCCGCCGCCGTGGGTGCGCGACCCGCGCTGGCGTCGTTTCTTGCTTGTCATTGTTGTGATCGTGAACCGCGTGGTTACCGCATCGCCGTCAGCAGCGCGTCGATACCGTCGGTGTCGTGCTTACCGAGCTCGCCGCCCTCCGGCGTCGGGTGCTTGACGCCGTCGTGGCCGCCCCGCGGCGGGTGGAGCCGGAGCGCGGGGGCGAGTCCTGCCTCCCGCAGCGTGGTCTCCTCGTCGAGCAGCGCT
Organism: Halococcus saccharolyticus DSM 5350; assembly: GCF_000336915.1. NCBI lineage: Archaea > Methanobacteriati > Methanobacteriota > Halobacteria > Halobacteriales > Halococcaceae > Halococcus > Halococcus saccharolyticus. The sequence continues at coordinate 152,711 of NZ_AOMD01000025.1, read as the reverse complement.
GTCGCGAGCCCTGCGAGATCGTCGTAGTCGGTGTTCTCGGCCACCCACTCGTCGTCGATTGCTGCCGAGCCCTCGGCGGGCTCGCCACGGGTCCGGAGGGTGCGTTCGAGCACCGCCTGGCTCGGCTCGCCGTAGGCCACGTAGTCGTTGACCTTCGTGATCATTCCGCGGTAGGTGTCGGTCTCGGGCACCAGCGCACAGTGATTCGTACTGTGCATGTTGAGCATCGAGAGGGTGTCGCGCACCTCCTGGCTCATGTTGACCTCGCCGCGGAGCTGGACGAGCGCTTGCATCACTCGATCACCTCCCGCTTGCGGCGGGTTTCAGCGGGGACTCTGGCCTCGCCGGTCGCCCGGAGCGCGTTGAACGTCGCCTTCGCGAAGTTCACCGTGGTACGGGTCTTCCCCGACGAGCGCGTCCAGATGTCCTCGATCCCGGCGAGTTCGAGCACCGAGCGGACGGTCTCCCCGCCCGCGAGCCCGAGACCGCGCGGCGCGGGCCGGAGCTCGACCTCGACGCTGCCCGCCTTCCCGCTGGATCGGAGCGCGACGGTGTGGGGGCGGCCGCAGCCACACTCCCACGAGCCACAGCCCCGCGAGACGTTGACGATGTTGAGCTTCGCGATCCCGATCGCCTTCTGGATCGCCGAGCCGACCTGGTCGTCGCGGCCTTCGGCGTAGCCCACGTAGCCGTCGCGGTTGCCGATCGCGACCACACACCGGAACTTCACCCGGCGGCCGGAGTCGGTCATCCGTTGGACCATGTTGATGTCGAGGACGTCGTCCTCGAGTCCGGGGAGAAGCTGGTCGGTGATCTCGGGCTCCTTCAGCGGGAGGCCCGAGTTCAGCGCCTCCTCCATCGTGGTGATCTCTTCTTCGGCGACCTGCTTGCCGAGTCGCGTACGCGGCTCCCAGCCGCGACTACTCATCGGTGCCTCCCAGCTCGTGGTCGAATGCGTCCATGATGTCTTGGCGTACCTCCTCGAAGTGTGTCGGCAGTTCGGTCGCGTCGAACTCGTCGGAATACAGCGGCCCGTCGCGCGATTCGGCGTACTCCGCGACGTGCTCGCCGCTGGTGCGCGACCAGTCGGCGAACACCGACTCGTTGTGCGGGACGTGGAGTCCAGCATCGATCGCGCCCTCCTGGATCGCGAACACCTTGCTACCCGGCGTCGCGGTGTTGAGGCCGATGTCGAGCACGGCCTCGTCGACGTCGGTGTCTCGCGCGCGCAGTCCGGCGAGCAACCCCGTGAGGTACGCGCTCGGCAGGTTCCCCGTGGGAGCCTCCCAGCCGTACTCGGCGAGGTCGGCCGAACTCGCGCTCGCGTGTGTTTCGTCGCCGTCGGGGCCGGGAGTCACCAGCTGCGCCCTGACGTGGCGGTTGCTCTTGCGAGCAACCAGTCGGGGTTTGCCTGATTTCAACAGGCGCAACCGCTGATGGTAATCCGTCCGGACCTCGCGCCGGCGGCGCATCGGAACGTTGTATCGTGGTCCTGTTGCCATTGTTATTCGTCCTCGATCGTAACGTCGTACTCGTTCGTGGCGAAGGTTTCCAGCCGGTCGACGCTGTCGAACTCGCCACCGCCCGCCTTGTCGTAGAGCGCGCGGTACTGGGTTCGATCGAGCGTCCCGTCGGCCCGCAGCTCCTTCAGACGGCGGCGCTGAGCCCGAATGCGGGACACCCATGCGTCCTTGCGGTTCTCGCGGGCTCCGGCGGTACCCTTCCGCGTCCCGGGTCCTTTCCGGTGGCCGGCGGCGCGCTTCTCTTCGCGCTCGCGTGCGCGGCCTCGCGAGTTCGACTTCGCCGCTTTCGATTCGACAGTACCATTGGCGACCAGCTCGCGGATGTCCTCGCGGGTGATCGCTTCCGCGATCTCGCCCTGGGCCTCGGGATCGAACCAGACGCGGTTCTTCCCGACGTCGAGCACGTCCGCGGCCAGTCGCCGCTGTGCGCTCAGATCAGTCATCCTCTGTTACCTCGACTTCGACGTAGGTCGGGTTGAGAACCCGGATCCCGTCGTCCTCTGCTTGCTCCTCGATGCGTTCGCGCTTCCGGTCGCCGACCGACGATCCGATTCGCACTGCTTGGGAGTCGCCGTCGACGCCCTCCAGATCGTCCGTGTTCTCGACGCGGACCTCCTCGAACCCGCTCGGGTGGCGGCCCCGAACCGGCTTTGCGGTCCGGTAGCCCGCCTCGACGGTCGCGCCCTTGCCCTTGACGCCCCGACGCTGCTTCGAGAGCGTCCCGGTCGGCCGTCGCCACGAGGTCGAGACACGCTTTTTCATGTGGTGGTTCTGCCGGTCGAACGCCGGGCCCGAATCGCGTCGGCGCTCGGCGAGGAGGCGGCCCTCCTCGTCCTCGAGATCCGGGGTCTTCTCGGTGAGACCGCGCGGCTGGAGTTCCGTCTCGACATCCTCGGCCTCCTCGGTTTCGGTCTCGTCTTCGACCTCGGTTTCGGTCTCGTCGGCGACTTCGAGACCGCCGACGTCGGCCTTGATCCGTGCAGCGAGCGCGTTGCCGATCCCCTCGACGTCCGCGAGATCGGACTGGTCGGCCCGCCGAACGTCGTCGACGGACTCGAAACCAGCCTCGCGCAGCGTGTCGGCCTTCGCGTCGCCGACACCGCTGACATCGGTGAGTTCGTCCGGAACCTCGTCGGTCCCGTCGTCGGCTTCGTCCTCGCTAGTTTCACCGGCTTCGTCGGCATCGTCGACGTCGAGTTCGTCGACATCGGCCTTGATCCGTGCGGCGAGTGCGTTACCGACACCCTCGATCTCGGCGAGTTCGTCCTGATCGGCGTCGCGGAGATCGTCGATCGTCTCGAAGCCCGCCTCGCGGAGGTCCTCGGCCTTCTCGTCGCCGACGCCGTCGATCGCTGCGAGGTCGCGTTCGTTCTCGATATCAGTTGCCACCGGCGGTCACCTCCGGTTTCTGCGGTTTCTCGGTGATGTACACCCCGTCCTGGAACACTCGTGTGTCCTTGCCGCTGACGCGGGTGAGCTGTTCGATGTCCGCGGCGGTCTGGCCCACGTCCTCCTTGTTCGGTCCGGAGAGCGTGACCCGCTCGTCGTCGACTTCCACAGTCGTATCGCCGTGGACGGCCGTTCGTCGCGGTGCTTTCTCCCCGAGGAAGTTCTGGATCACGACGTCGCCGTCCTCGGCGCGGACCTGCATCGGAAAGTGCGAGTAGAACACTTCCATCTCGTAGGTCCATCCCTCGCGGACGCCGTGGAAGGCGTTCGCGATGTGGCTGCGGAAGGTGCTGACCGTGGCATTCGTCTTCGCGTCGTCGGCGTCGCTCTCGACGACGACCACGTCGTCCTCGACAGCAACGGTGACGTTCGGGTACCACAGCCGGCGCGTGACGCTGCCCTCTGGCCCGGAGACCGTGACGTCGAAGCGGTCGACTTCGACGGTTACGTCGTCCGGCATCTGTAGTCGTTCTTCTGTCATTGTTGGATCAGTAGACGTACGCGAGCACCTGGCCACCGAGGCCCTGCTCGCGTGCCTCGTAGTGGCTCATCACGCCGTGGCTCGTCGTGACGATCAGCGTCCCGTAATCACGGGCGGGGAGATACCGTTTCTCCCACTTTTCGAACTCGTCGGCTCCCGCGGAGTAGCGGGGCTTGACGGTGCCACAGCGGTTGATCGCGCCGCTGAGTTCGACCTCGAACTCGCCGGCGCGGCCGTCCTCTACGAACTCGAAGCCGTCGATGTAACCCCGGTCGTAGATGACTTCCAGCACCGAGCCGATCGTGTTCGAGGCGGGCTGTACGGTCAGGTTGAGCTTGCCGACGCGGCCGGCGTTGTCGAGCCCCGAGAGAGCGTCGGCGAGTGGATCGTTGTTCGTCATTTGTACTTCCTGAACCCCATGCCGCGTGCGATCTCGCGGAAGCACTGTCGACAGAGCCAGATGTCGTACTTCCCGACGAGGCCCTGTTTGCGCCCGCAGCGCTGGCAGTCCTCCAACTGGCCTGTTCGCTTCGTCGCGTGTTCGCCGGTGTCGGTTTCGCTCTCGCTCATTGTACCTCCACGTCGAATTCGTTCTCGAGGAACGCGATCGCGTCCTCGACGTCGAGCCGGTGACGGCTCGGCAGCTGGCGCGTAGCCTTGTTCCGTCGTTTCACCCGTGCGCCGGGTCGGTTGAGGTTGACCGTGACGTCGAGGCCGTAGATCCCGACGTTCGGGTCGTACTCCTGGTCGGGGAACTCGGTGTGTTCTGCGACCCCGAAGCTGATGTTGCCGGTCTCGTCGAACTGGGTTCGCGAGACGTCCGCGAGGTCGAGCGCGGTGTCGAGGAACGTCTCGGCGGCCTCGCCACGAAGAGTGACCTTCGCCCCGATCGGATCGCCCTCGCGGATGTCGAACTCGGGCTCGGTCGCCCGGGCGCGCGTCCGCACGCTCTCCTGGCCAGTGACGGCCTCGAGGATCTCCTCGGCGTTCGCCAGCTCGCGGCCACCCTCGCCGACGCCCATGTGGACGACGACCTTCTCGACCACGGGTTCGCGCATCGCGTGGAACTCCGCGGCTTCGCTCATTCGTCGTCACCTCCGTCGTCGGTTGCGTCGTCGTCCGTGGCCTCGTCGTCTGCCGTCGATTCCGCGTCCGCTGCGGTCTCGCCGGCGTCGTCCGTGGTCTCGTCGTCGACGAAGTTCTCGTCGATGACGACCACGTACTCCGCGACCGTCTCGAACCCGTCGCCGTTCGTTTGGGTGACGGTGACGTTGTTCGACGAGCTGCCTGGCGTGACCTGGATGTCGTCGATCTCGCCGACCTCGCCGGCGTGGCGACCCTCGACTGCGGTCACCAGCGCACCCTCCTCGTAGGAGAAGTGCGCGAGGATTTCGTCGTCCTCGTCGACAACGATCGAGTCGCTGCCGGCGTACTCGCTCGCGTCGTCGACTTCGAGGGTGCGCCCGTCGTGGAGTGCGAGCTGTGTCGCACCACCGGAGACCTGCTGTTTGCCCTCGATCTTGCCGAGCTTCGAGTCCGCGTCGTCGGCGTCGATCGTCGTCAGCGCGAGCCGTCCGCCCTCGTCGGGGAACACCCGGTAGTGTTCGTTCCGCTCGTCGAACTCGAGGATGTCGAACATCCCGATCGGGCGTTCCTCGTCGTCGAGCGCGTCGCCATTCACAAGGACCGAGCCCTGGTTCAGCGCGTAGCGCGCCTCCTTTCGGGAGTCGACGTAGCCGAGCACGTCTCGCAACACGACGAGCAGCGGAACGCCGCTTTCGCCGTGCGGGCCCGCGCCCGCCTTCACCGTGAACTTCTCGGTCTTGCGCTCGACGGGCCACGAGTTCGGCACCGAGAGCCGCTTCTGGTGCTTACTCATCGTCGGCCTCCAGACGCTCCTCGCGCCGGTCGTCCTCGAGATCGAGCTCCGTGATCCGAAGGTTGCTCGCGTCGAGCGGTCGGGCGACCTCCTCGCCGTCGGCAGTCTCGGTCGTGACGTCCTCGACGTGGACGGTCGCGTCCTTCAGGTCGACGCGCACGACGTCTTCCTCCTCGCCGGCGAAGTCGCCGCGGAGGACCTCGACGGTGTCGCCCTCGTTGACTCGGGCGTTCCGCCGGCCGTACTCTTCGCGGAGATCGTCGGCGAGCGTCGCACGGACCTGGCGATGCTTCTCGTGGAGCGGTGCGCGCTCCGTTCGTGTCCGTTGTTTGTGTGGTTGTTTGCTCATGCGTTCGTACCTCAGACGATCATCGTGGCCGCGCTCGCGATCGAGCCGAACCGCTCGGCGACTTCGCGCGCGACGGGCCCGCGGAGCTCCGTACCCCGGGGGTCCTCGTTCTCGTCGACGACCACGGCGGCGTTGTCCTCGAACTTCACACGGGTGCCGTCGGGTCGTCGGATCGGCTTGCGCTGGCGCACGATCACGGCTTCGAGCACCTGACGGCGCATCTCGGGTGTGCCCTTGGTCACCGAGACCGACACCTTGTCGCCGAGACCCGCCTTCGGGTGGCGGTTCTTCGTACCGGAGTAGCCCGACACGCTGATGACCTTCAGCTCGCGTGCGCCCGTGTTGTCCGCACACGTCACGAGCGACCCCTTCTCCAGGCCCTGTGTGACGTCGGCGGCGAGCGCTTCCATCAGGCGTCACCTCCCGCACTCTCGATCTCGTCGAGGGCGACCTCCGAATCGGGATCGGACGGCCCCGAGAGGCTGCTCGCGCCGAGGTCCCGCGTCGTGTCGAGCGTGCCGACCACGACGTGGGCCTTGGTCTTCGAGAGCGGCCGGGTCTCGGCGATCCGGACCGCGTCGCCCACCGAGAGGTCGAGGCAGTCGGGCGCGTGCGCGGGGGTGCGCGAGCGCCGCTTCATCTTCCGGTCGTACTTCGGGACCGTCACGTCGTACTCGCGTTCGACGATCACCGTTCTGTGCATCTCCGTCGAGGCGACCATCCCGTCGACCGTCCCACCGCGCACGGAGACCGTGCCGTGGAACGGACAGTTGGGGTCATCGCAGGTCGTCTCGGGTTCGTCGACGTTCAATCCTAGCGCCATGTCGAATCACTGCTCCGTTCGGTGCGGCGGGCCGGTGTCGCGACCAGCCGCTCGCCCTCGACCGTCACGTGGACGGTCTCGGCTGCTTTGGGGTCGGCCGGGGTGACGTCCGTCGGGGCGACCGACTCGCCATCGAGCGCGAACTCGAACGTCGCGCCCGCCTTCGGCACCTGTTTCGCGGCCGGTGTGGCCCCACTGTCGTCCGTCGAATCCGTCTCGACCGACAGCGTGTTCTTCGTCTCGCGCACGACCCGTCCCTCGATACCCGTGAGGGATGGGTTGTCGGCCGCTGCGACCCGCGTGTGCAGGCCACAGAGTTCGTGTCGAGCGAGCGTTGCGGGAGTGAGCGCCATCAGGCACTCTCTCCGTTCTCGTCGAGGTCGCCTTCCTCGTTTCTGATCGTTTTGAGTCGCGCGATCGTGCGCCGGAGCTCCCCGATCCGGCCAGGGTTTTCGGGCGCGCCACCGGCGGCCTGCACAGCTTTGGTATTGAGCAGCTCGGTTTCGAGCTCCTCGAGCTCGGCCTCGCGCTCGGCGGGCGTCATGTCGCGCATCTCTTCGGCGTGGAGGATCGCCATCAGGCGTCACCTCCGCCGAGATCCTCGGCACCCTCCTTGATGCGCTCGGCGAACGCCGGGCCGACGCCTTCGGCCTCGGCGAGGTCGTCCTCGCTCGCCGCGCGCACGGCCGCGACCGACTCGAAGCCGGCCTCGACCAGCGCGTCGGCCTTCGCGTCGCCCACGCCGTCGATGGCGGTGAGGTCCGAATCGGCCTCGGCGTCGTCCATCTCGTCGAGGATCGCTTCGGCTGCGGCGTCGGTCTCCTCGGAGAGCTCCTCGTCGATGTCCTCGCTCGCTTCGACGGATTCGTCCGGTGCGGTCTCGGCCGCACCCTGCTCGGCCTCGATCTCCTCTTCGATGATCTCCTCGGCTCCGGCCTCGGTGGTTTCCGCTTCGCCCTCGGGGGGCGTTTCGGTCACCTCGAAGTCCTCTTCGCTGTCGGACTCCTCGGGGCCGGCGACCGGCTCCTCGCCGTCGCCGCTGAGGAGTTCCTCGACGTCGTCGCCCTCGACCTCTTCGGGTTCGAGCACGCTGGTGTCGACGTCCTCCTGGATACGGAAGTCGTCGGGCAGCTCCGCATCCGGCGGGATGATCTTCACCGTGACGCCGATCGTCCCGAGCTTCATCACCGCGACGCCGTCGCCGCGATCGACGATGCTCTGGGCCGGCTCGCCGTTGTGCTTGATGTAGCCCCGGTTGAACTTCTCGTTGCGCGAGCGTGCGCCCGTCACCTTGCCGTTCAGGGTGATCTCCGCACCGCGCGCGCCAGCGTCCATGATCCGGTCGATCGTGGTGTGGCCCGCCTTCCGGAAGTACCAGCCACGTTCGAGGGCGTTGCCCAGTCGATCCGCGACGATCTGGGCGTTGAGGTCGGGTTCGTCGACTTCTTGGACGTCGATTTGGGGGTCGTCAAGGTCGAAGCGCTCTTCGAGCTGGGTCGTGATCTTCCGGATGTTCTTCCCACCCTTCCCGATCACCATGCCGGGCTTCTCCGCTCGCAGGACGATCTGGGTCCCCATCGGGGTCTTGGCGAGCTCCATCCCGCCGTAGCCAGCGCGCTCCAGCTCGTCGCCGAAGAACTCGTCGATCTGGGTCCGCTGCATCCCGTCCTCGATGAACGTCTGCTCGGAGCCCATCAGTTCTCACCCTCCTCGTCGGGTTCTTCGACGATCAACTCGACGTCGACCTCGGGCGTGTTCCACGCGCTCGCGCGGCCCATCGCCCGGGGCTGTCGGCCCTGCACCTCGCCGATCTTGTGAGCGGCGACGTGTTTGATCGTCATCGGATCGGGCTCGAACCCCTGGTGTTCGGCGTTCGCGCCGACGTTTTCGAGCAGATCGAGGAAGGCCTTCGAGGCCTTCTCGGGATAGCGACCGGCGTCCCAGCCGTCGATGTCGCTGCGATGCCCGACGCCCGAGTTGTGCGAGCGGAAGGGAACCGACTGGTCGCCCGCGATCACGCTCTCGAGATACTCGCGTGCGTCGGCGACGGTGCGCCCCTTCAGCTCCCGGGCGATCTCCTTGCTGTGCTTGTGGCTCATGTGGCGCTCCCGGAGCATGGCTTTCGCCGTTCGCTCGGGGTCAGCGTCCACGCTGTAGCTGATTCCCATGTCTTATGCCTCCATCATTTGAGCGGCACGAACTTCGAGGAGCGTGTCGCGCCGATCCCCGCCTGGCCGTGTTCGACCGAGGTCCGGGTGAGCTGGAACTCGCCCAAGTAATGGCCGAGCATCTCTGGCTCGACACGGACCCGCTCGAACTCCTGGCCGTTGTGGACCGCGAACGTCTTGTCGACGAACGCGGGCAGCACCGGCATGTCGCGCAGGTGCGTTCTGATCGGATCGTTAGCGGTCTCCTCGCTGCCGCTTTCCTTGGCCTCCTCGATCAGCTGTTCCTGTTCGACCGAGAGGCCGCGCTCGATGGTGCGGCGCAGGCGTGCGGGCAGCAGCTCCGCGACCGCCTCTCGGTCCATTGACTGTAGCTCCTCCACTGTGTGGCCGCGGTAGGTGAACTCGCCCTCGCGACCGGTTCTGTAGTCCGAACTCATGAGTCACTTCCTCCCGGTCCGCTTGCTGGCGATGTCGCCGACCTTCCGGCCGGGCGGCGCGTCGCGCGAGACGCTTTTCGGTTTCCCGGGGTGCTGGCGACCGCCACCGCCGAACGGGTGGTCGATGGCGTTCATCGCGACGCCACGCACCCGCGGGTACTTCGTCCCGCGCGCACGCATCTTGTGGTGCTTGTTGCCTGCCTTCACGAACGGCTTCTCCGTTCGTCCGCCGCCCGCGACCACGCCGATCGTGGCGCGACACTGCGGGTCGAGGCGCTTCACCTCGTCGCTCGGCAGTTCGACGACCGCCACCTGGCGGTCGTGGGTGATGAGTTGGGCGTTCACGCCCGATGCGCGGGCGAACTTCCCGCCGTCGCCCGGCTGACTCTCGACGTTACACACCGGGACCCCTTCGGGGATCTCGGCGAGCGGGAGCGTGTTACCCGGCTTGATCTCGGCCGAGACACCGACCTGAAGTTCCTCGCCGACGCCGATGCCTTCCGGCGCGAGCACGAGGCGCTGGTCGCCGTCCTCGAACTCGACCGCCGCCACGGGTGCGCTCCGGGCGGGGTCGTGCTCGATGTCGACGACCGTCCCCGAGATCAGGTCGTTATCCTCGGTCGATCGGTGCGAGAGCTCTGCCTTGTATCGATGGGATGGCGCGCGGAACGTCGGTCCGCCCCGACCCCGGCGCTGGCCCTGGATTCGTCGTCCCATGTTCAGAACACCCCGATGCGCGAGGCGACTTCGTCCGCATCGTCGTCCTCGCTGAGTTTGACGGTGGCTTTCTTCTCGCCGTTCGGCGTCACTTGCGTTGTGACGTCGACGATCGAGACGTCGAAGCGCTCCTCGATCTCCTCGGCGATCTCCGGCTTCGTCGCGTCGAGCGCAACGATGAACTGGAGCTTGTTCCGGTAGTCCATCTCGTTCATCGCCTTCTCGGTGACGTGTGGGTAGCGGATCGAACTCATCGGTCCGCCACCTCCTCGATGGCGCTCTCGGTCCAGATCGTCAGCCGGCCACCCTGTGCGCCCGGCGCGAGGTCCTCGGTGTTGACCTCCCGCGCGGTAGCGACGTCCGCTCCCGCGAGGTTTCGCGCCGCGCGCGATGGTTCGTCGCTCGTGACGAACAGGATCGACGACGGCCGCTTGTACTTCCGGCCACGCGTCGTCCCGCGACCCGCGCGGACGCGTTTGTCCTCGGCACGCTCGATGTCGTCGTGGACGCCGAGCGATTCGAGCAGGGAGACGACCTCTTGGGTCTTCACGAGGTCCTCGAACTCGTCACTCACCACGAGCGGGAGCTCGAGATCGTCGAAGTCGTGGCCACGGTCGACCACCCGTTCGGCGTCGGCCGTCGCGGCGATCGCGCTCCGGGTGGCGAGTTTTCGCTCCTTCGTGTTGATGCTCTTCGAGCTGTCCTTCTCTTCTTTCGGCGGGTGGGCCTTCCGGCCGCCCACGGTCTGGGGAACGCGGCGGCCCTGACCGTTCGATCGGGGAACGTGGGCCATGCCGCGACCGCTGCCCTGTGACTCGGCGGGTGTCCGCATCCCGGCGTAGTCGTCGGCACCGGTGGCCTGGGTGCGGTTCGCCTGTGCGGCGCGCACCGCATCGCCGATCAGGTCGGGCCGGTACGGCGTCTCGAAGACCGCGGGGAGGTCGACCTCGCCCGCCTCGCCGCCGTCGGTGTCGTAGACTGTTGCGTTCATTTATCCTTGCCCCTGGTTCGATGCCGTCGAGACGTACCGGACCTCGGGATCGAGGCGCGGTTGGTCACCGGGTCTGATCGCCGGCCGGAACCGGAGAAGCCGCTGGTCCGGACCGGGAAGCGACCCCTTCACGAGCGCGTACGGCCCGTCGATCTCGCCGTAGTTGACGAACCCGCCGTCGACCGAGGGTTCGTCGCCGTCGCCGGCGTCGACGAGGCGTTTGTTGAGCTCGGTTCGCTGGTGGTAGCCCGTCTGGCCCTGCTGGGGGACAGTCGAGCGAACCCTCGAGGGGTTCCACGGGCCGAGGTTGCCGATCCGTCGGCGGTAGCCCTGGCGGAAGTGTTTGCCCTTCCGTTTCTGGACGCCCCAGCGCTTGACGGGGCCCTGGGTGCCCTTGCCCTTCGTGACGCCGGCGGCGTCCATGTACTCGCCGGGGCGGAACACTTCGGTCAGGTTGTGTTCGCCGCCGCCGGTGATGAGCTCGAGCCCGAACTCGACCCGATCGTCGAGCGAGCCGCCGCCGATCCGGGTCTCCATCACGTCCGGGCGTTTCTTCGGGACGTTCGCCATCTCGCCCGGTACCGTGTGGGTGATCGCGCGGATGTCGCCGATATCGGCCTCACTGATGGCCTCCCGGAACGCATCCGGGTCGGCCTCGCCGTCGGGGACGTCGAGCGCGCGGTCGAGGTCCGCGTGGAACTCGTCGGTCCACGTCTCGGTCAACGGCCGCAGTCCGTAGGGCGTGTCCTCGTACGCCCGGAGCGCGACCGCCCGCATCGGTGGCGTCTCGACCACCGTCACGGGTACTGTCTGTTCCATGCCTTCGCGCGGGGAGTTGGCCGCGTCGTCGATCATCACGACGTGGCTCATGCCGGCCTTGTAGCCGGCAAAGCCCTGGAGCCCAGGCTGGCCGTCAGCCTCGGGCCACGAGCCGAAGCGCGGGACTTCGCTACTCGCGCGTTGTCGCGGGCCGTATCCCAACGAGCCCTTGCGTGGTCTGCTTGGTTGTACCATATGTGTTCTCCTCCTGCTATCGCGGTAGGGTGAGGCAGGCGAGGGTGGCGAACACCGCTTCCTCGGTGCGCACGACCTCGCTGCCCTGGTTCGGAACCGTGTCGAGCCAGCGATCGAACCCTCCAGGGTCCGACCCGGTCTCGTCCGCACTCGCCACCGACGCCGTGTCGATGCCGAGCATCGCCGGCAGCCCTCGCTCGGGCGCGCCGAAGGCGACAGTCATGCCGTCTTCGACCCGTCCGGCCAGCACTCCGAGTCGCTCCGTCGTGAGCGCCTGACCGTGGCGCGACGTGGCGATCCGGAGCCCGGCGTCCTCACGGCCGAGCGCTGCCGAGAGGTCCGCGCGCTCGACGACGAACCCCGGAAGGGGCTCGTCGACGATCCGCGCGCGGACCGGCTCTCGCGAAGAGATCCTGACGGTCACACGCTCCCCCTCGTCGAGTCCCACGTCGGTGGGATCGACCAGCGAGATCGGGTGTTGCAGTCCGCAATTGACCCGAACGCGTCCATCAGGGCCGACCTCGGTCACGATTCCCTGTCTTGACGACCCCGAACCTTGGGATTCGGAGCCGGTCCGTGAGACGGCGCGAAGCGGCGGCAGGACGCCCACCTGCTCCAGTTCGTCCCGCGTGCCCCACGCCTCCTTTCGGAGGTAAGGGGCGGTCGCGGCGTACTCCATCACTGTCGAAACGAACCCGCCACCCCATCGCCGGTCGCCGTCGGGATCCGGGAAGACCACCACACGGTCGACCCGGAAGACGGTGGCCGCGCGGGCAACGAGACCGACCTTGTGGGTCGCCTCGCGCTTGTCGGCGGCCTCCCGGCAAAGGGACGACGGCACGAGCAGGCTGACTGTCATACCGTGACGCTTTCGCGCCGTGCCACTAGACTGTAGCGCTTCTACCGTATTGGGTTACAAAAACGTAGCGCTTCGCTCGGTGAGTGTGTGGCGTTCACAGGCGATTCGAGCGACTGTACGGCGTTGGGTACTGCCACAGTCGGGTGGGTTCGGAACGTTTTTATCTCTCACCGGGGTACGAAGGAGCACAGGGCGCTGGTAGTGTAGTGGTATCACGTGACCTTGCCATGGTCACAACCCGAGTTCAAATCTCGGCCAGCGCACTTCTATCGAACCCACCTCCGAGCAGCTCGTCAATCGGTGCGTTAAATGCAGTGTGGGTAGCGAGCCGACGACAAACGATCCCTAGGCGAGGGTAGCGTCCGCTATCCTTTTGCGCCCCCTCGCACAACCCGCGGTCATGCTCACCGTCCGGGCCCCCGCGACGAGCGCCAACCTCGGCAGCGGGTTCGACGTGTTCGGCGTCGCTCTGGAGCGCCCGGCGGATGTCGTTCGGGTCGCGAGGGCCGACCGGACGACGATCGAAGTCACGGGCACCGGGAGCCAGTACATTCCCGAGGACCCCGAGAAGAACACTGTCGGGGCGGTCGCCGAGGCGCTCGACGCGCCCGCCCACATCGAGATCGACAAGGGGGTGCGGCCGGCCTCCGGGCTCGGATCGTCGGCCGCGAGCGCCGCCGCCGCCGCGGTCGCGCTCAACGAACTTTACGCACGCGGACGCACGCGCGAGGAACTCGTCCCGATCGCGGCCGAGGGTGAGGCGGTCGTCTCCGGTACGGCACACGCCGACAACGTCGCACCCGCGATCCTCGGGGGGTTCACGGTCGCGGCAGGTGAGGGCATCTCACAGGTCGACACCGCGATCCCGCTCGTGGCGTGTCTGCCCGAGATCGTGGTCTCCACCCGTGACGCGCGCCGGGTCGTCCCTGAAAGGGCGACGATGGAGGAGTTGGTCGAGACGGTCGGTGCGGCTGCGACGCTCACGGTCGGAATGTGTCGTGGCGATCCGGAACTCGTCGGCGAGGGGATGGACGATCCGGTGGTGACGCCTGCTCGCGCGGACCTGATCGACGGGTACGACGACGTCAGGACCGCAGCGCTCGAAGCAGGGGCGACAGGGGTCACCGTCAGTGGTGCGGGACCGGGCGTGCTCGCGGCGTGCGGGGCGGACGACCGGCGGCAGATTGCGAGCGCGATGCTCGACGCGTTCGCCGCTCGCGGGATCGACGCGCGCGCGTACCCGACGCGAGTCGGACAGGGCGCGACGATCCACTAATGTCTTCGCTCAGAGTCCCTTTCGCTCCCCGGCGGCGATCTCGTCGAGCGCCTCGGTCAGCGCCTGGTTGACCTGCTGGGGATCGGAGACACCGTTGAAGGAAATATCCATCGTGTCCGAACCGGCGGTATAGATCGTGATGTGGCCGTACGAGAACAGACGTTCGAGTATCGACTGTTCGTAGGTGGTGTTCTGGACGCGATCGAGCCTGACCTGAGCGACGTTGCGGTTCACGATCCCGGTCTTGCGGTAGACCTCCTCGCTCGTGATGATGTAATGGGTGCTCCGTTGTGAGACGTACGCCCACCCGATGATCGCGATCCCGATCGGGACCCCCACGAGGGGGAGCCACTGAAGCGAGGGTTCGGGGACGACGAATACCAATGCGACCCCGGCGATCGCGATCACGAGTCCGATCACGATCGACGGCAGGACCAACCGGAGGCTAGGGTGGCCCTCCCACCGAACCCCCTCGCCCTCAGTGAGTGTGACCCACTCCGGAACCTCGTCGTTTGCCGACATGCCTGCCGGTACTGACGGGTCCCGGATAGATGTACCGGCACTCGATGGCGCGATCGACTGGTGATCTCCGCCGATCGAACGAGTTCGAGCCTTGCACCGCGTGGCTGCGGCGCGGTGGCGGTGCGGGAGCGGTCCTGGTGGATGAAGGGCGAGGCGTGCGAGCGACTGGGGGGAGCGAGCAGCGAACGAAGTGAGCGCACGCCGAGGGCTTCGGCGGTGCTGTGTGGTTGCAGAGAAAATCGTCCGTGCGAGCGAAGCGAGCGCGGTTCGCCGCGAACGAGCGATAGCGAGTGAGCGGGTGTTTTTAGTCCAGGTTTTTGGAAGGGGTTCGAGGGAGCGCGCGAAGCGCGCGACCGAGGACCCCTTGTAAAAAAGTGGGTTTTAGTCGTCCAGTTCGTCGTAGACGGCCGCAGCGAACGCACGTCCCATCTCGGAAGCCGGCTCGTCAGCCGCTGGATTGTTCTCGTCGGTCGATGTGTCGCCGTCGAACGTGGGATCGAACAGCTGGAGCGCGGTGTTGATCGTCGACCAATCGTCGTCCTCGGCGGCGTCGCGCAAGCTTCGGGTCGGAGCGGCGAGCAGCTGGTTCACGAGCGTGTCCGCGAACGACTCGACGACGGCGCGCTGGTCGTCGGTCAGTCCGTCGGTTTCGAGCTTCGAAACCGCGTGCGCGAGTTCGCGCTCCTTCATCCGCTCCGCGCCCGCGTACATCGTCCCGATCACCTCGTCGGCACGCTGGCGCTTGTATCGAGCGAGCAGTCGATCGAACTCGTCGTCGATCAGCGCCTCGACCCGCGATGCGGCCTCCCGGCGACGGTCGTGGGTCTCGTCGGTGACGGATTCGAGCGCGTCGAGGTCACACACCGTCACGTTTGGCTGATCGTCGGCACTGGGTGGCACGTCGCGCGGCTGGGCGAGATCGACCACGAGCGTCTCGCCGACTGCCTCGAACGTCGCCCGTTCGAAGACCGGGTCGGGGCTGCCGGTCGCCGAAACCACGACGTCGGCGGCGTTGACCGCGGTCGCCACCTCATCGAGCGTGAGCGCGCTTGCCTCGACATCGACGGTACTGGCGACGTGCTCCGCGTTCGCTGCCGTCCGGTTCGCGATCAGGAGCTCGTCGACCGACTCGGCGAGCGCGGTGGCGGCGAGCGATCCCATCTCGCCCGCGCCGACAACGAGCGCGGTCGCATCCGCGAGGTCGGCCTCGCTCGTGGCGAGTTCGACGGCAGCACTCCCGAGCGAGACCACGCCCTCGTTGATCCGGGTCTCGGCCCGCGCACGTTCGCCGACGTGGAGCGCCTTCTCGATCCCCGTCTCGAACAGCCGCCCGATCCCGCCGGCCGCCCGGGCGGTCGCGTAGGCGTCCCGGAGCTGGCCGAGGATCTGGTCCTCGCCGAGCACGATCGATTCGAGTCCGCAGGCGACCCGCATAAGGTGACGAAGGCTCTCCTCGTGGTCCAGTTCGACCACCGCTTCGTCCGGCACGCCTTCGACGACCGACCCGACGATCGCCCGTCCGCGATCGCGATCGTCGGTGACAACGTACGCTTCGACCCGGTTGCACGTCTCGAGGACGTACGCCTCGCAGACGTCCTCACGGTCGAGCAGCGCCTCGACGGCCGCGCGTTCGTCACGGACGCCGGCAGCCTCGATCGTCTCGACGCTCGCGCGCCGATGTGAAACGCTAACGCCGGAGATGACACCGGTGGCCGTGGTCATTCTGCCCCTGTCGACGAGAGCACGTCGCTGATCACTGATTCCGCCTCTGTCCTCGCGTTATCGCTTGGATCACCTAAAGCCTTCCAAACCCGATCCGAGCGGACGACCGCCCGGATGGCTGCCCGGCGCTGAGAGGGACCGACCCCGCGCTCACGGAGCTCCGTGCGGAGCTGTCCAGAGAGATTCGCCATCGCCCCCATATCCGCGAACTCCGCCTCGAACCGCTCGCGAAGGTATCGACTGAGCGCCGGACTCCGCCCGCCGGTGGCGACCGCCATCATCACTGGGTCGTCCCGTACCGTCGCCGGTACGACGACTTCCCTCGCATGCCCGTCGCTGTCACCGCTCCTCCCGTCAGTCGTCCCGCCGTTCGATTCATCGGCGTTCCCACCTCTGCTCCGATCGGCGCGATTCAAAAGAACGCCGCGATCGTGCGCTACGCGCGCAACGGCGTCGTTCACCGCATCGTCGTCGGTCGCCGCGACCGCGAGCGCCGGCTCGATCCGTTCGAACCATTCCGGAACGGTTGCGGGGCTGGGGGCGGCGCGAACCAGCTCTCCACCGCCGAAATCATGGTCGCCGAACGTTGGGCTCACGACCACGACCCGCGCCTCACGGGCGAACCGGCGGACCTTGCGTGCTCCGACTGAGCCGCCACCGAACACCAGTACCGTCGATCCCGAGAAATCGTGGAGTAGTGGGATCATGTTGCGCCTCCTGATGCGCTGCCGCGGTGCGGTGCGCGGCGCGGTCTGCGGTGCCGTTGGCGTGGCGGTCTGCTATGGCGGCTCCTGGTGGACTGGAAGGGCGAGCGGGCTACGCAAACCCGGATGCCGCAAGCACCGCAACCGAGCGAGTGCAACGAGCGAGGTGAGGAGCGCAGCGAATCCCGGGAGCGTAGCCCGCGAGGGCTTTCGCCGTCGTCACGGTGGACGTTTCTGCTCTGCTGTCCTTGCGGCCCGACGAACTCGAACACGAACGATCGCGCCATACTCATTCGGTGTTCGCTGTAGCACGTTCGTCCAGCCGGATACCCGTCTTCTTCAGGATGCGCGTCGAGAACAGCGTGTCCCAGTCGTCATCGTTGACGTCAAAGAAATTATCCATCTGAGCCCTAACCTGTTCGATCCGGCGCTCGCTCTCGCTCTCGGAGCGGCCGTGGGTCATCGCGAAGAAGTTGTACGGCCAGACGCCCTCGTGGCGTGGGCGCTCGTAGCAGTGGGTCACGAAATCGAGGTCGGCGATCGCCGGTCCGACTTCGCCGACGAGCTCGTCAGGGACGTTCCAGACCGTCATCCCATTCTCAGTGTAGCCGAGCGCGTAGTGGTTCGGGACGACGCCCACGCGCCGAATCTTCCCGCCGCGCTCGAAGCGTGTGATCGTCTCGATCACCCACTCGACGTCCGCATCGATCGCCTCGGCGACGTCGCGGTAGGGCGTCGCGGTAATCGGCAGCCCGCCCTGGAGTTCGACCACGAGATCGCGTTCGGCGGGCGTGAGCCGGTCGTCGGTGGCGGGTTCGACGTCAGGGCTGAGGTCCGATAGATCGAGATCCCCAGTCGAAATCGGTCCGTCGAGCAGGAACTTCGCCTCGACCCGGAACTCGCGTTGTTTCGGGAGGTTGTAGGTTTCCTGTCCGGTTTCGGCCTCGATTTCGGCGAGCACTTCGTCGACGCGAGCCGCATCAGCGACGCTCACGACGAACCACATGTTGAGGTGGGGATGTTCGCGCTCGTAGTTGTGCGCGACCTCGCGGTGGGCGTTGACCGTCTCGGCGACCTCCTCGAATCGGTCTTCGGGCGCGTGCATCGCCACGAGGGTCGCCGTCCCGCCGATCGCCTCGGCGTCGATCAGCGCACCGAACCGCGAGAGGGTGCCCTCTTCGTCGAGTCGCTGTACCCGGTCGAGCAGTTCGTCGGCCGAAAGGTCGACGCCACGCTCGCGGAGGGCCGCAGCCGCGGGCTCGAACGGCCGCTCGACGACCGGGAACCCGCCCTGGAAGGCGTTGAGGATCGCGCGATCGCGGCGGTCGAGATCGACTGCGATGTCCGCCTCGTTCATGGTCGTTGTCGGTGCGCATCGGGGATAAACACCCCGTTCGGCCGGTCTTCGATACCACGGATTCTCCAGCTATCCTTCGACGCCGGTCACTGTGTACCCCTCGTCGCGAAGCTCGTCGAGGATCGCCGCGTGGTCGGCGCTCGCCTCGTAGTAAAACACCACGTCGTAGGTTCTCTCACGGAGGAGCTGCTGGCACTCCCAGACGAACTCGTCGCCCTCGATCGTGAGTCCCTGGTGTTGGTTCAGCCCGAACTCGGGGTCGTCGGTGCCCGAGTAGACGTAGGTGTCGCCCGCGTCCGCGTGACCTGCGATGATCTCGCCGATCTCGATCGTGGCCTGGTGGAGCAGGCTTTCCTCGGCGCTCGAAAACTCGGTATGCACCACGACGCCGTTCAGCTCGATCTCGCCGGGTTCGAGCAGCGCCGCCGCCCGCCGATAGAGGTCCTCGTCGATGGATTCGCTCATGTGGGTGGCTCGCGGTCGGCGTATATATACACTGTCGATCAGCGCCGTCCGAACGGTCGCCATCGGAGAACAGCCGATAGCGGGAGCGTCGACGAATCGATGACCGAGAGATCACTGATCGACAGTGTACTGCCGGAGAGCGATCGATGGAGCCGCCGCTCGCCGGGAGCAAATATTGTGTTCGAAGGTCGCCGTTACAGCCGTTCGAGGTTCTCGGCGCGCGGACCCTTGTCCGCCTGCACGATGTCGAACTCGACCTCCTGGCCCTCTTCGAGATCGGGGCCGCCGACGTCCTCCATGTGGAAGAACACGTCTTCCTCGGAGTCGTCGCTGTCGATGAAACCGTACCCGCCCGTGTCGTTGAAGAAGTCTACTGTGCCGTTCGCCATGATTACAGCCGTTCGAGGTTTTCCGCGCGCGGACCCTTGTCCGCCTGCACGATGTCGAACTCGACCTCCTGGCCCTCTTCGAGGTCGGGGCCGCCGATGTCTTCCATGTGGAAGAAGACGTCCTCCTCGGAGTCCTCGCTGTCGATGAAGCCGTAACCGCCCGTGTCGTTGAAGAAATCGACCGTACCTGTCGCCATTGCACTCGATCCGACGCACCGGGGACATAAAAACCTGCGCAAATCCCGGTCATCCAGTTCCTCACTTCTTCCTCGTTACCGCCAGCGCGACGTGGCATAAGACTCATTTCACCCGCGCGAGTGCGAACTGTAATGCCTTCCAGCGCGCGTCGCTTGCTCGATCGGACGTACGAACGTCTGCTCGAACGCGAGGTCGACGGCGCACCCTCCCACGTCGCCGTGATCCAGGACGGCAACCGACGGTACGCCGACGAGCGTGGTAAGGACGCCTCCGATGGCCACCGGGCTGGCGTGAAAACCACCGAGCAGGTGCTCGATTGGTGTGCGGACGTCGGTGTCGAGGAACTCACGCTCTACACCTTCTCGACCGAGAACTTCGACCGCCCGCCCGAGGAGAACGAACACCTCTTCGCACTACTCGACGAGAAGCTCCGGGAGTTCGCCGACGCCGAGCGCGTCCACGACCGGGAGGTCGGCATTCGGGCGATCGGCGAGACCGACCGGCTGCCAGCGCATCTCCGCGACGCCGTCGAGTACGCCGAGAGCCGTACCAGTGGGTACGATACCCTCCAACTCAACATCGCGCTCGCGTACGGCGGCCGCGCCGAGTTGTTGGGAGCGGCCCGTGACGCTGCCCGTGCGGTCGATGGAGGTGACCTCGCGCCACACGAGATCGATGCCGACGAGATCGACCGCCGGCTCTACGAAGGGCCGACGCGCGACGTCGACCTCATCATCCGCACCGGTGGGGACGAACGCACCTCGAACTTCCTCCCGTGGCATGCGAACGGCAACGAGGCTGCGGTCTTTTTCTGTACGCCCTACTGGCCGGCGTTCGCGAAAAAGGACTTCCTGCGGGCGATCCGGACCTACGAGTCCCGTGAGGAATCGTGGCGGCGCACCCGTGCGCGGCGTGCACTGGCGCTGGTGCGGGCGGTTGGCGGTGCGGAACTCGACGACGCGCGCGCCATCGTCGACCGGTTCCGCGAGTATCTCCCACGTCGCGAACTCGAACGGGTCGACCGTGACGACGGCGAGCCGGCGGCTGCCGACTGACTGGCGGCTCACCACCGAATAGTCATCGTACTGCTGTGCGACGCTCGACGGTCAACAGAACGGCGGCGATCACCGACAGAACCGCAAGTGGGACGATCACGCTGCCAATGCTGAACAGCGAAAGCACCGAAAACACCGACACTGCCACCGCCAGTCCCCACACACGCCAGACTTGTTCTGTCCACGCCCAGTAACCAACGCCAAGCGAGAGCGCAATGACGACAGCCGACCAGAAAAGCATTACTGGTGCGTTCTCGGCGGCGAGCGTTGCGCCGTCGACAAACAGATATGGAATCACGGATATGACGAGCAGATAGCCAGCACCGAGCAGTCCAACGAGGGCCGCGAGTAGTCCCGCTCCTCTGCCGATGAAGCCGAGCCGCGAACCACCGTCTCGTCCGCGATTGTGGGACAACGACATCACAATTGGAATTTCGATGTATTTACTGATAAGTATTGTGTGGAACAATCTTTGAGTCGTTGTAAATGGCGTCGTGACGTGTTTCCACGACGGTGATCCTCTTCTTTCGATCGAGATCTACTGCCCGTACCGGCGCTGTCGGTTCTGATAGTCCTGGAGAGCCCGCAGATAGTCGCGCTTCCGGAAGTCTCGCCAGTTTACGTCGGTGAAGTGGAGCTCCGAATACACGGACTGCCAGATCATGAAATCCGAGAGGCGCTCCGCACCGGTCTTGATCACGAGATCGGGATCGATCGGAAAGACCAGCCGCTCCTCGATCGCGTCGCCGTCGACGTCGCCGGGTGCGAGCGTGCCGGCCTCGACCTGGGTTGCGACCCCGCGTACTGCCGCCGCGAACTCGTGTTTGCCGCCGAGACCGATACTGACCTGGATGGGGGCGTCGGCGCGCTCGGCGTCGTCGGGCCCCCGGACCGCGAGTTCGCGCGGTGCGTCACACCGCTCGAAGACTCGTCGGATGGCGGGCACAGCGCCGGTATCGAGCACGCTAACGTACACCAGTACGCGGTCGGCTCCGTACTCGAACGCCCACGCGAAACAGTCTTCGAGGGTACGGTAGGCTCCGTCTTCCAGGAGATCGCGCTCGGCGATGACCACCGCGACCCGCTCGGGCAGCGGGGCCGGGTTCCGACGGACCCGGCTGGCGAGATACCGATCGTAGAGTCCCACACGCCGACTACTCGCGGGGTGCGCCTAAAACTCACGGCTCGCGCCGACGAAACCGGCGGTTCGCCGTGTCACACCTGCCGGTTCCGGGCTTCGGGAGTGTTAAGTGGCCATCGGCGAAACGACGGGCAGTGACATCCACCGTCCGGCGGGCGGGCGCGTTCGCACTCGTCGGCGCGCTCTCGCTCGCCGCGCCCCTCTTCGGCCCCGCGATCGCGGCCCCGTTCGCGCTGATCGCCGGCCTCGCGGCCTTCGTGATCGACGACGGGCCGGTGTTCGAGCTGTTCGCCCGGTCCGGTGATCGTCAGGAGCGCACGCTCTACGGGCTCGCTGGCTTCGCGCTCGCCATCGCGGGGCTCGCGCTGTTCTCGTCGGTGTTCGACATGCCGATGTTCGTGTTCGTGGCGAGCGTGCTCGTGCTCTCGGGCGGCACTTTCGCTGAGGCGGTGGCCCAGGAGTGGCGGGGGACGCCGATCGCGGGCGTCGTCGGGTTCGTGGTCGGTGGGACCCTCGCGGGTGTGGCGGGCCAGCTCGTGGTCGGACTCGCGGCCCCCGCGCCACCACCCGCACTCGCGGTCTTTTACGCTGCCAGCGGGGCGTTGCTCGGCGCGCTGGTGCGATCGGTGCTGTTCGAACGCGACGATCCCCTCGTGCTGTTCTCGATGGGGCTGCTCCTCTGGCTGCTGGCCGCCCTCTCGCCGTCGGTCCCTGCCACCGGGATCGGTCTCGCGCTCGCGGTCACCGCCGGGTTCGGGTATCTCGCGTACGCGCTCGACACCGCCTCGATCCCGGGGATGGTGACGGGGGTGCTCTCGGGACTGTTGATGATCGTCCTCGGCGGATTCGGCTGGTTCGCGCTCCTCATCGCCTTCTTCGCGGGCGGCGGGCTCGCCACCAAGTTCCGATACGACCGGAAGCGCCAGCGCGGAATCGCCGAGGACGACGGCGGCGCGCGCGGCAGCGGGAACGTCCTCGCGAACGCCGCGGTCGCACTGGCGGCGGTGCTCGGCTACGCCGCGGCCCCGCTGCATCCCGCCGGCGGCGAACTGTTCCGATTCGTCTTCGCCGGATCGATCGCCGCCGCGATGGCCGATACGCTGTCGAGTGAGATCGGCGGCCTCTACGATACGCCGCGACTCATCACGACGCTCGAACCCGTTCCGCCAGGCACTGACGGCGGCGTGACGTGGCAGGGTGTACTCGCCGGACTCGGCGGTGCGGCGCTGGTCGCCGGACTTGCCGCGCTCGTGTTCGACGTGACTCCTGCTGGCGCGGCGATCATCGCCGCAGCAGGCGTTGCTGGAATGGTGGTCGACAGCCTCCTCGGGGCGCTGTTCGAGAACCAGCGCTTCGACAGTCTCCTCCCGGGTGCGAACGACGCTGCGGGAACCGACCGAGACCTCGGTTTGCTCGGCAGTTTGGAGTTCGACAACCGGACCGTGAACTTCCTCGCGACGCTCGCGGCCGCGCTGGTCTGTGCGGCACTCGCCGTGAGTATCGGCCTCGCACCGGGATGACGCGCGAGGCGATCCGCGACGACCTCACGACGCTGCTCGCCATTCAGTCGACATCGCTCGATTCGACGTGGCCCGACCTCCTCCACGCGGGAATCGACGGCCCACCGTTGGTCCTCGTCGCCGGACAGCCGCCGGTGGGCTACGCGCTCGCGATCACGGGCGATCCCGCCTACCTCGCCGAACTCGCGGTCGCGCCCGATCATCGAGGGTCGGGCCACGGCTCGGCGCTTCTCACTGCACTCATCGAACGCGTGGGCGACAGCGAACTCCGACTCACGACCCGCGCAGACGCCACGGACGCACGACGGTTCTACGAGCGCCACGACTTCACGGTCGCCGAGCGGTTGCCGGGCCACTACGACGGCGACGACGGTCTCTTGCTCGTCCGTCAGTCCGAGGTCGACTTGCCAGGCGCTGACGACGAATCGGCCTCCCCGTCGGATTCGGGTCGGAGCTGAGCCGCCGTTCGCACCCGAACGCCGGTGGGTTTCTTGACGAACTCGCCCTCCGAACGCGCGACGATCTGCTCGACGCCGCGCTGAGCGGCGATGTCGAGCACGCGCTGGGAGAGTTCGCCGTCGAGCACCACGCTCGCTGGCACCGCCGTCGCCTCGGCGATGGTATCGAACGCCGCCGCCGCCGGGGCCTCGGCCACCGTCTCGAACTCGGTGTCGAGCAGCCGGACGAGCTCGGATCCGTCGTCGATGACCGCTCTGACGTGTCCCTGAAGCGTTTCGGGCTCGGGCGCGGCGTCCGGTTCGGTGTCGGGCGACTCGTCGTCCGTCGGATCGCTGTCCGCTGGTTCGTCGCTTCCCGGTTCGTCCGTCTCGCCGGTCGTCTCACCGCCAGCGTCGCCTCCGGCCGATCCGGCTCTCTCGGTCGTTGCCTGCTCCCCGGTTTCGTCCCCTTTGTCCGTCGAATCCGGTTCCGTCGAAGGCAGTTCCGTCGATGCGGCCGATTCGGTCGCCGAATCGCCGGCAGCGTCGTCCACCGCTGTCTCGACCTGGCCAGCGAGGGCGTTCGGTCCGGCCATACCGTCGGGTTCGACCGGCGGCGCGGGTCCGGCGCTCTCGGGTGCGGGCCGCAAACTGCCGTCGGTGGCGGCGACGGCCTCGCGCGGGCTGCTCGCGCCCGCGACGAGATCGTAGGCGACCTTCTCGCGGAGCGCAGACAGCGCCGCCTCGCGCGAGAGGTCCTCGACGCTTTCGCCTGTGGGCGCGACCGCGACGTAGTCGACGTCGCCGACCTGATCGAGTTCCTTCAGGATCAGGTCGCCACCACGGTCACCGTCGAGGAAGGCAGTCGTCGTGCGTTCCGTGGTGAGCGCAGCGACCGCGTCGGGGACGTTGGTTCCCTCGACCGCGATGGCGTTTTTGACGCCGTACCCGAGCAGAGTGAGCACGTCCGCCCGCCCCTCGACGACGATGATCGCGTCGGCGTCGGCGACCCGTGGGCCGGCCGGTAGTCCCTCGTAGGTGGTGATCTCTCCGGTGCGTGCGCTCTCGCGGACGGCCTCGACGAGCTCCGCCGAGCTCATCGTGGTCTCCTCGAACGCGCCCAGCAGTGCTTTCGCGCGATCGACCACCTCGCGGCGTTTGGCCGCCCGGACGTCCTCGATTCGGTCGACGTCGACGGTCGAGCGACACGGCCCGATCCGGTCGATGGTTTCGAGCGACGCGCCGAGGATCGCCGTTTCGACCTTGTCGAGCCCGCTCGCGATGGTGATACGGCCGAACGACTGGCCGTTGCGAGAGTTGATCGTCACGTCGATCCGGCCGACCTTCGAGGCGTCCTGGAGCGTTCGGAGATCGAGATCGTCGCCGAGCAGACCCTCAGTCTGGCCGAAGACCGCGCCGACAACGTCGTTGCGCTCCACCACCCCCTCGGCGGTGACGTCCGCGTGAATCAGATACTTCGCTGAGTCCTCCATGATTGTGAACTGCCCCGGTGGGGCGTACTCCGTGAACCGCGTTGAAACCGCGTCACTGATGCAGCAGATATTGCCAGTCCGAACGCATATACCTACCGCACCGAACGGATCGAGAGCGACAAAACGCCGTCCCTTTGCAAAGCGATTTCGGTTGCTTGGTGTGCCGGAGTTTCCGGTGGTGACCGTCCTACTTTCGCTGGCAACTCCTCCAATAGTTATATTGGTATCGTTACTGTTTTCTCACATATGCCGGCGAAGGAATCAGAATCCCACAGACTCGCTACCGTGGTGTCGGAGCTTCTCTACGCCGTCGCTGGCTGGATGCTGGTGGGATTGGGCGTGCTCGGCATCGTCGTACAGATCGGGTATGCCATAGAGGGACTGGCTGATCCAGTACTGACGCCTGCGGTCGTGCTCATCTCTTCGGCGCTCGTTCTCTTCGGTGTGTTCGTGAACCCGCGCTTTCGTCGCCGCTTGGATCGTCGCCACTCGCTCACCCGGCTTGGACGAGTCCGGAGCGTCGACGAGCGCGTGCTCCACGCTTCGGAAGGCTGGACGGAACGGTGTGTGAGCTGTGGCTCACGACTGAACCAGGGGTTGGTCCGGCGCTACCGCGAAGAGATCTGTCTTGCCGGGATTCCCGTCGTCACTACGTCCGTAGAACACAACCACTACTGCGTTGACTGTGCCACGACTGAGTTTCCGGGTCTTACGCGCTCGGATGCCGCTGCGATCGAATCACCGGACGAGTCGAAAGAAACAGCGCGGCCGGCGACCGAACGGCACTGACGAGCACCGATCTACCGACTCGGCTCACTCGGTTTGCTCCAGGGTGACGGCCGAGGATCGACGATCAGTCCGCGGTCGGGGCGATCTGCTGGGCGTCCGCCATCGCGAGCACGTCGTCGAAGAAGTCGAGCGAGTCGTGCGGGCCAGGGTTCGCCTCAGGGTGGTACTGGCGGGTGATGACGTCGAGTGCGTCGCTCGCGAGCCCTTCCGGCGTGTCGTCGTTGACGTTGATCTGCGTGACGTCGAGCTCGCCGGGGTCGGTCACGGTGTAGCCGTGGTTCTGGGTCGTCATCACCACGCGGCCGGAGTCGAGATCCTGAACCGGCTGGTTCACGCCACGGTGGCCGAAGGCCATCTTTTCGGTGGTACCGCCGAGCGCCGCCGCGACGATCTGCTGGCCGAGACAGATGCCCGCGAGCGGGAGCTCGCCCGCGAACTCCTCGACGAGCGCTTGGGCGGCCTCGAAGTTCTCGGGATCGCCAGGACCGTTCGAGACGAACAGGAGGTCCGGGTCGACCGCCCTGACGTCTTCTGGCGTGGCGTCGTACGGCAGCACGGTGACGTCCGCACCACGTTCGAGCAGCGACGACCGGATCGAGCCCTTCGCGCCGCAGTCGATCAGCGCGACCTCATACGCCCCGCCGCCCTCGTAGCGTGCGGGTTCGTCGACGCTGACCGTCGCACCGATGTCAGTGTGCTCGCTCATCCCCTTGCACCGATCGAGTTCGGCGAGCGCGTCCTCGGAGGTCGCGTCGGGACCGGCGGCGATCCCACACTCCATCGCACCCTCTTCGCGGACGTCAGTCACGACGTCGCGGGTGTCGAGGTGGTCGATCGCGGGGACGCCCTCCGCTTCGAGCCACTCGGCAACGTCGTCGGTGAGTTCTCGTGCGAGAACCGCCGTGGGCTGGACGCGATCCGACTCGAAGCGCTCGTCTCGGACGCCGTAGTTGCCGATCAACGGGTACGAGAAGGTGAGCACCTGTTCGGCGTAGGATGGATCGGTGAGACTCTCCTCGTAGCCGGTGTAGGCGGTCGTGAAAACCAGTTCACCACGGGCCGTGCCCGGTGCGCGCGCACGCCCAGTCAGGACGTGGCCGCCCTCGATCGCCACGTAGGCATCCGTCATTACGATATGCGCACGAACTCACCCGTAATAACCGTTGTGTTCGA
This sequence comes from Halococcus saccharolyticus DSM 5350, assembly GCF_000336915.1. Taxonomy (NCBI): domain Archaea; kingdom Methanobacteriati; phylum Methanobacteriota; class Halobacteria; order Halobacteriales; family Halococcaceae; genus Halococcus; species Halococcus saccharolyticus. The sequence goes on along the minus strand of NZ_AOMD01000025.1, from coordinate 125,780 downwards.
AACAAGGTTACGATATTCGTAATCGTGAAGTGCCGGCGACGGGTACGATCGCGAATGGACGACCTCGATCGCCGCATCCTGAACGTCCTCCGGCGGGACTCCCGAACTCCCTACACCGAAATCGCCGAGCAGGTGGGGACTTCGGAGGGAACGGTCAGAAACCGCGTCGAGCAACTCGTCGACGACGGAACCATCGAACGGTTCACTGTGACCACCCGAACCGGTAATATCAAAGCGATGATCGAAGTCGGCGTCGCGGTCGACGTCGACACCTCGGCGGTCTCGAAGCGGATGACCGAGTGGCCCGAGGTTGACTTCGTCTGGCAGGTCTCGGGCGAGGAGGACGTGGTGCTCGTCGTCGATGCAGCCGATACGACCGCGGTAAACGCGCTGATCACCCAGGCTCGCGAACTCGATGACGTCGTGAGTACCAAGACCCGGCTGATCCTCGACGAACGCCGCGGGTAGGGTAGTCGTCGTCAGTCCCCAAGCGCCTCGATACCAGCGCGGAGCTGTGCTCTCCCGTTGGTCACCACGGCGTGTGGAAACCGCCGGCGCGCACCGTCGAGTGCGTCCGACAGCGCTGCCGCGGCATCGTCGAAAATTCCCTCACCGTGGCCGACGAGGACTCGTTCGGGTTCGAGGTCAACGAGCAGATTCCGCGGTGGGAGCGCTCGACACAGCAGGTAGATTCCGAGCCACTCCGCACCGACGGTAAACAGTGGCGCGGTCCCGAGCGCCTCCGGCACGTAGAGCGTCCGATCCGACTCGCGGTACGCGATGGCCTCGTTCCAGCCGGGAAACGGTGCGTACCGCTGGACCACGAATCCGCTATCGCCGAGCGACCACGCGAACCGCTCGACCGGTGCATCGATCCGCGCCGCGGCCCGGTCCAGCCACCGTGGCACGTGCACCGACACGCCGTGACGCTCGGCGATGGCGCTTGCACCCCGGGCATGATAATCGGAGAGAACCGCCACGCCAGCGATCTCGCCGACTGCTTCGAGTAGGTCGTCAACGCCCGGCGCGTCGAGCGGATCGATGATCCACACGCCGTCGTCGCCGCGGATCGCGTGACTTGCTCGCTGCCCGTTCTCATGGGGATGCGCCAGCCAGCCGACGCCATTCTCCCACCGACCGATGGGGCGGCACTCGGTCGGTTCGTCCCGTGCGTACATCGGCATGGCCGATCTGTCACTGGAACTCGTCAAAGAGATTGTGTTTCGATCCCGAACGACCGCCGTCAGTCGTCCTCCGGTGGTGCGCCGACACCGGGCGTCGCCCATTCCGGTCGGTCGAACTGGTCGCTGTCCTCGTGGATGTACCGGTAGAGTCGGCCGATGATCTGGTAGGGCAGCCAGTCGTCGACTCGTGGCTCGACCCGTCCGTCCTTGATGGCTGCGACCACGTTCTCGGGGGTCGGTTCGGTGACGTCGACCGCGGTGTACGCCCGGCCCACTTCCGGCGGGTAATGGACGTCGCTGCCGCCGGTCATCGGGAGGCCGTGGCGGTCGGCGAGGCGTTCGACCCACGCCCGCGTCCGGGGATGTTTGCCGTTGACTTCGATGGCATCGAACGACGCATCGACCTCTCTGACTGTCGAGTTCCGATAAGGATGAGCGATGATCGCGGCACAGTCCCGCTCGTGCGCGATCTCGACGACTTCTGTGGGTGTGAGCTCTCCACGGACCGTCTCTGACGGTGGATCGGGGCCGACCACGAGCACGTGGCCCTTCGTCGTCGAGACCTCGATTCCGGGGATGATCGCGACGCCGGCGAGTTCGTCGTCGAACGAGCGGTAGTAGTCGTGGTTGGTGGTGGCGACCCCGTCGAGCCCGCGGAGGCGCGCGGTCCCGGCGAGCAACCGGACCCCGAGCGGGTCGTAGGCGTCGCCGAGCCGCCGATGACCGTGGAAGAATCGCGTGTGTGCGTGGAGGTCGATCCGGTACACAGCCGACGGTGGAGCCGGCAGCCCTTTGCTGTTCCGTCCGCAATCGGTGGCCCATGACCGAACGATCGGCACTCACGACCCCGACCCGCCGGCGATCCATCCGCGCCGACGGCGGCCACGCCACCGACGTCGGGATCGAGGCGTCGCGGGTTCTCGTCTTGAACCCGGTGAGCGGGAGCGCCGATCACACCGAGCGGATCCACGAACTCGCCGCCGATCACGACTTCACCGTTCGCGAGACCAACGAGGCCGGCGACGCCATCGATTTCGCCCGCGAAGCGGCCGACGCCGACCTCGTCGCGGCCGCCGGGGGCGACGGGACGATCCACGAGGTGGTCCGAGGCCTCTACGACGCCGACGCACTCGATTCGACGACCGTCGGGGTCGTCCCGACGGGAACCGGCAACAACTTCGCCGGCAACGTCGGTGTCGACGACGTCGAAGAAGCCTTCGCGGTGCTCGAAACCGGTGACACCCGGGCGATCGATCTCGGGATCGCGAACGGCCGACCGTTCGTCAACTCCGCGATCGCGGGGCTGACCGCCGACGCGAGCTCCGAGACCACCGCCGACATGAAAGACAGCTTCGGCGTGCTCGCGTACGTGATGAACACCGTCCAAACCGCCGCGTCGTTCGAGGGACTCACGCTCGATGTCGAGACCGCCGCGGACGAGGAGTCGTGGCGCGGCGAGGCGGCGTTCGTTCTCATCGGGAACGGCCGTCGGTTCCCCGTCGAGGGTCACACCCAGGCCGACATGGAGGATGGCCGGTTCGAGGTCACCATCATCGAAAACCGGCCGACCGGGGAACTCGTCGGCGAGGCCGCCATCCGGCGGCTGCTAGGGACCGACACGTCGAACATCACCCGGCTCGACACCACTTCGCTCTCGGTGTCGGTCCGGGACGGCGAGCCGGGGACGTTCAGCCTCGACGGCGAGATGCTCTCGGCGCGCGACCTCGACGTCGAGACGGCGCGCGAGGCGCTCTCGATCCGGGTCGGCGAAGGCTACGAGATCGACCCGGAACCGCTGGACTGATTCTCGTCCATCTGCGTTCGGATCGGCGGCCGCACAGCCCCAGCGACGATCCACTCTGCCGGGAGTCGAAGCCGCTTTGAGGCCCCTCCGCGAGACCCATCCATGAGCACGCCCGACTCACCCAGTGCGGACGCCGGGACGGCCCACCCGAACGCCGGCCAGGACGTGATCGCGGTCGACGCCGACGACGAGTCGACGGGAACGGTCAACCGCCTCGACGCCCACACCGGCGACGGGACTCGCCACCGCGCGTTCACGGTGTTGGTCTTCGATCAGGACGGCCGCATCCTGCTCGCCCAACGTAGCCCGGAAAAGCGCCTCTGGGACACCTTCTGGGACGGCACCGTTGCCTCCCACCCTGTCGAGGGACAGACCCAGGTCGAGGCTACCCGCGAGCGCCTGGTCGACGAACTCGGCATCACCGCCGACCAGTACGAGGAGGTCCGGGTGACCGACCGCTTCGAGTACAAACGCTACTACTACGACGAAGGCGTCGAGCACGAGGTCTGCACCGTGCTGAAGGCCACCCTCTCGGACACCGACCTCGATCCCGACGAGAGCGAGGTCGCCGGCCTGCTGTGGGCACCCTACGAGCATCTCCACGAGAATCCACGGTGGTACCGACAGCTCCGACTCTGTCCCTGGTTCGAGATCGCGATGCGGCGCGATTTCTAACGCCCACCTTTTGCTGCGCTCAGTCGCGCTACGCGCTCCCTCGCTGGCAAAATGTGGATCAAAAGCCTCGTCACCCCCTCGCGTCGCTCGGGGGTTCCTCGGCCCGCTCACTCGGCCTGCGGCCTCGCTCGCGGTAGAACTGCTAGCGTTTTCCGCCTCCGCAACCGCACAGCACCGCCGAAGCCCTCACTCCCTTCGGTCGCTCGCCCTTCATCCACCGAGGTCCGCACCGCCGTCGCACCGCTCCCGCCACCGCCGCTGCACCGCCCCCGCCATCGCTACCGCACCGCGGCCACCGACCGCACCGACCGCCGCGCGGGTTCCGGTGCAGTCATGACACCCGACGACACACGAGATTCATGGGCATCGACGAACCCGACATCGACCCTGAAGCGTTCCTCGACGACGTGGAGATGCGCGTCGGCGAGATCGTCGCCGTCGAGGAGTTCCCCGAGGCGCGAAAGGATGTTTACAAACTCGACGTCGACTTCGGCGGCGAACGCCTCCAGTCGGCGGCCGGGCTGACGCGCTACGACCGCGAGGAACTCCTCGGTCGCCAGGTGATCGCGGTCGTCAACCTCGGCACCGTCTCGATCGCAGGCTACGAGAGTCAGTGTCTCGTGACTGGCGTCGACGCAGCCGACGGCGTCGTCCACCTTCAGCCCGAATCCGAGGTCGAAAACGGCACACGAGTGTACTGACGCAGGACGTGGCTGGTCGGTCCGCTCGACAACGCTTATTCGTCGTTCGCCGATAGGAGGCGTATGCAGACACACATCGTGCCGGTCGGGTTCGACTACGACCGGCTCATCGCGCCGCTGGTGCGCGATAAACTCGATGTCGATCACGTGATCCTCCTCGAAGGCGCGGTCGGCAGCGCTGCGAACGTCGAGTACTCCCGGAATCTCGCGGCAAAATTAGAACAGGACTTCCGGAACCTGCTCGGCGCGGAGACCGAGCGGTTCGTGGTCGACGACGTGTACGACTACGACGCGGCGTTCGAGCAGGCCTACGAGATGATCAACACCGAGCTCGACGCGGATCGGGAGGTCTGGGCCAACATCAGCGCGATGCCGCGAACGGTGAGCTTTGCCTTCGCTACCGCCGCCCACTCGATCGGCGTCGAGCGCAGCGAGGACCGCGGGCAGATTCACACCTACTACACCATCCCCGAGAAGTACCTCGAAACCGAACTCGCCGAGGAACTTCATCGGCAGATCGACCTGCTCGCAGATCTCGCCGGCGAGATCGACGACGAGCGCGTCGACGAACGCCTCCAGAGCGCGCGCGACCTGCTCGCGGAGTTCGACGAGCGCGGCACCACCATCGGCGCGAAGTCGGTCGACGGCAGTCACATCATCGAACTTCCGGTGGCTTCGTTCTCGAACGTCAAACCGTTCGAGGAGCTGATCCTGTTCAAACTCGGCGAGGACGGCCCCTTCGAGAGTGTCTCCGAACTCGCCCAAGCCCTTGCACGAGAACTCTCCGAGGAGTACACCGACAGCTTCCGCTCGAAGGTGATCTACAACGTCGATCGGCTCGGCCCCGGCGGAAAGGGGTACATCGAACAGGACGCTCACGGCAAGTCCCACCGGACGCGGCTCTCGCGGATCGGTGAGTTGTGGGTTCGTGCTCACGCGAACGGGGAAATCCGAACGGAGTGAGGATTTCCGAACGGTCGATCGGGGAGGTACGACCCGCGAGACGGCGAGGTGCGAACGGAAGGCGGACCACCGAACGGCTGACGCTGGCCAGCACACGATTGCTGCCGTTCAATCCCGAGGAGCGGCTGTCTGTGGCCAGCTTTGTGGAAACGTCGGACCGCCGACCGACGGGAACGACCGAGCGTAGAGATCGCAGGCAAGCGTTTCGATCTCGGTCAACCGGTCCGCGCTGTCGTCGGTGCAGTCGGTTCCACACGCTGCGTAGATCGTCCCTGCTCCGATCTGCTCGTAGCTGAGCCGGCCGTGACACCGTGGACAGCGAACGTCGACGTGAGCCAGCATCCAGTCGGCGTCGTGATCCGCGTGGCGCACTCGTGCGCTCAACGCGAGCCAGACGATCGCGTCGGGTGCCCGCGGTCCGCTCGCCGATTGCTTGAGCCGGCGCAGCCAGAGCGCGACCTTCCGGTAGAGGGCGGCGTTTTCCGCTTCGTGGTACTGATGACTGCGGCGAAAGTGCGCGAGCAGCGCGCGTCGCGATGACCGTATCGACCCCGCCGTGAGTTCGCCATCGAGTTCCGTCTCAGCGACGATTCCGTCCGCAACGGGTGCGCGGAGCGCACGGCCGTGTTCGTCGTAGTGGCGTCGTTCGGAGAGCTGTGCACCGGTCTTCGGACAGAAGGTGGTTGCGCCGATCATCTGCATCCCCCACCGGGAGGGAACCGACAAGCCGGTGTAAGCGAGCGGGACGGAGTGCCGGAACTTCCACACTGAGACGAGACTACAACCAACCGAGCATCCGGGCGATCGTGAGCGCCGTCGCGACGATAACGAGGGTCAACTTCACGAGCCGGAGGTACCGGTAGACCCGCGAAACGTCGTTCTCGCCGTGTGCAGCGTCGCCGTCGTCAGCAACGAACGACCTTACACGGCGAGCGCGGGCGCTGAGTGATTCGAGACTGTCCATGCAGTCGGACTATCTGGCCAACGATACTGAACCCGCGCGCCGGACTTCCGGAACGCCCAGTATCAGTCCTGAAGCCGGTAGGTCCGCCCGCGGCCGTCGCCTTCCTTGACGACGAGATTGTAGTGGGCGAGCTTCGAGAGGTGGTTGCGCACCGTCCGATCGGTTTTGGGGTCGTCGACGCGCGCGGCGTACGCCTCGTAGAGATCGCCCGGCGCGATCGAGCCGTGGTCGTCGACGATCTCGTAGAGCACGCGCTGGTGGGGTGTGAGCTGATCGACGTGTTTCCGCTGGACCGCGGTCCGGCCCGCCGGAATCGCTTCCTTGACCATCGTGGACGTGATCGTTGCAGTGCCGTCGCGCTCGGCCCGCCGCGCGGCGTTTCGGAGGACGGTGATCGCCACACGGGCGTCACCGGCGGCGGCGTCGGCGATCCGTGCGAGCCCGTCGCGGTCGATCGCGCCCTCGTCGAGCCCCCACCGAACTCGGTCTTCGAGAATCGAAACGAGTTCGTCGATCGCGTACTTCTCGAATCGGATGCGGGTCGCACCGTGGAGCCGCGAGACGAGCCGTTCGTCGAGCCGCGCGAACAGTTCGGGTTCGCGGTTGGCGATCAGCACCATCGTGATTCTCGGGATTCGGTAGAGATCGTAGAGCACGCTCTCGTCTTCGAGCTGGTCGACCTCGTCGAGGATCACCACGAACGGCGGACCGTCGTAGCTTTCGAGGCGTTCGAGGAGCTCGTCGGTCGGCGTCGACTGGCGGTGAACGTCGTAGGTCGGCCCGATCGCTTCGAGGAGGCGATACAGCGCACGAAATCTGGTGTAGTCCTGCCAGCAGTTGACGTACTGGTGGGTGAGATCGATCACGCTCTCGCGCAGCCGATCGACAGCAAACCGGGAGAGGCAGGTCTTGCCGGCCCCCGAGGGGCCAAACAGCAGGGCGGTTTCGGCGGGCTCGTCCCGCGTCACCGGAGCGAGCGCGTGAGTCAGCGCGTCCATCTCCTCGTCGCGATGCCCGACCTCGCTCGGGATGAACTCGTCCTGGAGGATTCGGGCATCCTGGATCATACCCGGTTGGTGCCGGCCGAACGAGTATAAATGGAACCGTCGTGTTTCCAGTTCTTCCGGGTGGCGGTTCGTTCGATGCCGACCATCGTTCGTCCTCGTCGGCAACTGTCCGCCTACTGCCCGGCTTCGAGCTTCTTCACCCGCGTCGCGAGCACGAGGAAGGTCGCGAGCAGTGTCAGCGTCACCGCCGCGGCCGCGGCGAGGTCGTGGGCAGGCAGCGAGTGATCGATCACGCCGTTGACGAACTCCGCGCGCAGGAGGGTGTGGTGGTAGTCGCCGACGAGCGGGACGAAGTAATCGACCACGTCGTTGAACCCGTACCATACTACAGCGATCGCGACCGCGCCGACCGGGAACTCGGCGTAGCGATGGATCACGAAGGCTTGCAGCGCCATCGCGAGATGGCTCAGGATGAGGAACCAGTAGAGCCACGCCGCGATGCCACTCGGGCCGTTGAGGAACAGCTGGACGAACGGCGTCCAGAGACCGAGTTTGAGACACCCGAAAAACGCGAGCGCGTTCAGCCGCTCCGGATCGTAGCCGAGTTTCCACGCCGCGAGCGACAGCGCGATGAACAACGTCGCTGCCGGACTGTCGGGCACGAACGGCCACATCACCAGCGGGGTTCCGGCGAACTGGACCCGATAGTACCAGAAACCGAAGGCCGTGCCGACGAGGTTCACCGTAACAACGAGCCACACGAGCCGAAACCCGAGATCCTCGATCGCACGCGGCACCGGTGCGACGTACCACGGCAGCGCGTCGCTGTCGGGAACCTCCCCATCGAGGACGCGCCCGAGCGGGCCGACACCGGGTTCTCCGGCCATTGCGTGGTCGAAGGGTGGCCGTGGCAAAACGATGGCGGTCCGATCGGCAGACGGCGTGCGATCGAGACCGCCGAACCGCAGCGACTGCCGTCAGTCGAGTGCGGCGTCGATCGCGCGGTCGAGGTCACGACGCTGATCGTCGAGGTGTTCGATCCCCACCGAGACGCGAATCAGACCGTCGGTCAGTCCCGCTTCGAGGCGCTCCTCGCGCGGGATCGCGGCGTGGGTCATCGCGGCGGGCTGCTCGATCAGGCTCTCGACGCCGCCGAGTGACTCGGCGAGCGTGAACACCTCCGTACTCTCGACGACCGTACTCGCCTCCTCCAAGCTACCGTCGAGTTCGAAGCTCAACATCCCGCCGAAGTCGTCCATCTGCCGTGCGGCGAGGTCGTGCTGTGGGTGCGAGCCGAGCCCGGGGTAGTACACCTCGCTCACGTCGGGATGATCGTCGAGCCACGTCGCGAGCGCGCGGGTGTTCTCGCAATGGCGATCCATCCGGACGGGGAGGGTCTTCGTCCCCCGAAGAACGAGGAAGCTCTCGAAGGGACCGGGCGTCGCGCCGACCGAGTTCTGGTAGAACCCGATCCGTTCGTCGAGGTCGTCGTCATCGACAACGAGTGCGCCACCGACTACGTCCGAGTGGCCTCCCAGATACTTCGTCAGCGAGTGGCTGACGATGTCCGCACCGTCTTCCAGCGGCCGCTGGAGGTACGGTGTGGCGAAGGTGTTGTCGACCGCGCACAGCGCGTCGTGGTCGTGGGCAAGATCGGCGAGCGCGGCGATGTCGACCACCCGCATGAGGGGGTTGGTCGGGGTTTCGAGCCAGAGGAGTTCGGTGTCGGGGCGCATGGCTGCCGCGACCGCGTCGTGGTCGGTGGTGTCGACGAAGTCGAAGTCGAGATCGTAGTCTTCGTACACCTGGGTGAATAGCCGATGAGTGCCCCCGTACACGTCATCGCCCGCCACCACGTGATCGCCCGCTTCGAGCAGGTTCAGAACGGTGTTGATCGATCCCATCCCGCTGGAAAAGGCGCGACCGTGTGCGCCACTTTCGAGGGAGGCGAGGTTGGCTTCGAGGTCGGTGCGGGTGGGGTTCCCCGTCCGGGAGTACTCGTAGCCACGATCCTTGCCGGGGGAATCCTGAACGTACGTGGAGTTCGCGTGGATCGGGGTCATCAGCGCGCCCGTCTCCCCGTCGGGTGCCTGGCCGGCGTGGATCGCGCGGGTCTCGATGTGATCCTCGTAGCTGTCGTGGTCCGTACTGTCGTCGTTCGCCATGAGTCGACGTGGGTGGCGCGAACTGTGACTCTTGTCGTTTCTACCCCTCCCAGCTCTCGAATTCGTCGTAGATCCCTTTCGAGAGGTAGCGCTCCGAGGAGTCGGGGAACACCGTCACCACCGTGTCGTGGGGGGCGTCGATTTCGCCGTCGCGGATCCGTTCGGCCACGTCGCGGGCGGCGACGCTCGCCATCCCCGCGCTCGCCGCCACGAGGTGGCCCTCCTCGCTCGCGAGCCGTTTGAGCTCGTCCTGGGCGGTGCGATCACCGACTCGGATGACTTGGTCGACGAGTTCGGGATCGAACAGCTCGTTCGTCGAGGGATCGTGCGTGCCGATCCCTTCGGTCTTGTACTCGCCTTCCTCGACCTCGGTGCCCATCACCTCGGCGTAGCGTGATCCCTGGGGTTCGACCGCGGCCACGAACGTCTCCGGATGCTGCTCGCGGGCGTAGCGCGCGATCCCCATGAGCGTGCCCGCCGTGCCACAGCCTGCGACCACCGCGCCCACCCGCCCGTCGAGCGCGTCGTGGATCTCGGGCGCGGTAGTCGCGTAGTGCGCCTCGGCGTTGAGCGGGTTCGCGAACTGCTGGGGCACGACCGCGTTCTCGTGTTCGGCGGCGAGTTCGTCGGCGCGATCGATCGCGCCGCCCATCCCCTCGTCGGTCGGCGTGTTGACGATCTCTGCACCCAGCGATCGCATCAGTTGCTGCTTTTCGAGGCTGAACCGCTCGGGCACTACGAACACCGCCTCGACGTCCAACTGGGTAGCGGCGAGCGCGATCCCGATTCCCGTGTTCCCCGCTGTTGGTTCGATTACGGTCCCACCAGGATCGAGGTCGCCGCGGTCGAGCATCTCTTCGAGCATGTACTGCCCGATCCGGTCCTTGACGCTCGCGCCGGGATTGAACGATTCGAGCTTCGCGTACACCGGGACCGACTCGGGCGCGGCGTGGACGCGAACCAGCGGGGTCTCGCCGATGGTCTCGTTCACCGAATCGAGTGGCTCTCGATGCGTCGTCATCGGTCGTGCGGGGGCGCGGGACTGGCTTCGGCGGCCTGGTTCGGGGGGGACATGAGCGGTATCATCGTTACGACTGAGGCAGTATTCGCGCGGCCGACGTTTGGTCCTTCTGCCTTCGGCGGCCGAACGATCTGTGGCCGAAGAGGAGGGTTAAGTGCGTCGGGCGGCAACTCCGGTCATGGCCGACGAGACCGACTTGGAGGAACTGAAACGCGGTACCGACCTCGTGAAGCGCGGGTTCGCCCGGATGCAACAGGGTGGGGTTATCATGGACGTCGTGAACGCGGAGCAGGCGCGAATCGCGGAGGACGCCGGTGCGGTCGCGGTGATGTCGCTCGAAGCCGTCCCCGCCGACATCAGAAAGCGCGGCGGCGTCGCGCGGATGGCCGATCCCGCCGACGTCACCGAGATCGTCGAGGAAGTCTCGATCCCGGTGATGGGCAAGTCACGGATCGGCCACACCAAGGAGGCCCAGATCCTCGAAGCCGTCGGCGTCGACATGATCGATGAGAGCGAGGTGCTGACGCCGGCGGACAACGAGTACCACATCGACAAGCGCGACTTCACCGCACCGTTCGTCTGTGGCGCGCGGAACCTCGGTGAGGCGCTCCGACGGATCGACGAGGGTGCGGCGATGATCCGAACCAAGGGCGAGGCCGGTACCGGCGACGTCAATCAGGCGGTCCACCATCAGCGTACGATCAAGGGTGCGATCCGGAAACTGGAGGGCATGAGCCACCAGGAGCGCGAGGCCTACGCCCGCGAGATCGAGGCCCCCGCCGGCCTCGTTCACGAGACCGCAGACGCCGGCCGCCTGCCAGTCGTGAACTTCGCTGCCGGCGGGATCGCAACGCCCGCCGACGCCGCGCTGATGATGCACCACGGCTGTGACGGCATCTTCGTCGGCTCGGGCATCTTCGGCGCGGAGAACCCCGCCGCGATGGGCGAGGCGATCGTCGAGGCCACCAACTCGTGGGACGACCCCGAGACGCTCGCACGGATCGCCACGAACACTGGCAAGGGAATGAAAGGCGACGCGAACGTCGACCTCCCCGAAGAAGAGAAGTTGCAGGGCCGCGGCGTCTAGTCACCCACTTTTTTACTTTGCTACGAGACGGCGAAGCCGTCTCGGCATGACGAAAGGCGCGAAGCGCCTTTCGAACCACGTCGGGTGCGCTCGCTACGCTCGCGCACCACTCCTTGCAAAAACCTGGACTAAAAACACCCGCTCACTCGGCCTGCGGCCTCGTTTGCGGCGGGGCTGCTGGCACTCTCCGCACCGCAACTGCTCCGCGACCACACCGCCGAAGCCCTCGGCCCGCTCCGCGGGCCTCGCCCTTCATCCGCCAGGACCGCCCCGCAACCACGCCACAGCCACGCTGCACCACTCTGTACCCGCACTACCATGCGAACAGCCGACGAATCGCAGGCCGAAACTACAACTACGCCCCCGTCCCAACGCGGCGCATGGACCGTGTGAACCCGGCCACTGGAGAGACGCTCGAACCCGTCGAGGGACACTCCGACGAGGAGGTCGACGACGCGCTCGCACGCGCGAACACGGCGTTCGAGTCGTGGCGCGACCGATCGATGATCGAGCGCCGCGAACTCCTCGCCGACGCCGCGGACGTCCTCCGTGGGAACAAACGCGAGTACGCCGAGATCATGACTCGGGAGATGGGCAAACCCATCTCGGGGGCGATCTCGGAGGTCGAGAAGTGTGCGTGGGTGTGTGACTACTACGCCGAGACCGCCGGCGAACAGCTCGCCGACGAAGCACTTTCGAGTGCGTCGGAAGCGAGTGCATTCGTCTCCTACGAACCGCTCGGCCCGATCCTCGCAGTGATGCCGTGGAACTACCCGTTCTGGCAGGTGTTCCGGTTCGCCGCGCCGCACCTCACCGCGGGCAACGTCGGCCTGCTGAAACACGCCTCGAACGTCCCCGAGTGCGCGATGGCGATCGCTGATGTCTTCGAGCGCGCCGGCTACCCCGAGGACGTCTTTCAATCCCTACTGATCGGTTCGGACCAGGTCGAGGCGATCCTCGAAGACGATCGACTCAGAGCCGCGACGCTGACAGGCAGCGAGTACGCCGGTCGAGCGGTCGCCGAGACCGCAGGCCACGAACTCAAGAAAACGGTGCTTGAACTCGGCGGGAGCGACCCGTTTGTGGTGCTCGACGACGCCGATCTCGACGCCGCCGCCGCGACCGGCGCGGGCGCACGCACCCTGAACTCCGGACAGTCCTGCATCGCCGCCAAACGATTCATCGTCCACGAGGACGTCTACGACGAGTTCCTCGATAAATTCACCGACGAAATGGACGCCCTGACGATTGGCGATCCCACCGACGAGGACACCGATATCGGCCCCCAGGCCCGCGAGGACCTGATGGAAGACCTCCACGATCAGGTCGAGCGCACGCTCGACGAGGGCGCGAGCCTCGAACTCGGCGGTGAGCCGATGGACCGCGAAGGATACTACTACCCGCCGACGGTCCTCACGGACGTTCCCCAGGATGCGGCGGCGGCCTGCGAGGAGACGTTCGGCCCAGTCGCGCCGGTGTTCCGAGTGAGTGACGCCGAAGAGGCGATCGAACTCGCGAACGACGTCGATCTCGGGCTGGGTGCCTCGGTCTGGACCGAGGACCTCGAACGCGGCGAGCGGGTCGCGCGGCGATTCGAGGCAGGGTGTTGTTTCGTCAACGAACTCGTGAAATCCGACCCCCGGGTGCCGTTCGGCGGGATCAAGGACTCGGGGTACGGCCGCGAACTCGCCGGCCACGGCATCCGTGAGTTCGTCAACAAGAAGACGATCTGGGTCCAGTCCCCCGAGGGCGAGTAGACTGAAAGTTGATCGGAAGACGTTCGTTTTTGCTGGCGTTCGATCGATGACGACCGTCCAACCTCCACCGTCGAAGGCCCCGTACAGTCAAGCGTCGTGCCATCGATACGCCGGTATGGGATTCGGACTGACGGACGCACAGCGCGACCTGCGGGACGACGTCCGGGAGTACGCCCGAACCGAAATCGCGCCGCGAGCCGCCGCACTCGATCGAAACGAGGAGTATCCGGCGGCGATCCTCGACGATCTCGGCGACCGACGGCTTACCGGTCTCACCCTTCCCGAGAAGTACGGCGGTCGCGACGAGGGACTCGTGGAACTCGCCGTGGTGATTGAGGAGCTCTCGGCCGCGATGATGCCCGTGGCGAGCGCGCTCGCCCTCCACCTCGGCGTGGCGACCGTCGTCGAGCACTTTGGTTCCGAACGGCTCCGGGAAGAGTTCCTGCCCGAGATGGCGCGGTTCGACACCGTCGGCGCGCTCGGGCTCAGCGAGGACGACGCCGGTAGTGACAAACTCGCGATGGAGACGCACGCCGAGCGGGACGGCGACGAGTGGGTCCTGAACGGCCACAAACGCTGGGTGACGAACTTCTTCGACGCCGACACGGTGCTCACGTACGCGAAGACCGGCCCGGACGACGAGGCCCCGCACAACGTCAGCGCGTTCCTGGTGCCGACTGCGGCGTTCGAGGTCGACACCGTCTGGGACACGCTCGGCGCGCGGAGCGTCAAATCCCCCCGCGTCTCGCTGTCCGATGTCCGCGTTCCGGCGGCACGGCTGGTCGGCGAGGAGGGGGAGGCGTACGTCCAGCGCGGCGCGGTCGATACGGGCGTCAACCTCCCCGCTCGCGCGGTCGGTCTCGCGCGGTCGGCGCTCGACGACACGGTAACCCACGTGACCGACCGCGAGCAGTTCGGACGGCGGATCGGCGAGTTCCAGGGAATCCGGTGGCGGATCGCCGAGATGGCGACGCGCGTCGACACCGCTCGCTTACTCACGCTCCGGGCGGCCGCCCGCGCCGACCGTGGTGCGGACATCAGTCACGAGTTGAGTATGGCGAAGATCCACGCGACCGAGGCCGCCGTCGAGAACACGAACAAGGCACTCCAGCTCCACGGTGGGATCGGCTATACGACCGAGCGCGACGTCGAACGATACCTCCGCGACGCACGGCTGCTCACCATCGCCGGAGGACCGAACGAACTCCACCGGAACACGCTCGCCGACGCCGTTCTCGGTGACTGAGGCCTCTCGACGACTGACGGAGTCGCAGTCGCATCGAACGGTGAGTCGTGGGCTGTGACCGCCATGTCGATGGCAGTCATTACTCCCGGCTGTACGACGTGATCCGGCCCCAGCTCGTGGTCTTCCCCCAGAGGCCCGAGCGCATGCATTCGAGTTCGACGATCTGGGAGTTGTCGACGAACAGGTTCACGTTGGGCCCGAAGTTCTTGATGTACCACTCGAACATCTCGGGGCCGGGGGCCTCGAACACGCAGTTTTCCATCCCGAGCTCGTTCGCGATGGTGTACACCACGTCGGTGCGCCACTCGTGGACCTCCTCGGTGATCCCCTCAGCCTCGACCATCAGGAACTCCGCGCCGGCGTCGAGATGACGTCGGCCTTCTTCGACCGCCATCTCGGGGTCCTGCTGGACCTCGCTTTCGAGTTCCTCGGGGCTCGACGCACCGCCCGCGCCGAACTGGACGTTGATCTCGGGTTTGGGCTCGACGCCGTCGGTCTCGGCGACCAGCTCCGTGAGCGCCACCATGTCGTCGGTGTCTATCGCGAGGAATCCCGACGAGATTTCCACGATGTCGAAGCCAAACTCCGCACACTCTTCGACGTACGCCTCGACGTTGTCGTTGTCCCTCACGAGGACGTTCTCGATGAACCCGCCCGTCGAGACCTTCACGTCGAACTCGTGGCAGACCTCGATGAGCTCCTCGACCGCCGTCTCGGGCATCAACGCGAACGAACCACCTGAAAACTTGTAGATATCGACGTACCATCCCATCGTTTCGAGGATGTCCCGGAGTTCGCGGGGCCCCATCGGATCGTAGTACGGCCCCCGCATCTCGGTGATCCCCTTCTCGCGCGGCTTGTCCGGGCGGTCGTTGACGTGCAGGAAGTCGAACGCCCGGTCGAACGGTCTCTCGGACATACCCGTTCCAGTAGGATCGCCGACCACTTAGGGATTGGTGGCGACGGCGATCGCTGGACAGCCGATCACTCCATCAGCGTGACGAGATCGGCGACATCGTGGGTTTCGAGGTTTCTGACGACATCGACGATCCGTTCTCTATGATCCTCGTCGTAGCGTTCCTCGGTCATCGTCTCGAACTTCGCCTCGACCTGCTCCCACGTCATCGGATCGGTGGGATGGCCGCTGAACGCGTCCTTCTCGATGTGACGTGTCGAATCGTTGGCGAGCTCGATGTCGACGACCGCGGGCATCTCGCCGTTCTCGAAGCGCTCGGTGAGTGCTTCGTCTTCCTCGACTTCCACAGTTCGAAGGAGTTTCTGGACGTCCTCTCGCTGAATACGCTCGGGATCGTAGGCGTCGTTGGTGAGTTCGCGGTCGATCAACGCCGCCGCGAGCATGTACGGCAGCGAGTGGTCGGCCTGGGCTTTCGTCTCGACTTCGTATCGCGACCCCTCGCCGCCGCCGATGATGAGCTTCGCGCCGTGGAACGTGTCGAGGTGGATCGTGTTCACCTGGTCGGGATCGATGTCGGCGTGTTCAGCGAGTTCGATCACGCCCTCGACCGCGGACTGGGCGTAGGTCTCGGCGACGTAGCGCTTGGTCATGGTGTCGAACACGCGCTCACAGCCGGAATCGAGGTCGGCAGTGAAATCGCCCGCAATGATCTGCTTCCACCCCTTCTGGCCCTCGAAGAGGTTCGTCGGACCGTCCATCCCGTTGCTAGCGAGTAGCGCCGAATAGACCGCGTTCCGGGCGGCGTTCGCGCTCGCGACCCCTTTCCACTCGTTGATCCCTCCCGTGCGAGTCACTCGGAGCGCGTTGTGGGCGGTCCCGGCGATCCCGACTGCGTTCCGCAGTTCTTCGTGGTCGAGTCCGAGCACCTTCCCCGCGCCGGCGGTCGCCGAGATGACGGTGTGGGTCACGTGATCGAACCCGCGATCGCGGACTGGCGCGTTCCACGCGAGCTCACCCTGGATCTCGTAGCTCACCCCGATCGCCTCCACGAGCTCCGTGCCGGTGGCGTCGGTGTGCTCGCCGCAGGCGATCAGACTCGCGATGTTGTCGCTCGGATGTGGCGTTTCGCCGGGCGCAAGAAACGAGTCCATGAAATCCAGATACCGCGTGAGCGTGGTGTTGTACATCGCCGCTCCCGTCGGGCTGGCGCGCGTCTCCGATCCCCACAGCCGGGCGGCGTCGCCCGGAGCAGTCTCTTCGACCGTCTCGCGGACGGCCTCGACCGGCTCCGCACCCAGTGCGCCCACCGCGATCCCGACCGAGTCGAGGACGCGCTTTTTCAGCTCCTCGATCGTGTCGTCGTCGAGCTCCTCGAACGCGACCGCCTCGGTGAACGACGCGAGCTCCTCGGTCGTGGCCATGATTCACATACTCTTGACTCCGGCAAAAGCTTTCGCCGCCGACCTCCACACTGCATCGCACCGTACTACCGCGGCGATTTATTCCGATCGACGGTCAACCACGGCCGAACCATGAGCGAGAGCGCGAGGTCTGCGGTGATCGGGACGGGGTCGCCGGTACGGATCACCGAACACGACAGCCAGAAGGTCAAACTGGTGTTCGGTCACGCCGAGTCCGGGGAACTGCTCGCCACCGCCGACGGGACGAGCCTCCCGATCCCGGAGACCGACGAATCGATCCGTTTCGGTGAGATCGGACCCGACGAGACGGGTGGTCAGGCCGCGAACGTCGGGGAGGAAACGTACGTCGTAGTGGATCGAGAGTATCACTACTTCGATGTTGACATCGCGGACGTCCCCGAACGCGAGGAATCGGCGTGTCTCGTGACCGTCGTCGTTCGGGTGCTGCCGGAAGTCACCGGCGAGAACTGATCGAGCAGCAAACGGTGACTTCTCCGTGGTGATCGATCGGTGACAGAGGGACGACACGCGGTCGTGCCGTCCAAATGTACTCGTCACGGTCACCGAGCGACGACCATCGGATGACGGTCGTTCTTCGCTGGAACTACCGAACTGTTGTGAGAGCGATCGCGGATGAGGCCGAAATCGAGTATCAGTCAGGCACCGGTTCGGAGGTCTTTCACGCCTACCTCGGTGCCATTGCGATAGAGCGTCACCGGGCCATCGGCGGCGACGAACACACGCGAAGCCCCGTCGATGCGGTAGCGGTGTTTCGCTTCATCGAGTTCGCCGCGCGCCGTGCCGAGGACGGGCTTGTTGCTGTCGCCGTTTCCGGAGCCACGTTTTTCGACCGCGCCATCGCCTCCAAGGACGTAGACGGTCTTTCCGGCCGCGGCCTCGATTTCCAGCTCCCACGGCTCGTCTTGCGCAGCACCTGCGGCGTCACCTGGACAGTGTTTGTCGGTCGTGAGGCCCTCGGTCGCGGCTCCCTCGACTGGCGTGCCGCTCACGTTCACGTTCGAGTTCCGCACCGTAGTGCCGGACGATCCGGTACACCGCACGCCGGTCCGGTTGTTCCCGTCACACGAGACACAGAGTTTGTCGATGGTCGAGCTCGGCCGATCGACCAGCCGAACCGCCGAAGCCGCCCCGCCTCGGCCAACGATTCCGACCTGTTCGATCGTCGCGGCGTGGGGCGTCGGCGGCGAACTTCGATTGCCGATCCCACACGGCTGTTTTCCGACCACGCCACGGACGCCGCCGGTGTCGATTCGGATGCGCACGTTGCGGACACCGAACGCGCCCGTATCCTGGTTCGCGACCACTGCACCGCCCGAATGTGGCGTGTCGGCGATCCGAATCGTGCAGTCGCGGGCTTCGGCCCCGTGGACTTTCGATTTTGGACCGTCGAAGCGGACGCCACGGGTGTTGAGCGCTGCCTCGGGGTTCGGCGAGCGCGAATCGCGCATATCGACTTCGAGCAGCGCGTTCTGCACGTAGCTGCCCTTGCTGCCGAGGCGGACCTGCGAGATGTCGTTGTTCCGGAACAGGCCACCCTCGACCCGGACCGCGCCGTTGGTCCGGCTGGTGTAGAGCCCATTGTTCGGGAACCCCTCGAAATTACAGCCCTCGATGGTGAGGGTGCCCTCATTCGCCTGACCGGTGAAGATCCCGACGCGGCCGTCACCCTCGTTGTACGCCCCCATCAGGCCGGCGTTGTGAGCGATGACGTGTTTGATCCGGCCGGTGCCGTCGGGAGCGCGGACGTGGGCGTTGAGCGCGTTCGCCACGTCGGGGTTGCCCGATCCCTCCCCGCGGGGCGTGGAGTCGGGATGGATACCCTGACCGCGGTAGCGGACGTGACGGACATCGAGACCCTCCTGCGCACCGAGATGGAGACCAGGGGTCGCGTTGTTCGCTCGGAGATCGACGTCGATGTTCTCGAACAGCGTGTTCATCCCGCGATCGATAACCACGAACTTCCCGTTGAACCCTTCAGGCGCGACGAACCGCGTCGCGTCCTGCCCACACAGCCCGAAGTTCTGGAGCCCCGTGTGGACCGTCTTCTCGTGTTTGGCGAACGCACCATCCGGAAAGACGATCAGCGTGTAGTCGGCGGCCGCGTCGCTGAGTTTCCCGTCGATGGGTTCGTTGCCGCCGGGGTCCATCCCGAGATCGTCGACGGCGTGGAGGACGGTTTTGAATCGGATACCGTGGCGCTCGATCGGCCCGTCGCCGCTCGCAGGCAGCGATCCTGCGCCGCAGTTCCCGCTACCACTGCTCCCGCTAGTGGTACTACCGCTACCATCGTTCCCACTGTTGCCACCGCCACCGCTGCTGCCGTCACCGTCGCTGGCGTTACTGTTGTTTCCTCCGCCACCGTCGTTACTGCCCCCGCCACTCCCCTTACCGCCGCTTCCGCCGGACCACGATGTCGTCTCCCCGAACGCGCTGGGGGGCTGCCAGTCCTGATCGTTGATCTTGATCCGAACGCGTTCGGGATGCTCGAACGCCATCCCGAGGCGCTTTCCGTAGTATCGATAGGCGTCGCGGCCACCGTAGACTTCGCCCTCGACACGGTACCCCTCCGCAGTCTTCGTGATCGAATCACTGTCATCCGTGGTCGCGCCGTGGACGGTCTCCTTTTCGGGTTGAGTGTCGCCGCTGAACGCGATCCAGTAGCTGTTTGCTTCGCCGTTGCCGTCGTCGCGGATCGTGATCGTGTGTCCCATCTGTTGTCCCTGATCGAGTTCGTTCGTCGTTCGATTCGCACACGCCGTCCACCGTTCATCAGCGGCTGCCGGGGTCGGATCCGTCCTCCCGCGAGCTACGTCCGGGAGCCCACTGTGTCTGGCGTTTCCGTGGCGTGTTCGTTCTGGGCGTCGGTTTCCGGCTCCGCAGCGAGGGAAACGTCGCGGATACCGTCGATGCGGACGGTGTGACCATCGGTAACGGTGATCGACTGTGCCGCCGCGATGTGGAGGATACGCCCGTCCATCGGCGCGGCTACATCCTCGCTCGTGCTCCCCGCATCCGTTCTGGTTCGGTCGGAGGTGGTTCCGTTTGACCCCGGGTTGGAGTCGTTGTTCGTCGGTGTCGCCGCTCCCGTCACCGAATCTGCCCCTGCCCCGTCACCGGACGTATCGTTCGCCTCCGTCTCGGCTGCATCGCTTGGCGCGTCGGTTGTGTCCGTCCGCTGTGCGTCGGCGGTTGTATCGGCTCCTGTGGCCGCTGTTTCGTCCATACCGAGGTCCGCGGCGACATCGTCCTGTGGGCCTGGCACACCATCACTACGGCCCGGTTTGTCGCGCCTCGCTTGGCCGCTATCCCCCGTTCCGAGGTCGGCCGCCACGTCGTGGCGCGGCGATGAATCGCCGTTTCGTTGCTTGCCATCGTTCTTCGTCGCTGCTTCGGCCGAATCCGCCGCAACGTCGCCGTCCCGGAACGCGAACGTATCACCGCGCGCGCCACCGTTCGTCGAGGATTCGGTCGTTTCGGCTGCGTCGTCCCCGGCTGCACCGGTTCCACCGGTCTGTTCTCGGGACGCTGCTTTCTCGTCCGTCGCTCGGTTCGCTGTCGTCTCCCCGTCCCCGAGGAGTTTCTCGGTGAATTCCATCGTGTGTGGGATCCGTGGTGTTCGCTCGTCGGTCGTATCGCTGTTCCAGCCGGAGTGGTCGTTACTTCCCGCCGCCACTGCTGCGATTGCCTCCCCATCTCTCGAACGCCATCTCGCCGAACGCCCAGACGCCGGCGGCCCCGACGAGACTCACGTAGACCACTCGCATCTCGACCGGGATCGCCCCCAGGTCGATGATACCCCGCCCGGCGATCGCCAACAACCCGATGAACGAGAGGGTGAGGACGATCGCGAGGATGTCGTTCGTCAGCCAGAACCGCGCTCTCGTGGACGTGGTGTCCTCCGTCGTGCCTTCGACATCGACGATCTTTTTCTCGCCCGTCTCGCCGCCGGTGTTCGATGGCTGCCCGCTTTGGTTGGATGACATTGGTTGCGCTCCGGTGTCCGCATCGTACGGCACTGCGATCGCTCCGCGATGCGTCGCTGTTGTGCTCTCCCCGTCGTCAGTTCGCCCGGTGGCTGAAAGCGGCCGTCGAGACGACCGACTGTCGGCTCGGGAGTCATCCGCGTCCGCGACGCGTCGTCCGGGGCGTACGTCTCGGAGTTGTCGCGTACGAACAAAACCTCGTCGTCGGTCTACAGATCAGCACTGTTCGTACCGACCGTTCCCTACGCCCGTGAAGCCGCCCACACCGCCGTCAGCCCGAGCGCGAGCGCGGGAAGCAGCGGGAGGACGAGAAAGGTATCGCGCCACGTCAGCCCGAGCGCGCTCAGCGTGCCGCCGGCATACGGTATCGCGAGAATCAGTCCGGGCGCGATCAGGAAGGCAAAAACAATCACGCCGACGAGTGCCCAGCCACGCCAATCGAACGAGCGATTCTCGCCGCGTGCAGCGGCCTCGTCGTACTCGCTCCGCGGGGTGTCCTCGAACGCCTCCGGGTCGTGGACGTACTCGTCGGTCATCCCGACACCCCACACCCTGTCGGTTGGCGTTCGGAACCGCACATGTCCTGAACCACGAGTTGTGTGGGCAAAAACCCGGCGGGTTTTGGTCGCGCGGGCGTAGATTCGACCATGCGACACACCGACGGCGGCAACCCTGACGACGCACACGGCGACGACGATCACGAACACAGTCACGCCGATCACGGGGGCGACCATGCTGCCCACGACCATGAGGACGAGGCCGTCCACGCTCACGGGCACGATTTCGGCCCGATCGGGGTCGGGGTCGTGACGGTCTCGACCAGCCGAACCCTGGAGGACGATCCCGCGGGCGACGCGATCACGGCCGCGATCGAGGACACCGATCACGAGGTCGCGACCCGCGAACTCGTCGACGACGACCACGACGGCATCCAAGGGAGCGTCGACGCCCTCGTCGGGCGCGAGGACGTCGACTGCGTCGTCACCACCGGCGGGACAGGCGTCACACCCGACGACGTGACCATCGAGGCCGTCCGGCCGCTGTTCGGCAAGGAACTCCCCGGATTCGGCGAACTGTTCCGCGCGCTCTCGCGCGAGGAGATCGGGACGCGAGTCGTCGCCACCCGTGCGACCGCGGGGGTCGTCGACCGGAGTTCGAGCGGCGGCGGGACCGAGGACGCCGGCAACGGCGTGCCGGTGTTCTGCCTGCCCGGCAGCGAGGACGCCGCCCGTCTCGGCGTGGATATCGTGATCGAGGAAGCGCCGCATCTCGCCGGGCTCGCCACCCGCGACGATCGGTAGGGCCGGCTCTTCGGCTCCCGCCGTCGATTCTGGGCTTGATTCGCCGGCAAGCGTGCCAGCACTCCCGCACCCGATCGAGTCTGGCTGGAGCGGGCGCTGCCGACTCCGCGATCTCGTCCCCGTCGGTCAGCGCTACGTCCCGTCGTCCGTCGCCGCTGCCCGCTCGAAGGCCGATCGCATCGTCTCGTTTCGTTCCACGAGGAACGTCGCATCGAACCCCACGATCGCGAAATCGAACCCCATCGCCAGCCAGTCATCGATCCGGTCGGGGTCCGTCGCGAACACTCCGACCGGTACGTTCTCGTCGGCCGCAGC
Source organism: Halococcus saccharolyticus DSM 5350 (assembly GCF_000336915.1). NCBI lineage: Archaea > Methanobacteriati > Methanobacteriota > Halobacteria > Halobacteriales > Halococcaceae > Halococcus > Halococcus saccharolyticus. The sequence goes on along the minus strand of NZ_AOMD01000025.1, from coordinate 103,249 downwards.
GTCGATCACCGTCCCGACGGCGGCTCGGAAGTCGTCGGCCTCGAAGTCGAGATGAACGTCGAGCGCGGCGGAGAGGTCGGTCGGGCCGACGAACAGCGCGTCGACCCCCTCGACGCCGGCGATGTCGCCGGCCGCCGCCACCGCCGCTTCCGTCTCGATCTGGATGATCCGGGTCAGCGCGTCGTCGGCCCATTCGAGGTACGTCGGGAACGTTCGACCGTACCCCGAGGCACGACTGGCGGCAGTCCCCCGGACCCCGGCCGGTGGATACCGGGTGGCCTCGACCACGCTGGCCGCCGTCTCGGCCGAGTCCACCCGTGGCACCATGATTCCCCCGACACCCGTGTCGAGAAGACGCTTGATTGCGACCGGATCGGCGGTCGGCGGGCGGACGATCGGGATCGCGTCGCCTGCGGCGTCGACCGCCCGGACGAGGTTTTCGACCGTCTCGATGCTGTTCGCGGCGTGTTCCGTATCGATCGTCACGAAGTCGTAGCCCGCCGCTCCGGTGATCTCGGCGACCGCCGGGTGGCCGATCGACACCCAGCCGCCGACGACGGGCTCGCCCGAGCGGACCGCCTGCCGGAACGCCGCCATGTCCGCCGTTGGATCCATGTCTCCCCACCCGGGCCGGGCGGTCTTAACTCGCTCCGTCGATCCCGGAGCGCCGAAGGCGGACCTTGCCCTCGGATCGATCCGACGCTCTGGCTGGGGTCGCCGGGCATTCGGCGGATAGCTTTTCTCGCTGGCGCGTTCGAGTGACGCCATGCGATTCGGCATTCTCGGCACGGCGAACATCGGACGGATCGCGGTACTTCCAGCTATTCGGGCTACGGACCACGAAGCACTCGCGGTCGCCTCCCGCGACGAGGAGCGCGCCCGAGCCTTCGCCGACGAGTGTGACGTTCCCCGTGCGTACGGCTCCTACGAGGCGTTGCTCGCGGACGACGACATCGAGGCGGTGTACAACCCGCTGCCGAACGCCCGCCACGCCGAGTGGACCAAGCGAGCGGCCGACGCCGGCTGTCACGTGCTCTGTGAGAAACCGCTGACCGTCGACGCGGCCGAGGCCCGCGACCTCGGTGCGTACTGCGACGAGCGCGGCGTCACCCTGATGGAGGCGTTCATGTACCGATACCACCCCCGAACCGAGCGTGCGGTCGAGGTAGTGCGCGAACAACTCGACGACGTTCGGTTCGTGAAGTCGTCGTTCCAGTTTCCGCTCGGCCACGACGCCGAGGACGTCCGACTCGACCCCGATCTCGCCGGTGGGAGCCTGATGGACGTCGGGTGTTACGCCGTCACCGCCGCGCGACTGTTCCTCGGCGAGCCCGAGCGCGCGTACGCGAGCGCGGCCGACACGCGCGATGCCGGCGTCGACACCCAGTTGACCGGACTTCTCGAATATTCGGACGGCGCAACCGCCGAGGTGTCGTGTAGCTTCGACACCCAGGACACCCAGTTCTATCGGGTCGAAGCCGAAAACGGGTGGCTCGAAGCCGATCCGGCGTTCGTTCCCCGTGACGATGATCGAGCTACGCTCAGATACGCTGCCGACGGTCGAGAGGTCACCGAAACGTTCGATCACGTCGACCAGTACCGCCGCCAGATCGAACACTTCGCCGACTGCGTTCGCCACGACCGTCGGCCACGAACCGACGCCCGCGAGGCCGAGCGCACGATGGCGGTCATCGACGCACTCGCCGAGAGCGCCGAGCGGGGCGAGCCGATCGAACTCACTGAATGACGGCGGCTGTCGGTCGGCAGCCACAACGGTCTCTGGCGTCGCTCTTTCCCGCGTTCATCCATATAGGAGCCTCATCACCTCGTCAGCGATGCTGGATTCGACACGGACGCAGCGGTGGTCGCCTTCGAGCGCCGTGTCGGAGCCGGTGATTTAGCCACCGTAGGCGTCTCCTCAGTGTCGACGAGTCCGACGAATCAGCGGACAGCGTCGCCGACCCGGAACCAACCGTCTATGTCTTCCCTTGTTGTTCGATGTAGAACGCTGCCTTCTCACCGCGGGCAGTCACGCCGAAGATCGGTCCGTCAGTCGCCTCTTCGGGGACGAGCAGCTCGACGAGGTCGCGTTTGTGAAGCTCGGTCAGTGCCCGATGCGCGCGGCCGGTGCTGATCGGCGTGTCCGTTCCGATCGCCTGTGGGGACACCGGCCCCTCTATCAGCCGGAACAGCACCACCGCGCGCGCCGATCGCGTCGATTCCGCGGTGCTCACCGACGCCGTCGACGCACCCCCCGACTCCGCGATGAACCCGGCGTCCGCTGCCATCTGCTCCCGTTCGGATTCAATGGCGTCATTCGGCATACATTCGTCTTCGGACCTCACGACACTAAGTGTATCGCTCAGCCGAACCTCTATGGGTGGCTGATACGTCGGTGCAAAAGGTTCACACCACATTTTAGTGCAGTCGTCGCAGGCGAGGGTTCCGAAGCGCCGAACGAGATCAGCAGAACGGAACCGGTTGTCTCGGCCAATCGAGTCGGAACAATGATGGCCGATGCGGCGGAACGGATCACCATACCGACCAGTGACCCGACGACGAGCCGATACGGACTCCCTTCCATCGACGCTCCACCCCGCAATGGCAGCCGCCGTCGCGGCGATCCGCCGCCAGGAGGGACTGCCGGCGTGGCACGAGATGTCGATCGATCGGGCACGTCGCCGCGAGGACGCCGTATTCACCGCCGACGCCCCTGCCGTCGATCGGATCGGCGATCGATCGATTCCCGGTCCCGCGGGCGACATCTCGATCCGCATCTACCACCCCACGACCACCGCCCCCGCGCCGGTGTGCGTCTTCTATCACGGCGGTGGATGGACACTGGGAACGCTCGATTCTGCCGGCTCGATCTGCCGACGCCTCGCTCGCCGAACCGGCTGTGTCGTCGTTTCGGTCGACTACCGTCTCGCACCCGAACACCCGTTCCCGGCCGCGGTCGCGGACGCCGAGAGCGCGCTCTCGTGGACGGCGGCCAACGCCGAGACGTTCGGCGGCGATCCCGACCGCCTCGGCGTCGCCGGGACCAGTGCGGGCGGCAACCTCGCGGCGGTCGTCGCACGTCACGCGCGCGATACCGATCTCGACCTCCGCCACCAGCTCCTCCTCTACCCGATCACCGATCACGCCGCCGCCGCCGATCCCTGTGACGACCACACAGGGCTCCTCACACGCGCGGACATGGACTGGTTCTGGGAGCAGTACCTCCCGATGCCTGCCGACGGCGCGGACCCCGACGCCTCGCCGCTCCGCGCGGACGATCTCTCGAAACTCGCTCCGGCCACCGTCGTCACCTGTGGGTTCGATCCGCTCGGCGAGGAAGGCATCGCCTACGCCGATCGACTCCGCGATGCCGGCGTCGCCGTCGACCACGCCCACTACCCCCGAATGGCCCACGGTTTCCTCAGCCTCGCGGGCTCGGTCGACGCAGCGGACGAGGCGCTCGACGACGTGGCGGCTGCCGCCCGCGAACGACTCGGGTGAGTTCGTTAGACGGTCGGCGGAAGCGAGAGAACACACAGTCGAACCGAACGCCGACAGGACATTGTACCCCGGACGAGTAGCCTGGGCATATGGACGAGTTCGACGCCGACAGGGCGTCCGCCGAGCGGCTGGATCGGGACGATCCGCTGGCGTGGTGTGCCGAACGGTTCACGGTCCCCGCCGAGATCTATCTCGACGGGAACTCGCTCGGACCGCTGTCGGCCGACGCCGAGCGCGCACTCGACGACGCGATCGACGAGTGGCGGGAGCTGGGGGTCCGGGGCTGGACCGACGCCGACCCGCCGTGGTTTCGCTACGGCGAGCGCCTCGGCGACCGGCTCGCGCCGCTCGTCGGCGCACGCGAGTCCGAGGTGGTGGTGGCGAACGCCACGACAGTCAACATCCACACCCTGATCGGCACGTTCCTCGATGGGCTCGACGATGGGTCGAAAATCCTCGTGAACGAACTCGACTTTCCGACGGACCACTACGCGATCAGGGCGCAGTTCCGCCAGCGCGGTCTCGACCCCGACGACCATCTCGTGGCCGTCGAGAGCGTCGACGGCCGGACGATCGACGAGGAGCGCGTCGTTGCGGCGATGGACGACCACGACGTGGACATCCTGTTCATGCCGTCGGTGCTCTACCGGAGCGGCCAGCTCCTCGATATCGAGTATCTCACGAGAGCGGCCCACGAGCGGGACGTGCTCGCCGGCTTCGATCTCGCGCACTCGATCGGTGTCGTCTCGCACGATCTCTCGGAGTGGGAGGTCGACTTCGCCGTCTGGTGTTCGTACAAGTACCTCAACGCCGGGCCGGGCGCGATCGCGGGTCTCTACGTCAATCAGAACCACTTCGGCACGATGCCCGCCCTCGCCGGCTGGTGGGGTCACGAGAAGGCGACCCAGTTCGATATGAATCCGACGTTCACCCCGGCGGCCGACGCCGGCGCGTACCAGATCGGTACGATCCCGATATTCAGCGCCGCGCCGCTCGACGGCGCGCTCGATCTCATCGACGAGGTCGGAATCGACGCGATCCGCGAGAAGTCGCTCGACCTGACGTCGTATCTCGTCGCTCTCGTCGACGACCGCCTCGGTAACGAGATCGACGGCGCGGACGGCTGTACCATCGGGACGCCCCGCGATCCCGGGCGGCGGGGCGGACACGTCGCGATCGAACATCCCGACGCCGAACGGATCGCGCAGGCGTTGACTGAGAGCGGTGTGGTTGTCGATTTCCGCCCGCCGAACGTCGTCAGGATGTGTCCGTCGCCGCTGTACACCAGCTACGCCGACGTGTGGGACGCCGTCGAACGCTGGCGGAAAATCCTCGATACGGCGGCACACGAACGGTTCGACGCCGATCGGTCGGGTGTCTCCTGACGAGTGCGAAGTGGGGGCGGTGGGGATCGCTTCGCGGTCGCTCGACTCATCGGAGCACCGATCACTCGTCGTCCGATTACTCACGACAACGTCTTTCACAGATCTCTATAGAGGAATGCCGAAAGTACGGCCGTGAAATTCATTCGTTCTGACGGCCTCGCCAGAAATGCGGCACCGCCACCGCTACTGCCAATCACGTCGGGCGGGTGTTCGAGCCGACCGACCCACCGCCACCACCATCGTCGGTCGCTCGATCCCGTCACGCCGCTTTTCCGGCCGAACGACGACTTGTTACCGGGAGCGTCGCTCTCAACAGTCCATCGACCGGTCGTTGTCTCAACTCGGCAGCGGACACAGACTCGCGGTGAGTACCGTCCGTTCGTCGGTCTCGTTGTGCGCACCGTGGACCGCTCCACGCTCGTTGGGGACGACGCCGGGCGCGCTCACCCGCTCTTCCTCGTCGTCCCTAGTCACGACGACCGTCCCGTCGAGCACGTGGAAAACGTTGGTCGCATCGGGATGGTCGTGAGGGTCGACCGTCGCGCCGGGACCGAGCGCGAACGCCTTCACGAGGACGTCGTCGCTAACGTGGAGTTCTTCGGTCAGAACTTCACCCTCGTCCGGATCGAGGTCGGGATACTGATCGAGCACATCTCGACGACGAGGGCGAACGCCGTAGCCGTTTCGCCCGTCCAAGGGGGTGGCGACGGGACGGTAAATGCGATGAGACGGGAGCGTTTTACGCGCGCCGCTCCCCGTCACAGTATGGAACACGTCACTATCCAGGGTGTCTCGGTCCCGGCCATCGGGCTCGGTACGTGGCGGATGACCGGCCCGACCTGCCGGCGCGCCGTGTCGACCGCACTCGATCTCGGCTATCGCCGGATCGACACCGCCCAGGCGTACGGCAACGAGCGTGAGGTCGGCGCGGCGATCGACACTGCCGACGTCGACCGCGAGGACGTCTTCCTCACCACCAAGCTCGATGCCGGCAATCGAGACCGTGACTCGGTTCTCGACTCCGCCCGTGAGAGTCTCGATAAACTCCGGACCGAGTACGTGGACCTCCTCCTGATCCACCAGCCGAACCCGGTGGCCGACCTCTCGGAAACCCTCGACGCGATGGACGAACTCGTCAACGACGGGGCGGTGGAGCACATCGGCGTCTCGAACTTCGGCGTCGAGCGGCTCCACGCCGCACGTGAGCACGCCGACGCGCCGATCCTCGCCGACCAGGTCCAGTACCACCCGTTCTGGGATCAGACGACGCTGCTGGATTACTGCCAGATCAACGATGTCATGCTGACGGCGTACAGCCCACTGGCCCACGGCGGCGCGGTCGACGACGACGTGCTCCGGGACGTCGGCGCGCGCTACGGCAAGACGCCCGCCCAGGTCGCGCTCCGGTGGCTGGTCCAGCAGGAGAACGTCTCGACCATCCCGAAATCCACGAGTCCCGCGCACCTCGAAGCCAACCTCCAGGTGTTCGACTTCGAACTCACCGACGCGGAGATGGACGCGATCGCGCGGCCGTCGCTCTCGCGCACCGCGTCGAGCTTCCTCCGTCAGCGTCTCCCGTTCTGAGGAGATCGGTACCGACGGACGCCGTCGTAGTTCTCAGGTGGCGTCGCGTTCGGCGTCGATCCGCTCGGCGTACGCGGTCGCGATCCGTTCGAGAATCGCCTCACCCGCTTCGGCCGTTCCTTCCCGCGGATCGCCGAGAACCCCGTTCTCGCTGATCGCATCGAACCCTTCGCTGAGCAGTCTGGATGCCGACACCTCGCCTTCGTGACCGACCGCGAGTTCGTCCGTCCGGACGAGGCCCTCGTTCACCGCGAGCACGATCGCGGTTTCGGCGGCTCCCGCGTGGATCACCGGCTCCTCGTATTCGACACCGGCCTCGCGGAGTCCTTCGTTCATCAGCCGCATGTTCTCGTCGAGATCCGCGATCGCGATCACGTTCGCATCGATCTCGCGGGCGATCTCGGGTGCGACGGTGTTGACGGGCGCGAAGTTGCCGCCGTGGGTCGGAACGAGAACGACGTGCTCGAACCCGTGCTCGTCGAGCGACTCACAGTACGATCGAACCAGATCCATCAGCGTCTCGGGCGCGATCGTGATCGTGCCGGGGAACGCCATGTGATGGCCCGAGCAGCCGGGTCGGATCGTGGGTGCGGCGAGGGCGTCGCCAAGGCGGTCGGCGATCCGCCGCGAGAGTTCGTCGCCCGCGAGCGTGTCCATGATCACCGGAAGATGTGGGCCGTGCTGTTCGACCGATCCGACGGCCACGACCGCCGTCGTGGTGCCGTCGTCGAGCGCTGCCTCGATCTCCGGCCACGTGTGCTCCGCTAGCCGGACTGACGTGCGAGAAGACATCGGCAACTACCGCCGTCACAGGCGGGAGTATTAAACGTTCGTCCGCCGATGCCGCCCCGCTCGTCCGTTCGTTCGCTCCGACTGCGGTGGCGTGCTTCGGTTTCCGACGCAAGCGCCGGAGGTTTCACCTCGTGGATCGTACCTCCGTCATGGCCACGCAACTCGGTGACGGCATCTGGTGGTTCGATCTCCGCGGCGTGAACGCGTACCTGATCGAGGACGATGTCCTCACACTGGTCGACGCCGGAACGCCGCTCGGCGCGAGGGCCATTGCGGCTGGCATCGAGGAGACGGGCCACGCCGTCGCGGATATCGAGCGCGTTCTCCTGACCCACTACGACATGGATCACGTCGGCGCACTCGACCGACTCGATGACCTCGACGCGGTCGTGCGGGCGGGTGCGGCCGACGCACGGGTGCTCACCGGGGATGCAAAGCCGCCGTGGCGCAACCACAAGGGCGCGTTCCAGCGAGCCATGGGGCCGTTCGTCGGCACGCCGGACCTCCCAGTCGCGCCGATCGACGACGGTGAGGCGGTCGGCTCGTTCACCGCTTACCACACGCCTGGCCACACCCCCGGCCACACTGCGTTCGTCAGCGAAGAGCGCTCAGCGGGGTTTCTCGGCGATCTCGTCTTCGAGAGTGCTGGCGCGCTCACCGTCTCGGCGTGGCCCATGAGCTACGACACCCGCGAGGCCGCCGCGAGCGTCCGCTCGCTCGCCGAGTGCGCGCCCGTGTTCGACGGCCTCGGAATGGGCCACGGCGTCCCGTTCGTTCGAGACGGTGACCAGCGGCTCGCGGACCTCGCGCGGTCGCTCCGGTAGGAGGGATTTTACGCTGCGGCGTCGAACCTGCTTTCGATGAGCGCTACTGACGATGGACTTCCTGGCGGCTGGACGGAGGTCGACGACACCGAAGGAAAAGCCGGACAGTACGATCCACAGCGACCGCTCCGCTACGAACACGCCGACGAAATCGAACTCGTCGTCCAGCCCACGTCACCGAACGTCGCCGACGCCGACCAGGACGTCTGGCGCGTCCGCTCGATCCGCGAGGGTGGCGACGAAACCGAAACCCTCCGCGAAGGAATCGACGGTCGCGACGATGCGATCGGTGTCGCCCGCGAGTTCATGACGGCGTACGAAGAGCGGTGCGTCGAGGGCGACGAATCGCCAACGGAGCTCGCGGCGTCGTTCTAACCCGCGAGTTCCTCGGCCACGGTATCGGGGTCCAGCAGCGCGGGATCGACGAGCAGATCCGCCTGGCCCTTCGCGAACTCGGGTAGCGATTCACGCGCGTAGACGACCACCCGGAGGTCGGCCGCGAGATCGAGCGCGACCGGGATCGAGGTCGCGTGACCGACGTCGGTCAGCACGAACAGGTCCGCCTCAGCGATTCCGCCATCCTCCAACGCCGGCCGGTTCGCCGCGCCGTCGATCCGCGCTACCGACAATCCGTGTGCTTCGAGCGCGTCGCCGAGTCCTTCAGGATCGGGGCCAGCAACGACTGCCGTCTCGACGTCGTTTTCCATCGTCATTCGTACTCGATGGTCGCGGGCGGTTTGTGGGTGACGTCGTAGACCACGCGTGCGACGTTCTCCTGAGAGCCGGTGATCCGGCTCTGGAGGCGCTGGAGGGTCTCCCAGTCGAGTTCGAGGGCACGGGCGGTCATCCCGTCACGGCTCTCGACCGCCCGGACCGAAACCACCCAGCCGTGAACTCGATTGTCGCCCTTCACGCCCGTGGCCTTGCCGATCACCGCAGCGAGCGCCTGCCACGGGTCGTACGCTTCGAGTTCCTCCTCGACCGCGTGGGTCGCCTCGCGGGCGACGTCGAGTTTCTCCTCGGTGACTTCACCGAGAACTCTGACGGCGAGGCCCGGCCCGGGGAACGGCATCCGCTCGGCCACCAGTTCGTCGAGGCCGAGCGCGCGCGCGACCTCGCGGACCTCGTCCTTGTAGAGCTCCCGGACGGGTTCGACGATCCCCTCGAAGTCCACGATGTCGGGCAGTCCGCCGACGTTGTGGTGGGATTTGATGTTCCCCTCCGACTCGATCCGGTCGGGGTAGATCGTCCCCTGAACGAGGTAGTCGGCCTCGGCATCGCGGGCCTCGCGCTCGAACTCACGGATGAACCCCTCGCCGACGATATGACGTTTCTCCTCGGGGTCCGTGACGCCGGAGAGTGCGTCGAGGAACCGCTCGTGGGCATCGACGATCCGCAGGCTGTCCATGTACGAGAACGTCTCCGCGACCTGCTCGGTCTCACCCTTGCGCATCAGACCGGTGTCGACGTACACAGGAGTAAGACGGTCGCCGAGCGCCTCGTAGGCCAGCGCGGCCGCCACCGACGAGTCGACACCACCGGAGAGCGCGATCACCGCGTTCGCGTCGCCGACCTCGTTCTCGATTTCCTCGACGGCCTCCTCGATGAAGAGTTCGGTGTCGACCATCAGGCTTCGACCTCGTCGATCGCTCTGTGGTCGTCATCTCCCATAGCGGCGTCGAGCAGCCCCACGAACGGCGGGCTCGCCCGGCCAGGCCGCGACCGGAACTCGGGGTGGAACTGGGTTCCGAAGAAGAACGGATGGTCGGTGAGTTCGAGGATCTCCATCCGGTTGTTCGCTCGGCCCGAAAAGCGAAGTCCCGCGTCCTCCAGTCGGTCGATGTACTCGGGGTTGACCTCGTAGCGGTGGCGGTGGCGTTCGGTACACGACTCACCGTAGAGGTCGGCCGCGAGCGTCCCGGACTCGATGTCGGTTTCGTGTGCGCCCAGCCGCATCGTTCCACCGAGATCCTCGACGTCGTACTGCTCGGGCAGGAGCCCGATCACCGGGTGCGACGTTTCGGCTTCCATCTCGGTCGAGTGCGCGTCGTCGAGGTCACAGACGTTTCGTGCGTACTCGATGACCGCTATCTGGAAGCCGAGACACAGCCCGAGGAAGGGGACATCGTTCTCGCGGGCGTACCGTGCAGCGGCGATCTTCTCGGTCGTTCCGCGGGTGCCGAACCCGCCCGGCACCACCACGCCGTCGGCCTCCTTCAAGCGCTGCTCGTGGGTGTTCGCCATCTCCTCGGCGTCGACCCAGAGCACCTCGACCTCGACGCCGCGTTCGAGGCCGGCGTGTTTGAGCGCCTCGTGAATCGAGAGGTACGCGTCCTCTAGGGCGTACTTCCCGACGAGCGCGATCGTCACGGTACCGGACTGTTCGCGGGTCACGAGATCGCGCCACTGACTCGTTCGCTCGTCGGCGGGCAGCGCACGCCCCGCGATCCCCAGCTCGTCCATCACGTACTCGTCGAGGCCCTCGCCCTCGACCATCAGCGGGACGTGGTAGATGTCCTCGACGTCGGGGTTCGAGAACACCGCGTCCTCGGGGACGTCACAGAACAGCGCGATCTTCTCCTTTGTTTCGGGGTCGAGCTCGTCCTCGCAGCGACCCACCACGATGTCGGGCTGGAGCCCGATCGACCGCAGCTCTTTCACGCTGTGCTGGGTCGGTTTGGTCTTCTGCTCGCCGTTTTTCGAGTACGGGACCAGCGTGACGTGGGCGAGGAGAACGTCCTCGTCGTTCTCCTCGTGGCTGAACTGCCGGATCGCCTCGTAGTAGGGGCCACCTTCGATGTCCCCGACCGTACCACCGACCTCGATCAGACAGACGTCGTGGCCCGCGGCAGCCTCCCGAACGCGGCGCTTGATGTCGTCGGTGATGTGCGGGATGATCTGGACGGTCTTGCCGAGGTAGTCACCGCTTCGCTCCTTCTCGATAACGTTCTTGTAGAGCTTTCCCGTCGTGATATTCTGGTCGAAGCTCATGTCCGCATCGAGGAAGCGCTCGTAGTTACCGAGATCGAGGTCGACCTCGCCGCCGTCGTTCAGGACGTAGACCTCGCCGTGCTGGTAGGGGTTCATCGTCCCGGCGTCGACGTTGAGATAGGGGTCGATCTTGACGGCGGTGACGTCGAAGCCGGCGTTCGCGAGCAGCCGGCCGGTGCTGGCGGCCGTGATGCCCTTTCCGAGGCCACTCATCACACCTCCGGTGACGAAAACGAATTTCGGTCCCTCGCCGGGACCGGTGTCGGGGGTTGTCGGCATATCAACGGTGCGCCAGCGGGGGACAAAATCGTTTCGGAGCCCGCGGTGCCAGCTGTGCGTCACCACTCCTCGTCGAAGAACCCGACGACCGCCGCAGCCACCTTCTCGGCCTGCCCGACGAAGAAGTGATCCGCCGGTAGCGCCGTCACGGTGATCCCCAACTCGCGGGCGCGCTCGACGACTGGCTCCCAGTCGGCGGTCGTGTCACGCTCGGCGTACAGCACTTGTGTCGGGCAGTCGATCCCGTCGAGGGCGGCCACCGCATCCGCACCCTCGCGGCCACGGTCGGGCGCGAGCGCGCTCACCGCTCGAACCCCGTCGGTCTCGGCGGCCGTACACAGCGCCATCGTCGCGCCGAAGCTGAACCCGTAGAGGCCCACAGCGTCGGCGTGTTCGCGCGCCCACCGGACGGCGTTTTTCACGTCGACTTGCTCGCCCTGCCCCTCGTCCCACTTGCCGTAGTCGAACCGGAGACACGCGACGCCCCGGTCTCCGAGCGCGTCGCTCACCGCGACGAGCCGCCGATCGGAGCGCGTTCCACCGTCCTGTGGATGGGGCGGACACGCGACGACGACTCGTTGGAGGTCCGGCTCCGTGCTCTCGTCCGACGTATCGCCGGGGTGATCGAGCGTTCCACGTACGTCCCGACCGCCAGGAACCACGACGTCCATCGTCCGGGGTTCGCGTAGGAGGTGTTTTAAGATGACGGGACTCCAACGGGCGGCATGGGTATCCTCTCGCGCGCGTCGTACGTCGTGCGGTCGAAGCTGAACGCGGTCCTCAACAGCGCCGAGGACCCGAGCGAGCAGCTCGATTACTCCTACGAACAGCTCCGCGACCAGCTCCAGGACGTCAAGGGCGGGATCGCGGACCTCACCACCCAGAAGAAACGCCTCGAGATTCAGAAGCGCCGGCTGGAGGAAAACGTCGAGAAGCACAACGACCAGGCCCGCGAGGCCGTCCGTCAGGACCGCGAGGATCTCGCGCGCCAGGCCCTCGAAAAGAAAAAGCAGAAGATGACCCAGATCGAGGACCTCGAGAGCCAGATCGCCGAACTCCAGAACACCCAGGATCAGCTCGTCGAGAAGAAAAACACCCTCCAGGGTCGGATCGAAGAGTTCCGCACGAAAAAGGAGAGCATGAAAGCGCGCTACGAGGCTGCCGAAGCGAGTACGAGAGTGTCCGAAGCGATGACTGGTGCAGGCGACGAGATGGAGGACGTGAGCCGGTCGATCGAGCGCGCGAACGAGCGGACCGAGGACATGGAAGCCCGCGCGGCGGCGATGGACGAACTCGAAGAGTCGGGTGCGTTCGAGGACGCTCTCTCGGATAAAGACCAGCTAGATCGCGAACTCGAATCGCTCAGTTCCGACAGAGAGGTCGACGCCGAACTCGAAACGCTTCAGGCCGAGATGGGGGCCGACGGTGGTTCCGAGACGGCGAGCGAGTCGGCAAGCGAGGAGGTCGAATCGGCGACCACCGAGGTCGACGCCACGAGCAACGGAGCCAACGGTGGCAGTGACGAGTCGGCCGATCCCGCGGTCGAGGCCGAGCTCGAAGAGCTCCAGAACGACGAGGACACGTAACCGAACGAGCCCCCGTCGGTAGCGGGTTCCGTTCCGAGCGGCCGCAACCACAACCTTTTGCCCGACAGCGATGGGATGGTGAGTATGGCCGAGTCGGACGCCGACCAGCCGAGCGATACGATGCGCGAGCGGGTCGGCGAGAGTCGGACGAAGCTGTGGCTGTTGCTGGACGCCGACCGGCGGGTGATCGCAACGATCCCGCTCGGACTGGTGTTCATTTCGCTCGTCGTGCTCGGCGTGCTCGATCCCGCACCGATCTCGCGAGCGCTCGTCTCGGGTGATCCCCTCGAAACCGTTTTCCAGGGCTTTCTGACCGCCATCATCACCGGCGTCACCCTCGTGGTCACGATCAACCAGCTCGTACTCTCCCAGGAGCTCGGTGCGGTCGACGACCAGCGCGAACGGATGGCGGGCGCAATGGACTTCCGCGAGGACGTCGAGACCGCGATCGAGGCCCCGATCAGTCCTCCGGAGCCATCGAGTTTCCTCCGAGCGATCATTGACGTGACGCAGACGCGCGCAAACGCGCTCGAAGAGGCCGTCTCGGAGAGTCGAGACGAGCAGTTCAAAGAACGCACCGAGGACTACGTCGACAGCCTCACCGTAAACGCCGAAACGGTCGGTAACCAGCTCGAAGACGCCCAATTCGGCACGTTCGATCTCCTGTTCGCCGCGCTCGATTACAACTACTCGTGGAAGATCTACGAGGCGCGCCGCCTCCGCAACGAACACGAGGACGCGGTGACCGACGAGACCGACGACGCCTTCGAGAGTCTCATCGAGGTACTCAAGTTCTTCGGCCCGGCACGCGAGCATTTCAAGACGCTGTACTTCGAGTGGGAACTCATCAACCTCTCGCGTGCGATGCTCTACTCGGCCGTGCCGGCGTTGGTCGTGGTCCTCTCGATGATGCTGTACGTCGCCAATCCCGGCTCGATTACCGGAACCACGTTCGGCGTCGAGAACCTCGTTTGGGTCGCAAGCGCCGCGTCGACGATCGCACTGATCCCGTTCATGCTACTGCTCTCTTTCATCCTCCGGATCGCCACGGTCGCGAAACGAACCCTCTCGATCGGACCGTTCATCCTGCGCGAGTCCGCCCGGACCGAGGACATCGCGTGGGACGAGTGACGCTCCGTCCGACGGTCTGACGTCGATCAGTCGACGTTCTCGCCCTGGTAGCTTCCGTCGTACACACCGTCGTGGTCGGCCTCGGCGAGCACGAGCTGGGCGATGCGCGCGCTGCGCTCGATCTCGATGTCGTGGTGCACCTGGAGAAGCCCCTCGCCACGCCCCTCGTACCCTGCGTCCCAGACTGCGGTGTTGAGCATGCACGAGTTGCGCATGAGCGACGACCGTGGGTGGATGAACCCGATGTGACCGTCGGGGATCCGGACGGTTTCGGCGTACCGGACGACGTACCCACCCGGTGGGAGATAGTACGGGTCGGTCGCGGTATCGGTCCCGAAATCGATGTCGTCGGCTCCTGGTCCTTCGGTGACGTGTTCGCGGCGTCGGTGGCGATCGCCGATCTCCTTGCCGTCGACGCCAATATGGCCCGGCTCGTGCTGTTCGAACACCGCTTCGAGTGTCAAGTCGACACCGTTCGGTTGGATCTGTTCGTCCGTGACCGGCGTGACGTGTTCGGCGACGAACCGCCCGCTCTCGAACATACGCCCGCTTTTTCGAGGGGGAGCAAAGAGCTATCGGAGGGATTCTGTCGCCACCACGACCACGGCTGGCGCTGTCGCTCCGTACGGCAATACTTGCGGTGTGTGGCGGTCTTTCGTGCGAAACGCACGGGATTTATACCGGTGGCCGGCGGAGTATTCGGTGCTATGGGACAAACGCTGACCGAGAAGATCCTCGATGACCATCTCGTCGAGGGCGAACTCGAAACCGGTGAGGAGATCGGGATCGACATCGACCAGGTGCTCACCCAGGACACTACTGGCACGCTGGTCTGGCTCCAGTTCGAGGCGCTCGGCCTCGACGAGGTCCAGACCGAACTCGCGGCCCAGTACTGCGACCACCAGACATACCAGTTCGACTTCAAGAACTCCGACGACCACCGTTTCCTCCGGTCGGCAGCAGGCACGTTCGGCGCGCACTTCTCCCGGCCGGGTAACGGAATCTGCCATCAGGTCCACAAGGAGCGCTTCGCCGCGCCAGGCAAGACGATGCTCGGCAGCGACTCGCACACCCCGACCCCGGGTGGGATGGGCGAGCTCGCGATCGGTTCCGGCGGTCTCGACGTGGCCGTCGCGATGGGTGGCGGCCAGTACTACATCGAGATGCCCGAGGTCGTGAACGTCCGGCTCGAAGGCGAGCTTCCCGACTGGGCCACCGCGAAGGACGTCATCCTCCACCTGCTCGGCGAACTCTCGGTCAAGGGTGGCGTCGGCAAGGTGCTCGAATACACCGGACCTGGCGTCGAGAACCTCTCGGTGCCCGAACGGACCACCATCACCAACATGGGGACCGAGCTCGGGGCGACGACCTCGATCTTCCCGACCGACGACCACACCCAGGAGTTCCTCGACCGGCTCGGCCGCGGCGACGAGCACGTCGAGATCGGACCGGACGACGACGCCGAGTACGACGACGTGATCGAGGTCGACCTCAGCGATCTCGAACCGCTCATCGCCACGCCGTCGATGCCCGACAACGTCGTTCCCGTGCGCGAGGTCGCCGGCGAGGACGTCGATCAGGTCATCATCGGCTCGTGCACCAACGGGGCCTACGAGGACATCCTGCCTGGCGCGAAGATGCTCGAAGGCCGTGAGGTCGACAAGCGCACCGAGATGATCGTCGCGCCCGGCTCGAAGCAGGCCTCCGAGCTCCTCGCGCGCGAGGGCTGGACTGCCGAAATGATGGCCGCCGGTGTCAACTTCTCCGAGGCCACCTGTGGCGCGTGCATCGGTATCGGCCACGTGCCCGCCTCCGACTCGGTCTCGCTCAGAACGTTCAACCGCAACTTCGAGGGCCGGTCGGGCATCGAGGACGACTCGGTGTACCTCTGCTCGCCGGAGGTCGCCACCGCCTCCGCGTTGGCCGGCGAGATCGTCGATCCGCGCGACCTCGCCGACGAGCTCGGCGACCTCGAGGACCCTGGCTTCGAGATGGCCGACAAATACGACGGCTCGACCGCGGACCTCATCGCGCCCGACGAGGCCGTCGACGACGGGCTCGTGAAGGGGCCGAACATCGGCGACGTCCCGCTGAAGGACCCGCTCGACGCCCACCTTCAGGGATCGGCGCTGCTCAAGATGGACGACAACATCACGACCGACCACATCATTCCGGCCACCCAGGACATCCTGATGTACCGGTCGAACATCCCCAAGCTCTCGGAGTTCACCCTCTCGCGAGTCGACGACGACTTCGCCCAGCGCGCGCTCGACGCCGACGGCGGCTTCCTCGTCGCTGGCGAGAACTACGGCCAGGGGAGTTCGCGCGAGCACGCCGCGCTCTGTCCGATGTACCTCGGCGTCGAGGGCGTCCTCGCCCAGAGCTTCGCCCGCATCCACAAGGCGAACCTCTTCAACTTCGGGCTGCTGCCCCTCGAAATCGACGAGGACACCTACGCGGACATCGAACAGGGCGACGACATCGAGATCGTCGACGATGTCGAGGAGGCCGTGCGCTCGGGCCAGGACGAGTTCACGATCCGCGTGAACGACGACTGGGAGGCCACCGGCCAGCTCGACGCCTCCGCCCGCGAGCGCGAGATCCTCGCCGACGGCGGCAAGCTCCCGCACACGAAGGCCCAGCAGGACGATAGCTCGGGCGCGGCCCCCGCGGACGACTAGCGACTTTTTTACTTTGCTACGAGACGGCGAAGCCGTCTCGGCATGACGAAAGGCGCTTCGCGCCTTTCGAACCACGTCGGGTGTCCTCGCGCGCCTGCGGCGCGCTGCGGGCACCACTCCTCGCAAAAACCTCGACTAAAATACCCGCTCACTCGCGCTCCGCGCTCGTTCGCGGTAGGATTACTGGCGCTTTCCGCGACCGCCCCGCCACCGCAATAGCACCGCGAAACCCTCGCTCGCTCCGTTCACTCGCCCTTCATCCACCAGGAGAGCAAACTCTCCTGAACCCTGCGTTCGCGCTGCGAACGCAGGACGCCAGGACTGAAACCGCACCGCCCAGCGGTCACAGCCGTTCAGAAGGACGAACAGTACGGCAGACTACTGTCAGAACGCTCTGCATTGCACTACCGATTCACGATACGTTAGGTCAAATCATCAAAGCTTTAGCCGCCGAAATCAACTTCGATGGCACATGATCGCACTAGCTCTCGTCCCACTTCAACCGGGCCTCGGTGTAGTGTATGGACTCCTCCCAGTTATTCTACCTCTTGTCGCGTTCTACTTCCTCTGGAGTATTTGGAAGAACACCCGTCAGATAGCAGCCGATGTCGAACGCATCAGAGAAGTTGCCGAGGATCAGGAACCGAACAAGCGACGCTAAGGCACATTCTCTGTGCGAGAACGGGACGAAACCGCTACTCGTCGGACCGATCGCTGTAGGCGGCGTACCGGAGGAGATTCAGGCTCCACTCCTCGGGGAGTTCGGCGACGAGTTCGTTGACGCCCGTCTGTTCGTACTCCTCATCGAGCACGGCGGCGACGTGATCGGCCGCTTTCCCGTACGCGACACTCTTGCCCTCGGCTTCGCCGGCCTCGCGGTCGGTCCAGTCCTCTTGATTCTCGATGGCATCGAGCTTGTGCA
The DNA here is from genome assembly GCF_000336915.1 of Halococcus saccharolyticus DSM 5350. Taxonomy (NCBI): domain Archaea; kingdom Methanobacteriati; phylum Methanobacteriota; class Halobacteria; order Halobacteriales; family Halococcaceae; genus Halococcus; species Halococcus saccharolyticus. The sequence goes on along the minus strand of NZ_AOMD01000025.1, from coordinate 85,573 downwards.
TCCCACTGAGAACGCGCAGCCGCAGCCGAATGTTCTCCAAGTCCTCGCGATCTGCCTCGTCGAGCATGGGGTTGGGTTGTGCGCTCCGGAGTATAAACGGACCGTCGTGACCGCGGGCTCAGGAAAAGTACGTATCGCGGATCGTCTCCGCGAACAGGGCGTCGCGGTCGAGCGCGAGCGCGACGAGTACGAACGGGTGCTCGGCTGGCCGGATGACGAAGGCCGCGTACGGTGGCTCTGAACCCTCGCCGAGCCGGTCGATCAAGGGTTCGAGCGGCGTGACCCCATCCCGGAACTCACCGTAAAGGTCGCGCTGGCCTGCCTGCTCCGCGAACGTGTAGACAACACCGTTTTCCTCGCCGTCGGTGTCCTGGGTCACTCGAGAGTTCATCGCCGCACCCTCGCGCCGCGCTTCGTTCCACGTCTCGCGCGCGACCTCGAAGATATCGGTCGCGCCGTCGGCGAACTCGATCGTAGTCCGGGTATCGATCGCGAGGTCGGCGAACCGTGGCGCGCCGTCGTCCCACGACAGCGTCGCGTCGATCCGATTTCCGGGTTCCAGCTCCGCGACCGCTTCGCCGAGGTCGCCCTCGTAGCCTACGGTCGTGACGTAGGTCGGGTCCTGGCTCTCGACGTCGAGCAGAAGCAACTCGTCGGGACCACGGGTGCTGTCGAGCACGCGGTAGGTCCCGGCCGTGGTCGGCTGCATACCCGTCATCGCTTCGCCGCGGGTAAATCCCTGTCACCTGAACGGCTTTGAGTCTCCCGTCCGTAACGAGTGCATGCGCATCGTCACGCTGCTGCCCTCGGCGACCGAGATCGTCTACGCGCTGGGGCTCGAACCCGTCGGGACCTCTCACGAGTGCGACTACCCGCCCGACGCCGCCACGAAGCCCGCGGTCAACCGCTCGCGAGTCGACGCCGAAGCGTCGAGCGCCGAGATCGACAGCCAAGTCCTCGAAGCCGAGGATGGTGACGGGGTGTACGACATCGATCTCGATACACTCGACCGACTCGATCCCGACCTCGTTATCTCACAGGGGATCTGTGACGTCTGCGCGGTGGATTCGGTGCTCGTCCGAGAGGCGGTCGAGAAGTTGGCCCTCGACTGTGAGGTGCTGACGACCGATCCTCACAGTCTGGGTGACGTCTTCGCTGACATCCGACGGATCGGCGACGCGACCGGGACTCGGGAACGGGCCGACGAACTCGTCGCCGACCTCGAAGCGCGCGTCGATACCGTCGCAGCCACCGTCGAGAAGGCCGACGAACGCCCGCGCGTGGCAGTCCTCGACTGGACCGATCCCGTGATGACCGCCGGCCACTGGGTGCCCGAAATGGTCGAACTGGCTGGTGGTTCGTACGGTCTCGCGGAGCCAGGCGACGCCTCCCGACCCCGCGAGTGGGACGCGATCCGCGAGTACGACCCCGAAGTGCTCGTAGTCGCGCCTTGCGGGTTCGACCTCGACCAGACCGCCGAAAACCTCGCGGATCTGACCGACCGCGAGGGCTGGGACGATCTCACCGCAGTGCTCGAGGGCCGAGCGTACGCGCTCGACGGCCACCAGTTCATGAACCGGCCAGGGCCCCGGCTCGTCGACTCGCTCGAACACCTCGCGGGGCTCGTCCATCCCGACCTGTTCGATTCGCCACCCGCCGAGGCTGCCCGCCCGCTCCGGACGCTCCGGGGCGAGCCCACGGTCGAACTCTGACGTCGGACGCGGCGTCCGACTCAGGTCGACGCGATCGCACAGGAGTCGGTGTACTCGACTTCGCCGACTGACTCGATCCCTCCCTCGCCACACACCGGACAGTCGGGGTTCGGTGCGATCGGCACCTCCTCGAAGTTCATGTCCATCGCGTCGTAGACCAGCAGCCGACCGTCGAGGGTTTCACCCACGTCGATCAGGTGTTTCGCGGCCTCGGTCGCCTGGATCGATCCCACCACCCCGGGGAGCGCGCCGAGCACGCCGACGGTCGCACAGTCGGGAACCGTGCCCTCGGGTGGCGCTTCGGGGAACAGACACCGATAGCATGGCGATCCTTGGGTGAAGGTCGTGACCTGTCCTTCGAAGCGATAGATCGCGCCGTGGCTGAAGGGAACGCCGGCGAGCGTGCAGGCGTCGTTCACGAGATACCTGGTGCGGAAGTTGTCCGATCCGTCGACCACGAAGTCGTAATCGGCAACGAGATCCGCGACCGTTTCGGAGCCGACGCGCAGGTCGTGAGTCGTGATCTCGATATCGGGATTCAGCCGCTCGACGAAGTCGGCGGCGCTGTCGACTTTCTTCCGGCCGACGTCGCTGTCGCCGTGGACGACCTGACGCTGGAGGTTCGATCGCTCCACCACGTCGTCGTCGGCGATCCCGAGTTCGCCGACGCCCGCGGCGGCGAGGTACTGGATCGCGGGCGAGCCGAGGCCGCCCGCACCGACCACGAGCACACGGGCGTCGAGCAACGCCGCTTGACCCGCCGGACCGATCTCGTCCATGATGACGTGGCGGGAGTACCGGTCGAGCTGCGTGGGATCGAGGCCGGGACCGTTCATACGGGATGTTGGCGGCGAACCGAATAAACCCGCGGGTGTGGCGGATTGCGGGCAGTGTAACCCCTGATCGGGAAACCTAATTACGGCTGCCGGTCCGTCGGATCGATCTCCACATTTATGTGCCCCGACTCTGTACGGTGGCTCGTATGCGAACGAGCACACTCACTGTTGCCCTCCTATCGGCGCTGCTGGTGGCAAGTGCCGGTATGGCGGGTGCGCTCACCACGAACGGTCTCCAGCCACAGGAATCACCGACGAACACCACGACGGGCGGTGGCGACGCGGCAACCGACGGGAGCCCGAGCGTCACGTTCGATGATCAAGAAAGTAGCGGCGAGTCGCTCCTCGTCGCGTCGGCGACCCTTCCCCGACAGGGCTTCGTCGCCATCTACGACAGCAGCCAGTCGGGTAATCAAACGGATCAGGTCATCGGTGCGTCGTACCTGCTCGAACCTGGCACGTCCGACAACATCCGGATCGCACTCGACGAATCCCTCGACAGCTCGGCGTCGCTGACTGCGGTCGTGCACGCTGATACCAACGAGAACGGCGAGTTCGACTACGTCTCATCGGATGGTCAGGAGGACACGGCGCTCACACCCGAAGGCGATCGACGAATCGTCGACATCGCTCAGGTCACCGTCGAGAACGCTGCCGGCACGAACGACAGCGCTGCCGACGGGTCGAACACGACCACAGCGCCCTCCGACGACGAGGCTGCAAACGCCACGACCGACGAAACGACTGCCGATGGGATGACGACTGCCGACGAGACGAGTGCCGAGGAAACGACTGCCGACGAGACGAGTGCCGAGGAAACGACAGCCGAAGAGACAGCTGCCGAGGAGACGGCCGCTGACGACGCCGCCGAAGCGACCGATGCGGCGGACGGAGCGGCCGCGAACGACACGAACGGTTCCGGCGATTCGGGCAGTAGCGGTGCGTTCGGGCCCGGGTTCGGTCCCGTGGTTGCCGTCATCGCACTGCTCGCGGCCGCGTTGCTCGCAGGCCGACGGCGCGAGTAACGTCCACGAACCGTCCCGAACTTTTTCTTCACACCGACGTAGCGTTCGAGTCCATCGGACAGCCAACCGCTCAGTAAACGACTTCATGAACGACCGAAAGACGCTCTGACGGTGCCGGTGTTTCGTCGGTCGAACGCGTTTCAGTCGCCCGGATACGCCTGCTCGAACGGCCGCGGCGGCAGTCGGAGCTCTTCGAGTTCGGGGAGGTGTTTGACGTTGTAGAGCACCTGCATCTCGTCGGTGACCGGGATACCGTTACACGACAGCCGGATGTCCTGATCGATCATCTCCGGCGGGAGGATGTTGTTGACCGGCATCGAGAGCTCGCCCTCCTTGACGATGACCGCACAGTTCGCACACGCACCGCCACGGCAGGCGAAGGGCCACATGAATCCTCGATTCTCGGCGGCTTCGAGCAGTGATTCGTGGGGTTCGACGAGGAACTCGCCGTAGTCCTCGTGATCGAGATCGCCCGCTGCGGCCTTGCCGAACAGATCGTCGTCGTCGAGGTCCCAGCCGTGATCGTCGAGCACCGCGTAGTTGAGATACTCGACCCGCGAGCCAGCCTGCTCGTAGCTCTCCTCGTCTTCGAGTTCTGGCTCGGTATCGACCTCGGGCTCGTAGCCCGCCTGGAGCTGCTTGTACGCCGTCCGGACTCGCTGAAACTCCTCGGGGGAGCCGCCGTGGTCCGGGTGGGCCTCGATTACGCGCTCGCGATAGGCCTGCTCGATCGCCTCCTCGCTTGCCTCGGGATCGACTCGGAGGACATCGAACGGGGACGCCACATCGAAAGGAGGGGCTCGGGATCGAAAAGGGTTCTCAATCGGGAAAGCGCCGTCATCGCGGATCCGTCTTCTGACCCCTCTCGACGACGGTGTTGGTCGTACAGTTACTCCGCCTCGATACCCAGCCCGGGATACCACCGATCGGCTCCGGCCTCGCGCGCCCGCTCGTCCATCTTGGCGAGCAGCGCGGTGGCGAGACTCGCGGTTTCGGCGGCACGGGTCTCACCCTCGGTCCGGAACTCGCCGGTGACGCGGTTGGCGTAGACCGTACAGACCGCGCCGGCGCGGAGGCCGTAGAGGTTCGCGAGGGTGCAGATCGTGCTCGCCTCCATCTCGATATTGAGGACGTTGGCCTCCCGAAGATTCTCGACGAGTTCGTCGCTGCCGGCGGCCTCGAATCCCTCGAAGCCCGGCCGGCCCTGCCCCGCATAAAAGCTGTCGGTGCTCGCGGTCACGCCGACGTGGTAGTCGTAATCGAGGCGCTCGGCCGCCGCGACCAGCGCCGCCACTACGCGGTCGTCCGCCGCCGCGGGGTAGTCCTCGCGAACGTACTCCTCGCTGGTTCCCTCCTGGCGAACGGCTCCCGAGGTGATGACGAGATCGCCCACATCCATTCCGGGCTGGATCGCGCCACAGGAGCCCACTCGGAGAAAGGTGTCAACGCCGACGCGGGCGAGCTCCTCGACCGCGATCGCCGCCGAGGGGCTGCCGATTCCCGTCGAGGTAGTGCTGATCGGCGTTCCCCGGTGCTCGCCGGTCGCAGTGCGATACTCGCGGTGTTCGGCCACGGTCTCCGCGTCGTCCCACACGCCGGTGATCTTCGGGATGCGCTCGGGGTCGCCAGGCAGGAGTACGGTGTCTGCGACATCGCCCTCGCCGACGCCGAGGTGGTACTGGACCTCGTCGTTTGGGTCCTCGCTGTCGCCGGTCATCGTCCCAGAGTCTCGGCGGTGATCGCGTCCGGAAGGAGGTCGCCGAGGCGATACTCGGCGAGTTCGCTCTCCTCGTCACAGAGCACGCGAAAGTCGTCGTCGCAGAACTCGGTGAAGGTCTGACGGCACATCCCGCAGGGGAGCACGCCGTCGCGCTCGCTCGACGTCACCGCAACCTGTGCGAACGCGTCGTGACCGTTTTTGATGGCCTCGGCGATCGCCACTTCCTCGGCGTGGAGGCTGTTCGAGTAGTTCGCGTTCTCGATGTTGCAGCCTGTGAACACCGTTCCGTCGGCGGTTTCGAGCGCCGCGCCGACGCGATACTCCGAGTACGGGACGTGGGCGTTCGCCGTGGCCTCGCGGGCGGCCGCGACGAGGTCTGCGTCGTCCATGTTCGTCGTCACCCGTGCAGCGTGAAATAGCCACCGGGAACGACGGGGCGAAGACCCCACACGATGATGCGCCACACAGATGGCTCACGAGGCTGGGTCGAGTACCTCGACAGATCGCGAGTGATGAGTACCATTACAACCAGCCGATTCGATGGGGGTGACGACCGATGATCTCGATCGAGACGGTGTTGGTGTTCGATCACGGCCTGCTGGTGAATGTCCTCGACCCGAAGGTCACACTCTTCTGTCTCGCCTTTTTCCCGCCGCTCGTCTTCGCAACCGCGTCGAACGCGTCGCTGCAACTCTTCGTCCTCGGCTGCCTGTACGCTGGACTGACACTACTGTATCTCGCCAGCGTCGCCGTGCTCTCGGGGACGATCCGGACGGCGCTGCGTTCGTGCGCAGGCATCGACGACTGGCTGCGCTATGGCACGGGAAACGCTCTCGTTGGCTTCGGTCTCGTCCTCGCGGTTGAGCGGGACTTCCTGTCGTGAGCGACATCGGAGCGATCCCCGAGTGGGTGCCGTGGGAGTGGCGTCACCGAACGAGCGTGCTCGTGCTGTGTGTGCTCGCGTACTTCGGCGTTCGCTTCGTCGAGTTCGCACTCAGTGTGGTGTTTCCGGACATCAAGACTGCTCTCGGTATCTCATCGTTCACCATCGGGCTCGCGGTCACGGTCAGCACGATCACCTACGCGCTCGCACAGCTTCCAAGCGGGGCGCTCGGCGACCGCTTCGGGGAACGAACCGTCGTCCTCGCTTCGGTGGGGCTGACGGGGCTCGCCAGCGTCCTTCTCGCTACGTCGTCCTCCGGGCTGTTCGTCGTTCTCGGTATGGGACTCGTCGGTGCGGTGAGCGGGGCGTACTACAGCCCGGCGACGTCGCTGCTGACCGATGCGTTCGACGACACCGGTCGGGCGATCGGGATCCACCGGCTCGGCGCGCAGGCCGTCGGGTTCACCGCACCGATCGTCGCGGTCGTCGGCGCTCGGTACAGTTGGCGTGTCGTACTCCTCCTCGGCGCGGCCATCACGGTCCCCGTTCTCGCCGGGTTCGCGTTCGTCGTTCGATCTCGCCCGCCTGCGTGCCCCGACACGTCGCTCCGCGAACAGATCCAGCCGTCCACGCTCGTCGCCCTCCTCTCACGGCCCCGCATCGCGTTCACGACGGTCGTCGCGGGCTTCGCTCAGTTCGCCGACACGGCGGCGTTTTCGTTTCTGCCGCTGATCCTCCGTGAGTACCATCGACTTTCGATCGGACTCGCCGGGACACTCTTCACCCTGTATTTCGTGATCCTCACGGCGACGCAGCCGGTCGCCGGCTGGCTCTCCGATCGCTTCGGGCGCGATCCCGTCACCGCCGTGGCGCTCCTCCTCGGCGTCGTCGGCTACCTCGGCCTCCTGCTCGGCAACGCCCTTCCGGCGGTCGCCGTGGCCGTTGGGCTGATCGGCCTCGGAATGGGCTGGGGGCCGCCCGTGCAATCCCGGTTCATGGACGCCCTCGGTGAGGACGAGCGTGGTGTCGGGTTCGGGCTGGTTCGGACGGTGTACATCGGGTTTGCGGCGCTCAACGGAGCCGTCGTCGGTGGGGCGGCGACGCTCGCCGGCTGGCGTGTCGGAATCGGAGTACTGGTTTTTTCGCTGATCGTGCCAGCGGCCGCGATCGGCGCGAACCGGATCGGCGGGTTCGGGCTGTAACCCTCAATCCTCACCGGATTCGTAGTGTTCGCCGGCTGCGGACGGGATCCGGGTTCGGCCGACGAGTGCGAGCACGATGATCACCGTGATGTAGGGGATCGTCTGGACGAGCGAACTCGGCACCGCGTAGGCCGGAATCTGCTGGAGACGGAGCTGGAGCGCGTCGAGCCCAGCAAAGAGCACACCGGCCCCGAACGCCCCCAGCGGGTTGTAGTTGCCGAAGAGGTAGGCGACGATCGCGATGAACCCGCGGCCGTTGACCATCGTCTGACCGTTCCCGATGAACAGTCCGACCTGGCCGAGCGAGAGGCCAGCCCCACCGATCCCCGAGAGTACGCCCGAGAGAGCGACGGCCACGTACCTTGTCCGGGTGACGTTCACACCGGCGGTATCGAGCGCCTTCGGGTTCTCGCCGCTCGCGCGGACGTGCCGACCGAACGACGTGCGGTTCAGGACGTACCACGAGCCGGCCACCGCGAACAGCATGATGTACACCACCGGGCTCGCATCGAACAGCACGGATCCCACGAACGGGAGTTCCGAGAGCACGGGGATCGTCCACGTCCCGAGCGTGCCGACGCTGTCGGTGTTGACGCTACCGTAGGCGACCTGTGAGACGAACGGAGCCAGCCCGAGCGCGATCAGCCACACCGCGAGTCCGGCGATGATCTGGTCGGCGCGGTACTCCAGACAGACTACCGCGAACAGCAGCGACAGCAGCGTGCTCGCGAGTACGCCGGCGAAAAAGCCGACCCAGATCCCGGGCAGGAACGCCAGCGAGCCGACTGCATCGGCGACGTAGACGCCCGTGAACGCCGAGATGATCAGGAGTCCTTCGAGCCCGATGTTGATCACACCGGATTTCTCTGCGAAGATTCCGCCGAGAGCGGCACACACGATCGGCACTGCGAGCCGGAGGGCGGCCCCCAGCGTGCTCTCGCTCAGCGCGACACGAAGGAGATCGCCGGCGGCCGTATTCGGGAAGATTGCACCGTAGGCCACTGCGATCGCGAGGAGCACACCAGCACCGTAGGCGAGTAGCCGCCGGAGCCCGTACTCCGCGACGGTGTTCTGGAGTCGAGCGGTACTCATGGTTCACCCTCCTTCAGCTCGTCGCCGTTAGAATCGCTTCGCTCGCCCGTCGAGGCTCGCGCACCTTCGACGCGCTTACCGCCGTCGGTCGCGACGGGATCGCGGCCGGTGGTGACGAAGCGCTGACCGATGAACCGGAAGAACTCCGGCATCGCCACGAACAGGATGATCAGTCCACGGAGCACGCCCACGAGCTGTTTCGGGGGCGACTCGGCCGAGAGCTGGAGCGCGAGTGACCCGCTTTTGAGCACGCCGAACAGCAACGCCGCGGGCACCACGCCGAGAGGGTTGTTGCCCGCGAGGATCGATACCGTGATACCGTCGAACCCGAGCGCGGGGACCGAGGCCGTGAATCGTCCCGTGACCATCAGCACCCAGACCGCGCCGCCGATGCCCGCGAACGCTCCCGAGAGCGCCATACTCGTCACGATCGTGCGATCGGCGTCGACGCCACCGTACTCGGCGGCTTCGGGCTGGAGCCCGCTCGTTCGGAGATCGTACCCGAACGCGGTTCGCTCAATCAGGTAGTACAACCCTGCGACCAGCGCGAGCCCGAAGACGAACACGAACACCGAGAAGTTGCTACCCGACCCGAACAGCGTGGATTCGAGCACCGCCGCTCCCGGAACCGTGCGCGTCTCGACCGACTGGCTCTCCGGCGCACTGAAGTACGACGAGACGAGGAAGAAGGCGATCTGGGCCGCGACGAAGTTGAGCATGATCGTCGTGATGACCTCGTTCGCGTCGGCGTACGCCTTGAGTGCCCCCGGAATCGCCCCGTAGAGTCCCCCGACGACTGCACCCGCGATCACGCCGAGCGGCACCAGCACGATCGCGCCGAGTCCGGCGGGCACGAACGGAGCGACGGACAGCACGGTGAGTGCGGTCGCGAGCGCCCCGGCCACGAGCTGGCCCTGTGAGCCGATGTTGAACAGCCCGGCGCGGAACGCGACCGCGACCGAGAGGCCGGTGAAGACGAGCAGCGAGGTCTCCTTCAGTGTGAGTGCGATCTGGAAGTTGAAGGGATCGGCGAGGACGTTCCCGATCGCGCCCTGGAACAGCTGGACGTACACGCCGACTGGATCGTAACACGACGTCGGCCCGAAGAAGGCGAAGGCCGGCTCCTCGCACGTCGCCGCCATCCCCGATATCACCACGATGACGCCCCCAACGACGATCGAGGCCGCGAGCGCCGCGAGGCTCAACAGCAGCCGTTCGACCCACGACGCCGCCACCAGCCGCGCGAGTCCGGCTTCGATGTCCTCCCGGCGGCTCATCGCTCACCTCCGGTCGAGCGGTGCTCCGAACCGGTTTCGTCGTCCTGTTGACCGCCGTCTGCGGTCACGTCGGCTGACTCGCGCTCCGTAGGCTGTTCGCCCGCCATCAGGAGGCCGAGGTCCTCCTCGGTGACCGTATCGGGATCGACGACATCGACGAACCGACCGTCGTGCATCACCGCAAGCCGATCCGACAGTCCCCGAACCTCCGTGAGGTTCGCCGATACCAGCAGGACTGCGACACCAGCGTCACGGAGTTCGAGCAAACGGTCGTGGATGAACTCGGTCGAGCCGACGTCCACTCCGCGCGTGGGGTGGGTCGCCACCACGACGTCGGGATCGCGCTCGAACTCGCGGCCGACCAGGAACTTCTGCTGGTTACCACCCGAGAGCGAGTGGGCCTCCGCCGCCGGTTCCGGCGGTCGGACGTCGTACTCCTCGATGATGTCCGTGGCGTGGCCGCGCGCGCCGTTCCAGTCGATCCGGCCACCGCCGATCGGTGGCGTGTGCTGGCTCCCCAGCACGCCGTTCTCGGTGAGGTCGAACTCCATCACGAGACCGCGTTCCTGGCGGTCCTCCGGGACGTAGGCCATCCCGCGGTCGATGTGGCCGCTTCGCGAGACTCGGGTGATTTCCTCGTCGCCGAGATTGACGGTGCCGGCGTCGGGTACCCGGAGCCCGGTGATCGCCTCGATGAGTTCGGACTGGCCGTTGCCGTCGACGCCCGCGATGCCGAAGATTTCGCCCTCCCGTACCGTGAATCCCGTATCCGTGACGTGCTTGCCGCCGTGCTCGCCATGAACCGAGAGACCGTCGACCGAGAGGACGCTATCGCCGGGATCGGCGGGGCCGGCGTCGACGTCGAGCACGACTTCACGGCCGACCATCATCTCCGCGAGCTCCTCGCGGGTGGTGGCGTCCGCATCCACGGTCCCGACGTTCACGCCGTCTCTGAGCACCGTGATATCGTCGGCGGCCTCCATCGCCTCGCCGAGCTTGTGGGTGATGAAGATCAGTGTCTTCCCCTCCGCCGTCAGCTCCTCGAACACGGCAAACAGCTCCTCGACCTCCTGGGGAGTGAGCACTCCCGTGGGCTCGTCGAGGATCAGTACGTCAGCACCCCGGTACAGCGCCTTCAGGATCTCGACGCGCTGTTGTTCGCCGACACTGATGTCCTCGACCATCGCATCGGGGTCGGCCGCGAACCCGTAGCGTTCGGCGAGCTCCCGGACCGCGTCGCGTGCCTGCCCGCGATCGGTCGCGAGACCGCCCCATTTCGTGGGTTCGTGGCCAAGTACGACGTTTTCGGCCACCGACATCGGCGGGACGAGCATGAAGTGCTGATGGATCATCCCGATCCCGGCGTCGATGGCGTCCCGTGGAGAGTCGAACGTTCTGGACTGTCCGTCGAGCTCGATGGTGCCCGCATCGGGCTCGTAGAGCCCGTAGAGCACGTTCATCAACGTCGACTTGCCTGCGCCGTTCTCGCCGAGCAGCGCGTGGACAGTACCGGATTCGACCGCGAGCGAGACGTCGTCGTTAGCGATCACTCCCGGGAAGCGCTTGGTGATCTCTCGGAGTTCGACTGCGTTCGTCATCGGACCTCCCACGTCGTCCGTGGCATGAATCGTTCGTCGGCCACTCACTCGACCTGGCCGGGCTCTTGTGGCACCGAGATGTCGCCCGCGATGATCTTCTCCTGGGACTCTTCCAGGGACTGTTTGACCTCCTCGGGGATCTCTGGGCCGAGTTCCTGGCCGTAGACCGCCTCGACGCCGTTCCCTTCGAGACCGAGAGTCGTCACACTACCGCCGTTGAAGCTGTCGTTAGCGACGTTCTCGATCGACCGGAACACGGCGTTGTTGACCTTTTTGACCATGCTCGCGAGGATCACGTCGGAGAACTTCGGCGAGCTTACCGACTGGTCGGAGTCGACACCGATGGCGTACCGACCCTGTCCCTGGGCGGCCTGAAACACGCCGATACCGCTTCCGCCGGCGGCGTGGTAGACGATGTCCGCGCCGTTGTCGTACATCGAGACCGCAGCCTCCTTGCCTGCACCGGGATCGGAGAACGAACCGGTGTACGCGACCCGCACGTTCGCCTCCTCGTTCGCGTGTTTCGCACCCGCCTCGAACCCGGCCTGGAACTTCTTGATCAACGGGACCTCCTCGCCGCCGACGAATCCGAGCGTCGCGTTTTCGGGGTTGGTTTCGCCCGCACCCGCGCTCATCTCGCGGGTCGTGAGCAGGCCCGCGAGGTGGCCGATCTGGAACGATCCCACGTGTTCTTTGAACGTGTAGCTCGCGACGTTCGGCTCCTCGACCACACCGTCGACGAGCATGAAGTTCTGGTCGGAGAAATTGGGGGCGACGTCCTGGAGCCCACTCACCTGCGCGAACCCGATACAACAGATCAGGTCGTAGGCCGGATTGGTCTGCTGGGCGAATCGGCGCTGGAACGTCGGAAAGTCCGAGTTCTGCTCGGGCTGGGCGTTGTTGAAACTCACGCCGAGTTCATCGGCGGCCCGCTTGACACCGCGGTTGGCCGAGTCGTTGAACGACTTGTCGCCGAGACCGCCCTTCGCGTACACCATCCCGACGTTCATGTCGGAGCCACTCCCCGACCCGCCGCTCGCGTTCCCGGTCGCGTTCGAGCCGTTGCCACCGGAACCGTTCGATCCCGCGGATCCGTTCGACCCGCCGGAGTCGTTGCCCGAACCGCTTCCACCACCGCCGCTCGTACAGCCCGCAAGACCGGCGATACCGGCTGCTCCAGCGATCTGCAGGAATCGTCGTCTGTCCGGACTCGTGCGCATGCCATGAACCACTGTCGTAGTGGAATAAGTGTATCGTTCATTCGGGACAGCCAGCGATGTTGACGATGTTCGAATACCAACATTGATGGACAGGTATGACTCTCGTCCATCGCCGCTCATCCGACGACTGACGTCTCCGAAAAGTCGACAAGCGACGACCGCTTGGCGCAAGCGGAATCAGCTCGGACGCGGCGGACGGCAGTGAGAACGCGACGGCGATCGGAACACCGGCTGTTGTTGGTGCGGTCGCGTCGTAGGACCACTCCCAAACCGATGTTCGCGGATTCGACGTTCAGTCTTCGACGGCCGCCTCGACCGTCGTGACCGCTTGTTCGCGGAGTTCGTCGACCTGTTCGCTCTCGGCGTACACTCGGACTTTGGGTTCGGTACCGCTCGGTCTGACGAGTACCCAACCTTCGTTGAGGTCGAGTCGGACGCCGTGTTCGGTCTCGATGTCGGCGTCCGGGAACGCCTCGGGGAGCGTCGTCGCGAGCTGCCTCATCACCGCGTCCTTTCGATCGTCGGGGCAGTCGACGCTCACCTTCCGGTAAGGGCGCTCGGCGATCGGCTCGCGGAGCGCGGCGAGTCCCTGCTCGGCGACCAGCCGTGAGAACACCGCGGCGCTCGCCACGCCGTCGATCCACGGTCCGAGGTCGGAGTGGATGTGTTTCCACGGTTCGGCCGCAAAGACCACCGACGTGTCGATGTCGCCTGCCTCGCGCACTGCCGCGATCCCGACGTGGAGCGCGCCGAGACGAACGCGCTCCACCCGACCGCCGGCCGCCGCGACCCGTTCGTCGATCCGGGAGGAGGCGTTCGGCGTGGTCACCACCACCGGGTCGGCGGCGTCGCTCGCGCGAGTGTAGTGTTCGGCGAGGATCGCCACGATGGTGTCTTCATGGACGATCTCACCAGTCTCATCGAGGAACACCACTCGGTCGGCGTCGCCGTCGTGGGCGATCCCGAGCGTCGGTCCATCGGTCCGGTCGGCCGTGTCTCCATCGTCGTCGCCGAGAAACGCCTGAAGATCGCCGAGCGTCTCGGGCGTGGGCTTGCTCCCACGGGCGGGGAAGTGGCCGTCGACGTTCGCGTTCAGTGCCACCACGTCGGCCCCGAGCGCGCGGAGCACCTGCGGGGTCGCGCGGCTCGCCATCCCGTTGCCGCAGTCGACGACGATCTCGATCCCGTCGAGCGCCGCCCCGTGACCCTCGGCGTAGTCGGCGATGCGGTCACGGTAACCCGCAAGCGGGTCGATCCGTTCCGCGTTGCCCCAATCGTGCCACGCCGCTGGCGAACCGTCCTCCTCGACGCGGCTCTCGATCCTGGCTTCGGCGTCGTCGCCGTACTCCTCGCCGTCGGCGAACAGCTTCAGCCCGTTGTCGGTCGGTGGGTTGTGACTCGCCGTGACCATCACCCCGCGGCGGCCGCGCGAGGCGAACGCGAGCGCCGGCGTCGGGAGTACCCCTGCCCGTCGAACCGTCGTACCCGCGCTTTCGAGGCCGGCTTCGAGCGCCGCCGCGAGCGCCGGGCCGGTCTCGCGGCCGTCGCGGGCGATCACGAACTCGATGTCGGCCGACGCATCCTCGCGATCGACGGCGTCGGTTCCCGCGGCCCGGCCGACCGCGAGCGCGAGCTCGGGCGTGAGGCGCTCACGGACATCACCACGGATGCCCGCGGTACCGAAGAGAGTCATGGTCGAGGATCGGACGGGTGGTATTTATGGCGGATGGTTTCCACCGACGGCTCCGTCTCAGAGTTCGACGCCGCCGGGGATCAGGGAGTGCTGACGCACGAGGTTCCCCTCGCTATTGTAAACGAGAAAGGTCGTTTTGTCCTGGGTGAGCACGTCACGGCCCTCGAAGCGGACGATCACTCGGTAGCGTCCCTCGTTGTCGGTCGCCTCGCCGTAGGCGCGCGCTGCCCGGATGAACCCGAGTACGCCGTCCGCATCGGCGTTGAGTTCGAGCACGAAGTCGCCGGTGATGCGGTTGGTGATACTGAGTACGCCGTCACCGTCGTCGGCGTGGAGGCGGTAGTTGACGTCGGTTTCGTCGGCATCGACGAGGCCGTCGTCGGCTCCCGCGAGTCGCTTCTCGAGCACCTCGCTCGGCCCGTCGAAGTCGATGGTGAGGGTGGGTTTCGCCGGCTGGCCGTCCACCGCCACCCAGTCGGTGTTGCTGACGTGGAGGTCGAAGTACTCGCGCCTCATTCGATATGGTTCGCCTACGACGCCTGGCGTCATGAACGTAACGCCGGTGTTCCGATCCGTCGGGAATCCGTTCGGATCGGCCGATCGCGGAGCCGAAGGACGAACGGTTGAGGTAGTCGTGGGTCGAACCACCGACGAGGACACGATGGACGAGAACGGCCACCCCACGCGCCGCGGCGTCAGAGAAACCTACGACCGGATTGGGAGCCACTTCGCCGAGACGCGCGCGCACCCGTGGCCGGCGGTCGAGCGGTTCGTCGAGCGTGCGTCCCCAACGACCGACGCGATCGAGTGGGGCCTCGATCTCGGCTGTGGCAACGCCCGCCATGCCGCCCTGCTGGCCGACCGCGCGGAGCAGGTCGTGGGGATCGACGCGAGCCGCACGGTGCTCGACACCGCCCGCGAACGAATCCGGGGGAAGAAAGCGGGTGGCGCGATCGAACTCTGCCAAGCCGACGCAACCCATCTCCCGCTCGCCAGCGACAGCGTGGCCCTCGGGGTCTACATTGCCACGGTCCACCACCTCCCGACCCGTGACGCACGTGTCGCGAGTCTCGACGAACTCTCGCGCGTGCTCGCATCGGGCGGGCGTGCTCTCGTGAGCGCGTGGAGTACGTCCCACGAGACGTTCGATCGGGAGGAGGGGTTCGATACGACCGTCGACTGGACGCTGCCCGGCGGCGAGACCGTTCCGCGATACTATCACATCTACGATCCTGCAGAGTTCGAACGAGACGTCTCAGCGAGTGCTCTCGGGCTCGAACGGGTCTTCGAGGAAACGGGAAACTGCTACGCCGTGGTGTGCGGCTAAAGGGAAAGGTCCTTAGTCGACGCCGAGAGAAACTCGAGTGAGCACCAGTGGTCTAATGGCAAGACCTGGGCCTTCCAAATGCGGACGGTCCCCGTTCGCGTGAAGACAGCCCATGATCCGAGTTCGATTCTCGGCTGGTGCAATCCCCGTTTGTTTTCTTCTACCGGTACATGATGTCAGTGTGTGGCTGTTCGATACCCATTCGATAACATTCATTGGGTGTCTTACGGCGGCCACTCGAATTCGAGGACGAGCGTCTCGTCGTCTGTTTCTGCCATTGCGTGGCGCGGCGACGGCAGGCGCACCTCCGTAGCGCCGACCACGATCCGCAGGTCGTCACCCTCCTCGACGTTCGCAGTCACGTTTCGGAGGTCAGCAGCGAGGTGTTCGCGGTCCAAGGCTCGCGTGCCGTCGGTGGCGTGATCCCCGATCACCGGATCGATGTCGATGTCTTGACTGCGATTCGAGAGCACGGCGTTGACCACCGCGCCGATCAGCACGATGAGCCCGCTGACGTACAGCCACGTGAGGAGCACGAGGATACCGACGATGACGCTGCCGTCCTCGCCGGTCCTGAGCGCGGCGTAGAACTGGAAGACCGAAACGAACGCCACGAGTCCGACGGCGGCGATGGCGACTCCGGGAATCACCTCGCGGACCGAGACATCGGCGTCGGGGAAGACGTAGTACATCGGGAAGAGAACGAGCCCCAACCCACAGACGAGCACCAGGCGTTCGAGCAGCCACGCCCCGAGACCCGGACCGTCGGTGGCGAGCACCGCATCGACACCCCACGCCACGGCGATCGCGAGGCCGACGGTGAGAAAGACCACGACCGCGTCGGCGAACTGGTCGGCGATGGTGTTGTGCGCCTCGGTCTCGTAGATCGCGGAGAACGCCGTGTCGAGCCCCCGGAAGATGCGGAGCGCGCCCCAGAGCAGAACCACGCCGCCGAGAGCCGAGACGCCGGTCGACGCGCCGGCGGATTCGAGTTCCCGCACCAGCGCGTCGCCAGCGTTCTCCGTGAGCACCGCGCCGGCGAGCGAAACGATCGCCTCCTCGGGTGGGTTGCCGACGGCCGAGAGCACCGCGATCACGAGGAGGAGGAAGGGGAGCAACGAGACGAACGCGTGATAGGCGATGCTGCCCGCCACGAACGTCACCTTCTCGATCCGGAGTTCGTGAACGATCGCCCGTCCTACCGTGATGGCGCGTTCGAGACTCGTGTTCATGCGCCGGCAACCGTCCGAACCCGCAAAAACGTGCGGGACGGCCGGTCGGCCGTCGGTGGCCGGATCGGTCGTCGGGACGGCTGTTGTGGGACGGGACGAACGGCCTACTCGGTCAGCCCGTAGCCGCGCTGGAACAGCCAGACATCGATCGCCACGACGGCTGTGGCCGCGCCAGCGAGCACGGCCAGTGAGACGTTCGGTTCGATCGATGCGATCCCGAGGAAGCCGTATCGAACCCCGTCGACCATGTAGACCATCGGGTTCACCAGCGAGACCGTTCGCCACACGGGTGGCAGCGCGTCGAGCGGGTAGAACACCGCACCGAAGAACACGAGTGGACGGATGATAAACTGGTTCAACACCGTGAGGTAATCGAAGTCGCGCGCCCACAGCCCGCCCATCACGCCGAAGCCCGCAAAGAGCACGGCGATCACGAGCACGAACGCGAGCGCGTAGACCGGGTTCGCGAGCCCGACGCCGGTCCCGATGGTCAGCGGGATCATGATCGCGCCGACGATCCCGATGAGGACGCCGATGATCACGCCACGGAGCGCGCTCGCGCTCACGTACGCACCGACCATCTCGGTGTACGAGAGCGGCGAGGTCTGGATCTCGTGGATGTACTCGTTCCAGCGGCCGTGGAAGATCGAGAAGGAGGCGTTCTCGAAGGCGTTCGCGATCACGCCGAGCACGATCAGCCCCGGGAGGATATAGAGGATGTAGTCGACCCCCTCGATCGCCCCGACTCGCGCGCCGAGGATCACCCCGAACACCGAGAAGTAGAGCACGTTGGTGATCAGCGGCGGCAGGAAGGTGTTCCGGGGCCGGCGGACGAACCGGAGGATCTCGCGGTGGACGAGGGTTCGCAGCCCGGTCGAGACGACGCTCATATCGAGGCCTCCGGCGATTCCGTTTCGTCGGCCGGATCGGCTTGATTGGTTTCGCCAGTTTCGTCGCGCCTGGTCAGCTCGACGAACACCTCTTCGAGCGAGGTCCGCGAGATGTCGATGTCGACCACGGTGTGACCCTGGCGGTCGAGCTGGCGGATGAGGTCGGGCGAGACCTCGCCGCCCTGCGGAGCCGTGACCACGAGGGTGTCGCCGTCGAGGTCAAGGCTCTCGACCCGTTCGTTGTCGATCGCGGGGACTCGTGCGGGCGATTCGCGGAGCTGGAGCCTGATGGTGTCGTTGCCGCGGGCCATCAGCTCGTCGGGGCTCGCGACCGTGACCTTCCGACCCGAGTCCATGATCGCGACCTCGTCACAGAGGCGTTCTGCTTCCTCGATGTAGTGGGTGGTGAGGAGGATCGTGGTGCCGTCGTCGTTGAGTTCGGTGATGATCTCCCAGAGGTCCCGGCGGAGTTCGACGTCGACCCCGGCAGTGGGTTCGTCGAGGATCAAGAGGTCAGGATCCGAAACCAGCGCACGGGCGAGCATGAACCGGCGTTTCATCCCGCCGGAAAGCCAGTCGAAGCGGGTCTCGCGCTTGTCGTAGATCCCCACCGTCTGGAGTGCCTCGTCGGCGCGCTCGCCAGCTTCCTCGGTCGAAATCCCGTGATAGCCTGCCTTGTGGATCAGGACCTCGCGGATCGGGAAGAATCGATCGACGTTGAACTCCTGGGGTGCGAGGCCGATCCGGTCGCGGGCCTCGCGGTACTCGTCCTCGACGTCGTGGCCGAACACGCTCGCCTCGCCGCCGGATTTCCGGACGAGGCCGACGAGGACGTTGATGAACGTCGTCTTGCCCGCGCCGTTCGGGCCGAGGAGGCCGAAGAACTCGCCCCGCTCGACCGACAGCGAGAGGCCGTCGAGCGCCTGCACGTCGCCGTAGCTTTTCTTGAGATCCGTCGTAGAAATCGCGAGCGACACTACCGGACAGTGGGTCGGCGGGCGATTAAGCGTGTTGGCTTCACCCGGGCGAAGTCCTCGCTGGTGTGGTCCCGGTAGGTCAGTCGCCCGGTGTGGGCGTCGCGCTCGGTGCAGGATCGAGGCTGTAGAGCGTGGCGAACACCCCTGTGGCAACCACGATGAACCCCGAGGCCGTCAGGAAGGCGACGAACACGCCCGTCGCATCCCAGATCGCGCCCACGGTGAAGGGACCGGCGACTTGGCCGACTTTCCAGCCGATCGAGCGCAGCGAGAGGCTCGCCGCCACCGCGTCGAAGTGCTCGCCCTCCTCGACGAACAACGCCATGCTCGCGGGGAGCCGGAGGCTGTCGGCGACGCCGATGACCGCGAACGCACTGAACAGCACGAAAAACGCGGGCGCGAGCGTGACCCCGCCGAACGCGCTCGTCGAGAGCGCGGGAAACACCCTATCGGCGTATTCGGCGAGCGGGATGATCGCCGCGCCGAGTGCGTACACCAGCGCGCCCGCGATCACGAACTGGTGTTTGTGGCCCACTCGATCGGTGTAACTCCCGACTCGTCCCTGGAGCAGCGATTTGGTGAGTTTGCCGCCCGCGAGCACGATCCCGACGAGGAAGGGGTTCATTCCGAACTCGGTCCGGGCGTAGATCGGGAGGAAGATGATGACTGCCATCTTGCCGAAGCTCAGCCCGAGCCGGAGCACGACGAGCGCGCGGATCGCGGTCCGATCGAGCAGTCGGCGGAGCGTCTCGACTCCGGTGGCCGCCTCGGGGTCGGTCCGCCCGCCGGGGTTGTCCCGGAGGAAGAGGAAGACCGCGACCGTCGCACCGATGGTGACCACGCTCAGGACGGCGTACGTCAGCGTGAACCCGTAGACGTAGAGGAGGAGGCCACCGACGAGATCGCCCGCGAGGCTCGAAAACGCACCGACTTGGTTGTAGGTCCCGAGCCACTTCCCGCGCTCCTCGTTCGGGCTGAGTTCGCCGACGACCGCCGAACCGGTGATCCAGAGGACGCTCGCGCCGAAGCCCTGGAGCACGCGCATCAGGATGACACCGCTGACGTTGCCGACCTGCGAGAACCCGACGAAGACGAGGACGTTCAGGACGAGCCCACCGAGCAGGAAGCGCTTGGCGTTGTGGGTGTCGATCAGCCGCCCGAGCGGGAGGACGATCAGGAGCTGGACGAGGGCGAACGCCGTCCCGAAAAGCCCCTCCACAGTCCCGGTGGTGCCGAACTGGTCGGCGTACAGCGCGAGCGCGATCAGGATGGTGGAGTACGCCTGCGAGCGCGCGAACGCGGTGCTCGCGAGCGCGACGAACTCCCGATTTCTGAAGAGGCTGAGCGAGCCGCCCTCAGTTCCTGACACTACTATGAAAACCGCGATGGAGACTGAAAAATTCGGCTGTTCCGGGGATGTTCGAAGGGTTCTGGCACGCTAGCACTAAGCATGGGTTGTTTGTGTGGCAGCGGCTGCGGCGGTGCGGGATGCGGCTGTGGGGTGGTAGTGCGGTTGCGGCAGCGGTGCGGTCCTGGCGTCCTGCGATCGCTCCGCGATCGCAGGGCTCAGGAGAGCGTCGCTCTCCTGGTGGATCGAGGGCGAGGACGCGAGTGAAACGAGCGTCTGAGGGCTCGGGCGGTGCTGTGCGGTTGCGGTGTGGATGTGGGTGAGTGCTGTCCGCGCGAGCGAAGCGAGCGCGGTTCACCGCCAGCGAGGCCGAAGGCTGAGCGAGCGGGTGTTTTTCATGAACGTTTTTGCGAGGAGCGGTGCGCTCGCGCACCCGACGAAGTAAAAGGTTCGGACGTGACGGGATTCGAACCCTGGTCGATCGCTTCCTCGCTCCCGTCGGTCGCGAGACTGCGCTCTCCCTGCTTCGAATCCCGCACGGTACGCTGTCGGTTGCTCACGTCCGTTCGCAACACGACAGCGGGCGTGGCGGGATTCGAACCCGCGATCGAGAGGTTAGGAACCTCTCGCCCTATCCGCTAGGCCACACGCCCCGGCAGGGGGAGGTGGCGGGTAGGAAAAACCGTTGTGTTGTTAGTTGCTCTCGACTTCGGTGTTCTTCTCGTTGACTTCCGGTGGGTTGTGATCGACCGTATCGCCCCCCGAACTGGCTTCGTTTGCGGCGTTTGCCGTCTCCGAAGTGGCGTCGCCCTGGGCGACGTCCTGCATGTCCTGAAGTTCGTCCTCGACTTCTGCTCGCCCTTGCTCGAACTCGCCACGAGCTTCGCCGAGCGCGCCGGCGAGTTCGGGGATCTTGTTCGCCCCGAACAGGAAGACGATGATCACGAGGATGATCAACACCTCCGGCCCGCCGGGGACGCCTGGTATCTGGAGTATGGCTCCGAGCATCGTGGCCATAGCTTACGATGTGTCAGTTATAGGCTTTTTGCTCGGGTAGGACGTGCTTTGCGGCCGTCCCGGCTCTTGCGGCTCGTGGTCGATGTCGGCGACACGGCCCCGAATTCGGTGCCCCGCTCGCGAACGGCGACCGCGTCGAGCCGTTCGCCCTCGTCGACCGGTGCGGCGCTGTACCGCCTCGACTGTCTACCGACACCCATCGACCCCATCAGTTTTCCTTCCAGCCACCGAACGCTGTCTCATGAGTGATAGCGTCGACGCCGCGAGCAGCGGTCGTGTCTATGCCCCCGAAGACGACCACGCGTTCCCCGACGAACGAGTCAACGAGGTGCTCGACCTCGTCGAGAGCGATCCCGAGATCCAGGCGTATCTCGACGCCCAGAACGTCAACCCGGTCGCGCGCAAACGCTACAACGACCACGGGGCGAAACACATCTCGATCGTGCGCAACCGTGCGCTCTGCCTCTACGACCTGCTCAAGGCCGGTGGCGTTCAGTTCAACGGCGCAGGTGACCAAGGACTCGACGAAGCCGACGAGCCCGTGATCATCGCGCTCGCCGCCACGCTTCACGACATCGGCCACGTCGTCCATCGCTCCGATCACCCGTACTACTCGATCCCGCTCGCCGCCGACGTGCTCGATCGGGTCCTCCCCGAGTTCGGGTTCTACGACACCGAGGCCCGCGTCCGTGTCAAGGGCGAAGTGCTCCACGCGATCCTCTGTCATCACACTCCGGAGACGCCGCTGACGCTCGAAGCCGGCGTCGTCCGCGTCGCCGACGCGCTCGACATGGAACACGGCCGCTCGCGCAAACCCTACGAACAGGGCGGGCGGGGGATCAACACCGTGTCGAGTCAGGCCATCCAGCAGGTCTCGCTCGAATCCGGCGACGGTGCTCCCGTCCTCGTCGAGATCGAGATGACCGACGCTGCCGGGGTCTACCAGGTCGACACGCTCCTGAAGGCCAAGCTCGACGACTCCGGCCTCGAAGATCACATCCGAATCGTCGCCGTCACGAACCACCGTGCCGACGAACAGCTGGTCGAACGCGTAGAACTCTGATTTCGCCGCACCTTTCTCGCCACAGCGCACGAGTTCGGGTGATTTATGTCGTCGAAGCACGTCCTCCCGGATGCGCGTCAGTGGTGTAGCCTGGTATCACCTCAGCTTCCCATGCTGATGACCCGCGTTCAAATCGCGGCTGACGCACTTCTCCACGTCCGACTACCGACTATTGGTCGTCGGTCTCTCGCTCGACGTCGATCGGCGTGCCGATCGGTCCTTCCTCTTCTGTCTCGGGCTCGGTCATGGCATCGGCCTCGCTCATCGACTCCGTGTCCTGTCCGCGACGCTGACGCAGGCTCTGGCGGGTGAACTCCGGCGTGGCCTGGAGTCGACGGCGGCTGCGGAACGACCGGTACAACAAGAGTGCCATCCCTACCGAAAACGCAGCGGCGACCCCAGTCGCAAATGGCGTCGCGAACGCGTAGAGTATCGCCACCGAAAGTACGCCCGCCGTCAGTAGGAGCCCGAAGACGAGGCGATTCGCGAGCGATTCGAACAGGCCGTCGGTGTCGTCGAGGTCGGCGTGAACAGTGAGATTGCCCCGGTTGAGCCCGTCGAGGGCGCGTTCGAGCTTTGGTGGGGTTCGCACCGTGGCCTCGGCGAGGTCGGTGAACTCCTCGCCACGGCTCTCGAGGAACTGCTTGATCCCCTCCTCGCGATACCCCTCTTCGACGAGGTAGTCGGTCGCGACCGAGACGAAGTCGAAGTCCTGATCGAGCGTGACACAGACTCCCTCGACCACGGTCGCCACACGGAGGACTAAAGCGAGGTTCGCGGGCAGTCGGAGCGGGAACTCGTAGATGGTGTCCTCGACCTGGCCGACGACCTCTTGGACCCGGTACTGGTCGACCTCTTCGCCCCGGATGTCCTGAATCGCGAGCTCCATCACGTTCCCCATCGTCTCGCGATCGGCGGTCGGGCTGAGAGTGCCCATCTCGACCAGTGCGTCGAGGATCGCGTCGATATCCTGGTTCGCGATCCCGATGTAGAACTCCACGATCTTGCTCTGAATGTACTCGTCGACCCGGCCGCTCATCCCGAAGTCGTAGAATACCAGCGTGCCGTCGGGTTCGACCGCGAGGTTTCCAGGGTGGGGATCGGCGTGGAACACGCCGTCGTCGACGATCATCTGGAGGTAGACCCGTTCGAGTCGCTCCGATAGCTTGGTGCGGTCGATCCCCATCCTATCGAGCTCGTCGACCGCGGTGATCTTGGTCCCGGGAACGTACTCCATCGTGAGGACCCGGGGGGTGGAGTGACTCTCGATCACGTTCGGGATGCGGATCGTGTCGTCGCCTGCGAAGTTCTCCCGGATCTCCTGAAGCATCCGTGCCTCCCGGCTGTAGTCGATCTCCTCGTGGATCGTCTTGTCGAACTCCTCGGCCAGCGTTTCGAGCGAGAACGAGCGTGCTTCGCCGATGAACCGCATGAGGACGGGGAGACTCCACTTGATGACCTGGAGGTCGGCCTCGATCAGTGATTCGATGTTCGGTCGTCGGACCTTGACCGCGACCGGCTCGCCGTCCAACTCCGCCCGGTAGACCTGGCCGAGACTCGCGCCGGAAATCGCGTCGGTGTCGAACGCCGAAAACGCTTCCTCGACCGGTCCCAACTCCTCCTTGACGACCGGTTCGGCTTCGGCCCACTCCGCAGGTGGGACCTCGTCCTGAAGCTTCGAGAACTCCGCGACGTATTCGGGAGGTAAGACGTCGGGCCGTGTCGAGAGGAGCTGGCCGAGCTTGATGAACGTCGGCCCGAGCGTCAATAGCGAATCGAGCAGGACTCGTGCGCGCTCGCGTCGCATCGTGCTCGTGACCTCCCGCCGCCCGCCGAACAGGAAGTAGCGTCGGCGGTCCCGAAGGTACGCGACGATCAGCGGGAGGAACTGGCGGAAGACGACGAAGAACCGGCCGTACGCACGGAGGTTCACAGCGTGTGCCCCGTCACAGCTCGTCGCGCTCGCTCCCGCCGACCGCTATCGGGATCGACGTCGCCTCGGTGGCGTCGCGCTTCGGGAGCCGGAGCGTGAGGGTACCTCGATCGAGCGTCCCCTCCGCACCCGTCTCGGCGACGTCCGGCGGCAGCGGAAGCTCCGCGTCGAGGAAGAGCGGTCGGTCCTCTTCGAGATACCGAAACGCCATCGGGAGGTCCTTCTCGCGCCGGGCCTCGATCCGGAGACGAGCCCCATCGAGTCGGACGTCGAGCGTCTCGCTGCCGACACCCGGCAGATCGATGACGAGGAGGTACGCCTCCGCCGATTCCAACAGATCGGCGAACACCGGGTCCGGGAGATCGCCCAACGCATCGCGCAGCGCGGACATGGAAGAGCCGTGGACCGCCGGGGCGAAAAACCCCCCGATAGCGGTCACCGATAACCGACCAATGGCCCGATTTCACACCTGAGACGCCGTGAAACAGTCCGAAACAGTGCTGAACGATCAGGAACGGTCGGTAACGGTCCTCATGGTTCATATTGGGGAGGTGCTATCTTCGGATAGATGACGCAGACCCGTCCCGATCCCAGGGTCGAAGGTGATACTGCCGGCCCACAGCCCACCGCCACCGAACCGCCGACCATCCTCCTCCGCAACGAAGACGACACCGATCACGCGCTCGACGTGTGTATCGCTGCTGGTGATGGCGTCCTCGTCGACGACTCTCCGACTGTCGACGGCGACAGTCAGCGTACCGTCACCGCCACGGCCAGCAGTGCCGGAACCGTCCGGGTCGAACTCCGCGCCGACCACGGCGGCTCCGCCAGCCTCGCGTTCGATCCCGGCCAGCCAGGCCCGACACCGGTCCCGGAGTTCGTCATCCGCCGGGAAACCATCGTCGTCGCCGGTCTCCGCTAAAGCGCTCGTTCTCCCGGCTCTCCCTTCGATCACTGACACCAGTCGCTCTCACCGTCGTTCCTCGTCACCGTTCCGGCACACGTTTTTGCCCACTCGTCCGGTTAGGAGAGGTATGAACGACGTCCGCGAGAGCGGGTTCAAACGACTCACTCGGCTCGAAACGGCGCGCGAGCGGCTTCTCGACCGGATCGAACCCTCGGAGCGGGTCGAATCGGTGGGACTCCTCACAGCCGACGACCGTGTGCTCGCCGAGCCGGTCGTCGCCGACCGGGACGTCCCGCACTACCGGCGTGCGGCGATGGACGGGTTCGCGGTCCGGGCCACCGACACGTTCGACGCGAGTCGGCGCTCGCCCGCCGTCCTCCGTCGGGGTGCGATCGACGATCCCGGCACCGCGACGCGGGTCCACACCGGCAGCGAACTCCCGGACGGGGCCGATGCGGTCGTGATGGTCGAACACGTCGAGACGGTCGGTGACGAGATCGAGGTGTTCGATCCGGTCGCCGCCGGCAAGAACGTCGCCCCGGTCGGCGAGGACGTTCGGGCGGGCAAATCCCTCTACGATCCGGGCCATCGGCTCCGTCCCTCGGATCTCGGCCTGTTGAAGTCGGTCGGTGTCGACGAAGTCGCTGTCTACGAGCGCCCGACCGTGGGTGTGATACCGACAGGCGAAGAGCTCGTCCAGCGTGATCCCGACCCCGGTGAGGTCGTCGAAACCAACGGCCTCACGACCTCACGGTACGTCGAACGCTGGGGCGGGCGGGCCACGTATCGGGAGGTCGTGACCGACGACCGGGCGGCGCTCCGGGCGGCGATCGAGCGCGACCTCACGAAGGACCTCGTGGTGACCACCGGCGGCTCGTCGGTCGGCGAGCGTGATCTCGTCCCCGAGATCGTCGACGACCTCGGCGAGGTGCTGGTTCACGGAATCGGCTGCAAACCCGGCCATCCCGCGGGATTCGGCGTCGTCGCGGACACACCAGTTTTGATGCTCCCGGGCTATCCGGTCTCGTGCATCGTCGCCGCAGTCCAACTGCTTCGACCCGCGCTTCGGCAAGTCGGCCACCGCTCGGCTCGACCCCACCCGACGACCGATGCGCGCCTCGATCGGAAGATCGCGAGCGAACCTGGTGTACAAACCTATGCACGAGTCGAGCTACGTGAGAACGACGACGATATGCCGACAGCCGTTCCGACGCGGACGAGCGGCGCGGGGGCGCTGTCGAGCGTCGCGCTCGCCGACGGCTGGGTAGTCGTCGCAACGGGGCGCGAGGGGATCCCAGCGGGTGAGACCGTTGCCGTCGAGCACTGGGAGGAAGCGCCATGAGCGAGCGCAAGCAGTTCCGCGATCTCGCCGCACCGGCCGAGGCCCACGACGCGATCGCATCACTCGACCTCGATCCGGAAACCGAAACCGTGGCGCTCGACGCCGCCGAGGGTCGGGTGCTCGCCGAACGGGTCGACGCGACCCTCGACGTTCCCGGATTCGATCGGTCGGCGCTCGACGGCTACGCGCTCCGTGCGCGCGAGACGTTCGGAGCAACCGAGACCGATCCCGCAGTGTTCGATCTCGTCGGCGTCGTCGAAGCCGGTGAGCGGCCGACCGTGGATCTCGACCCTGGCGAGGCGGTCGAGATCGCTACCGGTGCGGTGATGCCGTCCGACGCCGACGCGATGGTGGCGGTCGAGCGGACCGATCGGGTCGGCAGTGAGAGCGAGGAGAGGGACGATGCGGCGGGTGACGTGAGTGGCGAGCGAGTCGCGGTCCGAACGTCGGTGACACCGGGCGAGAACGTGATGCCAGCGGGTGCGGACATCGCGGCGGGCGAGCGCGCGCTCGGGCCCGGTACCCGGCTGACGGCGCGCGAGATCGGTCTGCTCGCCGCGCTCGGCGTCGATCGGGTTCCGGTCCGTGCGAAACCCCGGGTCGGGATCGTCTCGACGGGTGACGAACTCGTCCGCGTCGGCGAGGATCTCGACAGCGACGCGGGCCAGATCTACGACGTGAACTCCAACGCGACCGCGGCCGCCGTTGCCGAGGCCGGTGGCGAGCCCGTGGTGTATCCCCACGCTGGCGACGACTACGACGCTCTCGAAGACGTGCTCCGCGAGGCCGCCGCCGAGTGCGATCTGGTCTGTTCGTCCGGCTCGACTTCCGCGAGTGCGGTCGACGTGATCTACAAGGTCATCGAGGAGCAGGGCGACCTTCTCCTCCACGGGGTCGCGATCAAGCCAGGCAAGCCGATGATCGTCGGTCGTTTGGATGACTCGGCGTACGTCGGGCTGCCCGGCTATCCGGTCTCGGCGCTCTCGATCTTCCGGACGTTCGTCGCCCCCGCGATTCGCCGGGCCGCTGGGGTTCCGGAGCCTGCGACCGCTACGGTCCGGGGACGGATGGCGGTCGAGGAGCGTGCCGAGGAGGGTCGTCACCGGCTCGTGCCGGTCGGGCTGATCGAGGACGGCGCGGGCGAGACGCTGGTCTACCCGGTCGACAAGGGCAGCGGCGCGACCACCAGCCTCGTCGAGGCCGACGGGATCGTGGAGATGGCCGCCGAGGTCGCCTACCTCGATGCGGGCGAGGCAGTGACGGTCGAGTTGTTCTCGCCCGACGTTCGTCCACCGACGCTTCTCGGTGTAGGCGAGGACGACCCGCTCCTCTCGCGGCTACTCGACCGGATCGACCGGCCGCGCTACCTGAGCGTCGGGAGCCGCGCGGCCCGCCGCTGGCTCCGCGACGGCGTTCCCGATGTCGTGGCGGTTGCGGGCGATCCCGATGAACTGGACGCCAGCACGACCGAAATCGGTAGCTGGACTCGTGAGTGGGGCCTCGTCGTTCCGGCCGACAACCCCGACGACGTGGACGATCTCGCCGATCTCGTGGATCGCGATCTCGCCTTCGTCAATCGACCCACGACTTCCGGCCTGCGGACGAGCCTCTCGAACGCGCTTGCCGCCCTCGCCGACGAGCGCGACGCCGACCGCCACGACCTCGTCGACGCGATCGACGGCTTCGATTTCACCCTCGAAGCCCACGAGAGTCCGGCG
Organism: Halococcus saccharolyticus DSM 5350; assembly: GCF_000336915.1. Lineage (NCBI taxonomy): Archaea > Methanobacteriati > Methanobacteriota > Halobacteria > Halobacteriales > Halococcaceae > Halococcus > Halococcus saccharolyticus. The sequence goes on along the minus strand of NZ_AOMD01000025.1, from coordinate 57,561 downwards.
CGGCGGGTGGCTGCGGGTGGGGCCGACGCGGGACTCGGGCTCCGTGCGACCGCCGAGAAGCTCGACTGCGGGTTCGTTTCGCTCGACGAGGAGACCGTCCGGGTGCTCGCTGATTCCGACCGGATGGAGAAGTCTGGCGTCGCGGCGCTCGATAGCGTCCTCGACGACCTCGACGAGCTGTGTGCGGACTTGCCGGGGTTCAGAGGTCGCCGAAGTCAGTGATACGGCGGTCACCCCGGACGCACCATCCCCGGCGATCGTGGCCGTGACGCTCGACGTGGATCCCGTCGAGGCCCGCGTTCCACGCCGCACCGACGTCGTGAGGGCCGTCACCGACGAGCACTCCCCGACTCTCCGGTGTGACGCCGAGGCGGTCGATTGCTAACTGCACGGGCGCGGGATCGGGTTTCCAGCCGATCTCGCTCGTACAGCAGACCACCGCGTCGAACCGTTCGCGGAGATCGAGCCGATCCAACACCGGGTCGGCGAGGAACGGCTGACAGTGAGTCACCACCCCGATCGGGGCGTCGACCGACGCGAGGAACGCCCGTGCGTCGTCGTAGAGGAAGGTCGCGGCCGCGCGAGCCTCGGGGTCCTCGACCGCGTGGAGCGCGTCCCAGAACCGGCCGACATCGATCCCCCACGCCCGGAGCTGGTCGTCGCGCAGACCGCCGAGCCCGTGCCAGAGGGTTTCGGCCTCGCGGTCGGTGAATCGCCGATCGAGGCGCTCGCCCACGCGATCGAACACGCTGCGGACGTAGCTCGCCTCGACGTCGACCAGCGTACCGTCGAGGTCGAGCAGCCAGAAGTCGTACTGTGGAGGGGCCATCGGGCTCCGTCAATAGGGTCGCCACCGATAAATCCCTTCTGCCGGTGGTCGACAGCGTGTAGTCGTCTACTGGAGCGCGACGCTGCTGGTTCCGGTGCGTTACCGCACGTCGTCGAACCGCCCGGCCATCTCGATGTCCTGGTCGGTCACTCCACCGGCCTCGTGGCTCGTCAGACGCACCTCGACCTCGTCGAAGCGCACCTGAATCTCGGGATGGTGAAACTCCTCGTCGGCGATTTCGGCTACTTCGGTGACGAAGGCCACGCCGTCGAGGTACTCCTCGAACTCGTAGACCCGAACGATCTCGTCGCCGTCCTGCTGCCACTCCGCGGGAGCGTTCTCACTGATCTCGTCGTCGGAGAGGATTTCGGCCATGGCCAATACATCGCGGCCCGGACGAATAAAGATGGTGTCGGCGGCGGACAGTTCGGCCGAATCGTCTACGAGACGATCAGTCGGCGCGACCCCACTCGGCGTCGTGTTTCGGCCGCCGATCGACCGCCGCAACCGCCGAGTCCGCGTCGCGCGCCGCGAGGCCGGAGAGTGCGGCCCGCGCGCTCGCCTCGGTCGAGAAGTACGTGACGTCCTCCTCGACACACACTTCGAGTGCCGCGCGGTCCCGCGAGATCACGAGGTCGACCTCGCCTTCGCGGATCGCCGCCGCGAGGTCGTCGAACTCCTGGCAGTCGAAGTGTGCGGCGAACCCGTCACGGAGATCGCGTCCCGCGTCGCTTGCGGGATCGGGGAACTCCGCCGCCGAGAGGTCGACCGCCGCGACGCCCTCGGCTGGGATCGGTTTACCCGTCGCGGCCTGGGCCTTCCAGTACGCCTTCCCGAACTCCTCGGCGGTCCCCATCACTTCGCCCGTACTCTTCATCTCCGGGCCGAGCCGCGGATCGCTCCCCGGCAGCCGATCGAACGGCAATACGACCTCCTTCACGCTCGTCTGCTCGGGGACCTGTTCGGTCGCATCGAGATCGTCGAGCGACGCACCCGCCATCACCTGGGCAGCGAGTTTGGCGATCGGCACGTCGGTGGCCTTCGAGACGAACGGCACAGTGCGGGACGAGCGCGGGTTCGCCTCCAGGACATAGACCTCGCCGTCTCTGACTGCGAGCTGGACGTTGAGCAGGCCCACAGTGTCGAGTGCGTCCGCGATCCCCTCGACGACATCGCGCACCCGCGCCAGCACGTCGGCGTCGAGAGAGCGCGGCGGGATCATACACGCCGAGTCACCGGAGTGAACGCCGGCGGACTCGACGTGCTCCATGATCCCGCCGATCAAGACGTTCTCCCCATCGGCGACCGCGTCGACATCGAGTTCCACTGCACCCGCGAGGAACTCGTCGATCAGGATGGGCTGATCCGGACTCACCCGGACGGCCTCCTCGACGTACTCCCGGAGGCCGTCGTCGTCGTAGACCACGTCCATCGCGCGGCCGCCGAGGACGTAGCTCGGGCGGACCAGAACCGGATAGCCGATCTCGTGAGCGAGTTCGAGCGCCTCGTGCTCGCTGACGGCCGCCCCGCCGACGGGCTGGGCGACGTCGAGATCGTCCATCAGAACGTTGAACCGGTCGCGGTTCTCCGCGAGATCCATCGCCTCGACAGACGTGCCGAGCACCTCGCAGTCGAGGCCCCGCCGATCGATCTCGCTCTCCAGCCCGCGCCCGATGTCGACGGAGGTCTGGCCGCCGAACTGGACCATCACGCCGTCGGCCCCGGTAGCCTCGATCGCGTCGGCAACCTCCTCGGGCGTGATCGGCTCGAAGAACAACCCATCGGAGGTGTCGTAGTCGGTCGAGACGGTTTCGGGGTTGTTGTTGACGACGTGGGCCTCGATCCCCATCTCGCGGAGCGCGCGCACCGCGTGGACCGAGCAGTAGTCGAACTCGACACCCTGACCGATCCGGATCGGGCCGCCGCCGACCACGACCACGCTCTCGACGTCGCGATCGACTTCGAGCTCGCCCGCCGCCCCTTCACCCTCGTAGGGACCGGTGTCGGCGTACTCGGGCTTCCGTGCGGAGTAGTAGTACGGCGTCTCGGCTGCGAACTCGCCGGCACACGTGTCGACCTGCTTGTACGTCCGGCCCGTTACCGACGACTCGACGTCGCCGACGCCGCCGATCTCGGCACCGCCGTCCGCGGCGGTCGCGGCGATCTCGCTGTTGGTGAATCCGGCGCTCGCTGCGGGCTGGAACTCGCCCGTGGCGGCCGCTTGCGCGGCGTCAGCGATCCGGACGTACCGCTCGGTGTACCACGATTTGATTCCGGTGAGGGCCGCCAGATCGTCGGCAGTGTAGTCCCGCTCGGCTGCCTCGAACATCGCGTACGGGCGGTCGGGCGTCGGCCGTTCGAGGTACTCCGTTTCGAGCGTCGCGTCGTCGACCGCGTCCCACTCGACGTCGGGCTCGTACTCGGTCGAGCGCAGCGCCTTCAGCAGGGATTCCTCGAACGTCCGCCCGATCGCCATCGCCTCACCGGTGCTCTTCATCGCGGTCCCGAGCTCGAACTCCACGTCCCGGAACTTCTCGCTCGGCCATCTCGGAACCTTGGTCACCACGTAGTCGATCGCGGGCTCGAACGCTGCGGTGGTCTCGCCGGTGATCTCGTTGTCGATCTCGTGGAGCCGTTTCCCCATGGCGACTTTCGCGGTGACGCGCGCGATGGGATACCCGGTCGCCTTCGAGGCGAGTGCGGACGAGCGCGAGACTCTGGGGTTGACCTCGACGACGCGGTACTCGCCGCCGGGCGTACCGTCGTCACGCCACGCGAACTGGATGTTACAGCCACCCTGGATGCCGAGATCGCGGATCACGTCGAGCGCCGCGGTCCGCATCTCCTGATGGCCGTCGTCGGGGATCACCTGGCTTGGGGTCACCACCACGGACTCGCCGGTGTGAATCCCCATCGGGTCGAGGTTCTCCATGTTGCAGATGATGATACACGAGTCGTCGGCGTCGCGCATCACCTCGTACTCGAGCTCGACCCAGCCGGCGATCGACTCGGTGATGAGCACCTCGCTGTTGCGCGAGAGCCGCAGCCCCTTCCGGACGCGCTCGTACAGCTCCTCGCTGTCCTCGACGACGCCCGACCCGCTCCCGCCGAGCGTGTAGGTCGTCCGGGAGATGACCGGAAGTCCGCCGACCGAATCGACCGCCGCATCGACGCGCTCGCGCAGGCCTGCCTCGTCGAGGTTCGTCACCGACTCGCCTTCGTCGAGAGTGATCGTCGTCGAAGCGGGCACCGGCTGTCCGATGTCCTCCATGCGCTGGCGGAACAGATCACGATCCTCGGTGGCGTAGATGGTGTCGAGCGGCGTCCCCATGATCTCGACGTCGAACTCCTCCAGCACCCCTTCCTCGGCGAGTTCGGCGGTCACGTTCAGTCCCGTTTGACCACCGAGGCCCGCGATGACGCCGTCCGGGCGCTCCTCCTCGATGATCTCGGCGATGGCTTCCGTGGTGATCGGTTCGATGTACACCTCGTCGGCCATCTCGGGATCGGTCATGATAGTCGCCGGGTTGGAGTTGACGAGGACGACTCGCGCGCCCTCCTCCGCGAGCGCGCGACACGCCTGCGCGCCGGAGTAGTCGAACTCCGCCGCCTGACCGATCTGGATCGGACCGCTGCCGATGAGCAAAAACGTTCTGTCCTCGTCTGTCATTACCCGTCGTGATGCGTACATCGTAATAAGCACCACGATAGAATACGAGATGCGCAATTGAGTTTCGAAAATCGAAACCGGTGAGCCACGGCGACTTCGTCCCGTGGCCTGTTCGAGGACGGAACTCCACAGCAAGCTCGTCGGAGCCGCCGTTTCGATGGATCGAAGCGCCGCTGCGGTCGAAAAGCAGTTGATCGACCGAAATCGCTCGACTTCGGCGGTCAGTTCGCCGTGTCGTCGAGCACGCGATATCGGTACGGGCGGTCCCGGATGACTTCGACCTCGCCGTCCGCACGGCGGCCGAGAACGGTGGCCACCCGGTGTGGGCTGTCGAGGGTTTCGCCGCGCTCGTCGAGCAGGTCGTGGATCTCCCGGGCCGTCAACGGCTCGTCAGGTTCGACCTCCGCGAGCGCCGTCCGGATGCGCTCGAACTCGCTCCGGCGGAGTTGCATACGTCTTCCCATGGCCTCCACCCACATAACATGGCGTCAGACAGCCGTATGACGCTCTGTTCGGCGAATCGCCAGCCGGCACCGATACGCCCGGTACGGGGGCGTCAGACGGGCGTGTCGGTCTCGCGTTCGAACTCGCGCTCGCGGCGGTACTGCTCGACGAACGCCTCCACGTCGAACTCGTGCATCTGGCGTTCGAACTCGCTCGCCGCGTCGTCGTCGGCGTGGCTCACCGCGTGTTCCATCAGCTCCACGATGAGTTCGACCACGATCTCGTGGAGTCGTCGGGCGTCGAAGTCGGTGGCCCAGACCAGCGCGTAGCCCACGTCGCTGTTCTCCGCGACGTCCTCGGCGACGACCTTCTGGGGGAACTCCTCCAGCACGACACCCATCAGATGGATCGTATCGAACTCGTCACCGTCCTCTGATTCGATCGTCTCGCGGAGCACCTCCACGAGTGACTCGGGGACGAATCGACTCGGCGGGTGGACGTCCATCACGAGGGCGTGGCGCTCGCCGCAGTCACAGCCGAACTCCCGCATCCCCATGTCGAGGTCCGCAATCGCGACCGACTCGCCGCAGGGGAGGGCGAGGTCCGACCCCCGACTCCCAGGGACGCGTGGCTCTGCCATACGTGGTAGCTGGTACGGCACGCGGTTAAACGCCGCGGCTCCCCGGCGTCAGACCGCCCACTCGTCGGTGTCGGCCTCGTCGTTCCGGACGGCGGCGCGGTCGGCGTGGAGCTGTGCGTACGCACGCGTTATCACCGCGGTGCCGAACACGGCCGTCACGCCGCCGACGAGGATCGAAACGATCACGTTGACAAGCGGGCTGACGGCCCCGAACAGCAACGGTACCACCGTCGAAACGAGGAAAACGAGAACGGCAACGCCGAGTACGAGCGCGAACAATTCGAGCCGGTCGCCCTTCGTCAGCTGCCAGCTACTCGCCATCGCGTCGACGAAATTCTCGTCCTCGACCGCGATCTCCTGTCTGAGAAAGAGGAAGGCGATCGCGAAGAAGATCCCTGGAACGATCAGGAAGATCAGCCCGATGGCGACGATGATGCCGACGACGATCCCGCCGACGATACCGTTGAGCGTCGCCAGCACGATGTTCCGGCCGGCGAGTCCGGCCGAGAGTTCCTGGCCGCTGTCGGCGAAGAAGGCTCGAACGGCGACGATGTTGACCGCCTCCGCGAGAATTCCCGTGAGCACGAGAAGCAGCCCCGCGACGAGTGGTGAGATCGGCAGCGCGAGCGGAGCCTGTCCTTCGAGAGCGGTCTCGATCTGGTCGATCTCGCCCGGAGTGAGATCCTCCGGTGCAGTCCCCGATTCTGTCCTGAGAGCCTCGATGAGCGCATCGACTGCCTCGGCGACGATCGTCTGTGTGGCGAGAGCGGTGACGATTCCGATGACGACGAACGCAACCGCGAGAACGAGACCGTCGCGCGTGACCGTCCGGCGGGCACCCTCGCGGAGTGCCGTCCCGATCCGTAGTGACATGGGACAACCGTCTGCGCGGCGGATATTAAATCAATGCATGCGAACGGCGATCGGATTCAGGGCCAGTCGTCGCGCGTCGCGGTGTCGGTGTCAGTATCGTTTTCGTCGGGCGCGTCGGCGGCGAGCGTCCACCCGGCGGCGTCGGCCGCGTCTTCGAGCGCGAGATACTCCCACTCGACGCTTTCCGCGAGGGTGGCGTCGTTCTCGTCGGTGCCGACGAAGACGTGACGTTCGGTGTCGAACTGGCGCTTGACGTTGTCGAGACTCTCCTCGCGCCCGCGTGGTCCCGAGAAGAAGTCCTGTCGGATGCGGTGTTTCCGGGTGAAGTTCGTGACCACGTAGGTGGGCTGATCGGAGATCACGCCGACGTACTCGGTCCACCGGCGCGCGTCCGAAACCACCTCGGTGGGGTCGGCAAGCGCTTCGAGCGCCGCGAGTTCGAACGCCAGCGTCATGTCGCCGCTGCCGCCTTCCATACCCCGGATCGGACGTGATGGAGGAAAACGGCTTCGATGCGATTCCCGCTTTTCGACGGAGACGACGGGCAGTCGGCGGCTCGTTCGACAAACTCAGTTGGGGGGTTTGGTGGCGACGGCCAACCCGTCGCCGACGAATCCCGACACAAATGAGGACCGCAGGCCACTCCCTCCCCAGCCGATTCGCTCCGCTCGCAGAGCTCGCTCCGCTCATCCCTCGCGCGAGTCGGGCGTCTTCGACGCCCTCCCGCGCGCCACCGCCACTCAGGGTAAACTGAGCTGTTCAAGTGATTCGGGCGACCGTCGGGATGCGAACCGCTGGAGCGGTCAAAGGCCTTCGCGTTAGGATAGCTGTTCGCGCTTGTCTACTGCTCGGGGGCGGGTGCGAGATCGTCGAGATCGACTTCCTCGGCCATCAGCACGTCCTTCTGGTCGGCCACGACGCGCTCCTCACGAGCCAGTTTCTTGTACTTGCTCTGGGGGGCGAGATCGCCGATCAGGACGCCGCCGACGATCTTGCCGTCCTTGAACGCGAGCCGCCGCCACTCGGTATCGGAGAACTTCGCCTCGGCGTGGTCGTCGCCGATCGTCGGGTGGCCAAAGGAGAGGAACGGGAAGTCGAAGTGAGTGATCGAGTACGACGAAACCCAACGGAACGCCTCTTCCTCACCGTCGGCGAGCATGTTCTTGGCCGCGATCGTGCCCTGTTCTTTCGCGCTACCCCACGAGCCATTTTGAGCGTAGTCGTCGATGATCGTGTCGTAAAACCGGGTGAGATCGCCCGCGGCGTAGACGTCGTCGACGCTGGTCTGCATGTACTCGTCGACCACCACGCCGTCGTCGCGCTCGATGTCGGTGCCCTGGAGCACTTCGAGGTTGAAGTCGAGGCCGATCGCCACCCCGGCGAACTCGCTGTCGTAGGTCTCGCCGTTCGGGTCGACAGTCGATGAGATGTGGCCCGAATCGTCGACTTCGAAGTGGTCGACGCCGCTGTCGAAGACGGGAGTGACGTTTTTCTCCTCCAGCGCGTTGTGGATGATGTCGGCTCCGTCCTTCGAGAGCGCGTACCGCCACCAGCACTCGCCGCGCATCAGATAGTGGGCGTCGATCTCCTGTGCGCCGCAGATGGCCGCGAAGTCGATCCCGAGAAGTCCGGCACCGACGACGACGCCGGTGTCGGCGTCTTCGGCGTGTTCCTTGATGGCGCGTGCGTCGTCGAACGTCCAGAAGTGGTGGACTCCCTCGGCGTCGCTGTTGTCGACGGGGAGTTGGACCGGCGTCCCGCCCGTCGCGACGAGGAGTTTGTCGTAGGTGTACTCCGTGCCCTCGTGGGTGTGGAGGGTGTGTTCGTCGGTGTCGATTGCGGTGACGTGGGTGTCGAGCTGGAGGTCGATGTCGCGCTCGTCGTACCACTCGGGGTCGTGGATCGACATCGGGGCCGCGGGCAGTTTCCCCTTCGCGAACTCCTTGATCAGAATGCGATTGTAGAGCGCCTCGCCCTCGTCGGTGATCACGGTGATGTCGGCGTCGGGAGCGCCCTCCCGGAGGCTCTCCGCCGCGGAGCTCCCCGCGATCCCGTCGCCGATGATGACGTACGACCCAGCCATAGGTGGGCTTCGACACCCGGGGTAATGTGAATTGCTATCTCCGTAGCCGGTCGGCTCGGGGGCTGGCGCGTCCGCGATCGATTCGTGGCCGGTCGTCTCCATCTGTCCACCTCAGCCGTCCGTCTCCGTCCGCGCTCGTGTGTCTGCCCTGCGTCTCGCCGCCGTCGACAGGGGGTCGAGACGAGTGCCCGGGTTTGGCGGTCGAGGCGGTGCGTTGATGTGGCTCCCGACCTGATATCCGACGATGAAGATCAACCAGAACGTGCGTCACTTCGCGGCGAAACAGGCGCTCACGACGCCCGGCGTCGCCTCGGTCGTCAACTACGGGCTGGTCAAACTCCACACGCGGGTGTTCCTCGGCAAGGCCGACCCCGCCCACGCGGCGGAGCGCGAGGACCACCTCGACGGTCTCTTCGAGGCCACGACCGATACGTACACCGCAGCGCTCAAAGCAGGATTCACCGAGGCCGAAGCGCGCGAGATCACCCACATTCAGGGAAACTTCGACTTCTACAACCACGGCTGGACCGAGATGATGGAGATCCCGGCCGACGAGATCGAGGCCCACTACGACCGCTATCGCGACTTTTTCTCCCACTACGACATCACCATCGCCGATCCGCTCGGCTCGTTCGCGCCGCGCGGCGGCATTCCCGAGGCTCCCTCGACGCCGGAAAAACTCGACGAGCCCGAGCATCCCCACGCCAAAGGCGGGTTCGCCGACGACGTCTACGTCGAAGGCCCGGACGGTGAAGTGCTGATCGGCGGTCACGACGAACCCCAGGATGTCGACCTCACCGACGCGCCCGGCGTCGGGTCCGAGGACGTCGAGAACTGATCGACTGTTGGCAACCGCGAACGTCCGGAGCGAAGGCCGCGCCTTTATCCATCCACCGGCACAGACGGGGGTATGGTCGATCCCGAACTCGGTCGCGCCACCATCGTCTACGACAAGCTCGACGAAGGACAGGTCGAAATCACCGTCGACAACGAGTACATTGCGTACTTCGACGACCACTGGCTCGTGAAAGTCGGCGAGGACGACGACGGCAACGACGTCGTCCGTCGCATTCCACGGGATCGCGTCCAGCACGTCGAACGCTCGGTCGAGAAGTTCCAGGACAAGCTCGACATGATGGCCGACGAGGCGAAAGAACGGCTCCCGTTCTGACCTTTTATTAGGTATCCCACGGCGGTAACCCAGGGCGACGACGGCGCGTCGTCTGGTTCCGCTGCTATACCCTGCTTCTCCAACGACTCGCTCCCGGAGGAACCCCTACCACGCCGTCAGATCGCCGCGACCCACGCCCGATACCCCTTAGAGCGGTCGTAGACCTGTCGAAAGACCCGATCCGCGAATTCGGCGATGCGCTCGTCGTCCGTCCGCGCCGTCACCCGGACGTTGGTGCCGTCGACATCCTCCGGCGTGGCGAGATCGTCGATGGTGAACGACGGGAACCCATCGAGCAGCGATTTCAGCCGGTCGAGCTCGTCGTCGGTGCAGTCGAGGTTGAGCGTACCGTCGGCGTACTGGATCCACGGTGTGGGTTCACTACTCTCTCCGGCTCCCTCGTCCGTGTCGTCCGTCGTGGCCTCGATCGTCAGGAACGCGCTGTTGCGCTCGGTGTGGGCGCGGATCGCGTCGGCAAAGAGTTCCTGACGAGCGTCCGCGGTGGCGGCGTCGAAGCGGGTCATGACGTGGTTTCGACCGTCGGAGTGAAAAACGGGGCGGCACGTCGTTCGTCAGGGAAACGGAGCCATTGGTCGTGTTCGACTCGTCCCCAGCGAACGGCAGGATTTATGTCCCGCGTCGCGTCGTCGCGGTGAGATGCGCGTCACCGTCTGTGAACTCCCCGAGGACCGCACCGCGTTCGAACGCACGTGGCCGGCGCTAGTCGAGCACGTCGCCCACGAGGACAGCGATCTCGTGGTGTTGCCCGAGATGCCGTTCGCGCCGTGGCTTCCCGCGAGCTCGACCGACGACGGGGCTGCGTGGGAGCGCGCCGTCGCCGCACACGACGAGTGGATCGAACGCCTCGACGCCCTCGCACCCGCGACCGTGCTGCTGTCCCGGCCGTCGATCCGTGGGGAGCGACGGTGCAACGATGGCGTCCGGTGGACCGCCGACGACGGCGCGACAACGGTTCACGAGAAGCGCTACCTTCCCGAGGAACCCGGGTTCTGGGAGGAGTCGTGGTACGATCACGGCCAGCGCGAGTTCTCTCTCGTCGAGTGCGCCGACGCGCAGACGGGATTTCTGATCTGTACGGATCTGTGGGCCGCCGAGGAGGCGCGTTCGTACGGCCACGCCGGCTCACACCTCATCGCCAACCCGCGGGCGACCGAGCAGCGCACCCTCGAGAAGTGGCGCGCCGGCGGGCGCTCGACTGGGTCGTCTCGGGTGCGTTCGTAGCGTCGTCGAACCGGGTCACGATCGAAGACGACCCGAGCGTGGTCTTCGGCGGCGAGGGATGGATCGTCGATCCCGACGGAGCCGTGATCGCCCGCACCACGCGAAACCAGCCGTTCGTCACGATCGAGATCGATCTCGATACCGCAGAACGGGCGAAGGAAACGTACCCACGTCCGGCGTTCCGTGACTGACGGCTCCCCTTCGATAGTGGTTCGGACGACACGACGGCCGCCTTACGGCGCTCTCGCGAGGAGGTGAAGCCATTCTCCGTCGCTTCCCTCGTGGAGCTCCTCGACGACGAATCCCGCGTCGATCGTGCGCTCGCGCAACTTCTCTGGAGTGTAGAGCGTGAAGTGCCGCTCGTCCCGTTCTCCATAGGTCTCGCCCCCGCGTGTCCGCTCGCCTTCGCCTCGCGCCACGGCACAGAAGAACACTCCGTTGGGCCGGAGCACGCGCCGGAACTCTCGAAGCGTGTCGCTGGCGTCGGCGTGTGGAACGTGGAGAAACGACGCACACGCCCACAGCCCGTCGACGGACCGCTCGGCCACTCCGAGCGTGCGCATATCCATCCGCGCACGGCTCGCCCCGGAAGCGACTTCGCCGGTGGCGTCGAGGAAAGACCGGGAGAGATCGATGGCGGTCACGTCGAGCCCGTGCTCGCGGAAAGTCGCGGACTCCCAGCCGGGACCGCAGCCGACGTCCAGCACGCGATCACCGTCGATCCCGTCGAGCGCCCCGAGGAACGTCTCGATAGCGTCGGCGATCACGCTGCGATCGGCGTGGCGCTCGCGGTACTCGGGGGCGACCCGTTCGTAGGTGGCGACCGTGTCAGCGACTGACTCGTCCATGGCGGTGACTCCAGCGGTGTCTCCATCAAGGTTGGTGAGCCTCGTCACTCGGGATAGGGAACGTCGATCGACTGGCCGTCCTCGGCGACGAACGCTTCGCCGTCGGCGACCTCGCGCGCCTCGCGTTCGAGCTCGGAGGCGTCGCCCGCGTACCGCGAGGAGATGTGGGTGAGAGCGAGCCGTTTCGCGCCGGCGCGATTGGCGAGTTCGGCCGCCTGGATCGACGTCGAGTGGCCGGTCTGGGCGGCGCGCTCGGCGCGATCGTCCGTAAAGGTCGCCTCGTGGATCAGGAGATCGGCGTCGGTCGCGGCCTCGACGGTCGTGCCCGTTGGTCGCGTGTCGCCGGTGTAGACGACCTTCCGGCCCGGCCGCGGCGGCCCCACCACCTGTTCGGGTTCGACCACGGTGCCGTCCTCCAACTCGACGGTTTCACCCTCGTGGAGTCGGGAGAACTTCGGCCCCTCGGGCACGCCGAGTTCCTCTGCGTGCTCGCGGTCGAATCGACCCTTTCGGTCGTCCTCAACCAGCGCGTATCCCACCGACTGGGTACGGTGGTCGGTCGCGAACGCGCGGATCTCGTACTCGTCTTCTCGGAGCACGACGCCGCCGGGCGAGGCTTCGTTCACCCGGACGGGGTAGCCGGGCCGCGCCCCGGTGACGCCGACGAGATTCTCGACCGTACTCCGGGTGCCCGGCGGCGTGTGGATCGCGAGCGGCTCTTCGCGGTCGTTGAAGTCGAGAGTCTGACAGAGACCGGGGAGCCCGAGCACGTGATCGCCGTGGAGATGCGTGAGGAACACATGAGAAACGGTGAAGCCGGTGCCGAAGCGCATCATCTGGCGCTGGGTCCCCTCGCCGCAGTCGAAGAGGAGTCGCTCGCCGTCGCGCCGGAGCAGGAGTCCGCTGGTGTTGCGCCGGGTCGTCGGGACCGCACCGCCGGTCCCGAGGAACGTTACTTGCATACTTCAAAACCCGTTCGACAGGGTTTCAAACTGTTGTCTTCGCAGCCTGTGGACAACACTACGAGTGATACACTCTCTCACGACGACACCGTACGTCTCGACAGCACTACCGTTCCGCAGTAGAACGCAACTGCTGAACGACGGAACACCACCGTCGATCAGGACAACCTCGTTTGTTCAATACCAAGCACTGTTTGGACGGATACTCGCCATTATCACTAGCTTTATGACGTATCGACGTATCACGTCGGATCGGCTGGTCATCAGCCGTGAAAACCCGACGGCAAGGGGACGATGCCAGGGTAACGGATCTCGATCCACAATCCCCTGCCTTCGGAGCGGGACACCAAGTCCCACCAGCAGTGCTACCACGTACTGTAATGGGTTTTGTGTTTCATGTGCGGTTGCACTACACTATGATCACCACTGAATCCGACAGTCCGATCTATCGTGATTTCCGCCGACGATCCATCCGTGGCCGAGCTATCGTCCGTCGATCGTCTCGGCGATCCAGCCGACGCGCTGGGCCACCCGTCGTGTGGTTCCGAGCCGCGAGTTCTCCCGAAGCGAAGTGTTGAGCGTCTGTCGCACGAGCCACCGATCGGATTTGCCGTCGAGCCGCCACCACCGCACGTCGGCCCGGCCGAGCAGATACGACTTTTCGAGGAAGTCCCGGAAGGACTCGACGTAGGTGTGCTCGACGGCGAGTTCGGGGACGTACTGGATCGCGTACTCTTCGGCGATCCGTTCGGCGAGTTCGGACTCCTCGTGGCCCCAGCCGAAGGCCTCCTCGTCGAACCCACCGACCGACTCGAGTACTTCTCGTCGGATCGCCATGTTACAGCCCGGCAGTAGATCGGTGGGTTTGGTCTCGTCGCCCTGATCGTACCACGGAAGTTCGAGGTCGCGATACGGCGCGTCCGCGGGCTGGACCACCCGGCCCGCAACCGCGGGGTAGGCGTCGAGCGCGACGCTCGCGATCCGGAGGTAGCCCCGACACGGGAGCGAGTCGTCGTCGAGGAAAACGAGCTTCTCGCCGTTGGCTCGCTCGATACCGACGTTGCGTGCGTGCGCTGCTCCCTCGTCGCGTCGGACGATCACCTCGTAGTCGTCGAACCCGTCGTGCGCGAGGCGCTCGACCGGCTCGATCGTCGCCTCGGGCGGCAGGGTCGTCGGAACGATGACGCTCACCTCGACCATCGCTCCCCGCTTTCACCAGCCACCGGAAAGCCCTTCCGGGCGCGCCGTGGGCTGTCCCGACCGTCGAGGCGGTGCGAACGGGCAACAGCATACGGTACGCTGTCTCGATGAGGGCGCAGTCAGCAACACTTAATGTGTCCGCTGTCGTTCATATTGCCAATGGAGGAACAGGTTCTCGCGGCGGTTCCCGCGATCCTCTCGGTGATCCTCTGGATCATCGTCCTCCTCTCTGCCTGTTCCATCGCGTACTGGACGTATCTCGTGGCGTTCGTCGGGCGGCGCTACAAGTATCCCGACCCTGCGTACGATCCCGGCGACGTTCAGGTGCGCTTTCTCACGGTCGACTCCGAGCGGATCGTCCAGGAGAGCGTGAACGCACTCCCCGAGTCGATCACCGACCGCCACGTGATCGCCGAACAGCCGATGACGATCGACGGTGCGACCGTCCACGTCGTCCCCGAGGCGTTCGAATGTGAGGCGATCCGGAAGGGACGAGCGCTCGAATGGGCCCGCCAGCATCTCACCTGCGAGAAGGAGTTCGTGCTCTTTCTCGACGAGGACAGCATCGTGACCGACCTCGACGGGATTCCGGATGCCGACGTGGTCCAGTTCCGCGAGCGCCCACGCCGGAGTCGGTCGTGGCTCACCTATCTCGCCGAAGTCTTCCGGCTCGGGTTTCAGATCGAGCAGCGCGCGTTTCCCTCGCTTTCGGTGCCGCTGTACGCGTGGGGTGGTGGGATCGCGATCCGCGCGGAACTCGAGGGCTGGATCGGGTGGGATCGGAAGACGATGATCGAGGACACCACGTTCGTCTGGAGCGTGGCGGCCGACGAGGGGATCGATCTCGATTTCGCGCTCGCGCGCGACATGTTCGACACCCAGGCCCCGCCGACGGTCCGGGCGATGATCGGCCAGCGAAGCCGGTGGATCGCGGGATCGCAGGCCCAGCGTGGCCTGCTCTCGCCGCTGTACCGGACGCTCACCACCGTCCGGAACATCGCGTGGGCGTTCTCGCCCGCGGTGCCGGTGTTGACGTTCGTTCCGTTGTTCATCCCGGGCACCATCGCGTTCGAACTCGCCTTCCAGGTGCTCTCGGTCGCGGTGTTCTCGTTCGTACTCGTCTGGTCACTCCTCGGGATTCGGTACTACGACGAGTCGTTGCTCGTCGGCGTGGCGTTGGTCGTGCTGACGCCGATCGTCAGCCTGCTCCACTCGCTCGGTGCGCTCGCTGGTCTCGTGATCCCGCCGACGGACTTCGCGGTGACGCGGAAGGTCAATCCCGATCTCGTCGAGACCACCGACCGCGAGATCGACGGCGACTGAACTCGTCGGCACGAAACGCGGATCCGGGTGTCGTGGGCGACTGCTCGGCTGCCGACTCTCCCTGACGGAATGTGGGTTTTCTCCCGGGCCGTCGCACCACAATCTTTAACGGGGCATGCAGCCATTCCCGAACCAGTAGATGAACCGTCGGACGTTCCTGCGGGCGGCAGGGGTTGCCGGAATCATCGGGGCCAGCGGCTGTGCGACGCCGTTCGATTCCCTCGGTGGTTCCGGACAGAACGGCTCGAACGATGGATCGGGATCGGGCGGTTCGAACGGATCGGCTGGAATGGGTGGCTCGTCCGGTTCGAACGGTTCGAACGACTCGACCGGGACGACCACCTCGACGGCGACGACAACGCCTGAAGCACCGTCGACGCGCTCGGGAGCAGCGCTCGCCGGTGTCTATCCTGGCGGGCCCGACTTCGCTTCGAACCTCGCACCCTACACGGAGTGGGTCGGCCAGCCGCCGGCGGTTGCCCTTCTGTTCGTCGATGCGCTCGGTCCGACCGAGAACAAACGGCGGTTCATCGAGGGGCCCCTCACCAACGTCTGGGAGGCGGGCCACGTCCCGATGATCTCGTGGCAGCCGTTCGTCCCCGAGCGACAGCAGACCTCCGAGGCGATCGAACGCGAGATCGCGAACGGCGAGTACGACGAGCAGCTCGAATCGTGGGCGTCGCTGCTCGAATCGTGGGCGCGCCCGCGAGGCGGCCAGACGCGTGGGCGGCGGTTTTACTTCCGGCCAGCCCACGAGATGAACGGCGACTGGTTCCCGTGGAGCGCGGTCGATTCGAGTCGTATCGAGGCGACGCCTGTGCCCGTCGAAGATACCGGCAACGCTACCGGCGGCGAGAACCCCGCAGCCGGAACGCCACAGGACTACGTGGAGATGTGGCGACGGCTGTACGACGCGTTCGGTGAGACTGATCTCGACGAGACGGACGTCCAGTGGGTCTGGGCGGCGAACGCCGAGCAGGTCCCCAGTGGCCTACAAACCGAACGGTACTACCCCGGCGACGAGTACGTCGACTGGGTGGGGATCGACGGGTTCAATCGCGGTGGGACGGAGTCGTATTCGAGCTGGCAGTCGCCGGCGCAGCTGTTCGACCCGATGCTCGGACGACTCCGCGAGCTGACCGACAAGCCGGTGGCGCTGACCGAGTTCGCCTCGACCTCGGTCGTCGGCTGGGAGGGTGGCACCGAACCCCGACCGTCACGCAAGGCCGCGTGGATTGAGAGCGCGTTCACGTACGTCGAGGAGAACGACATCAAGATGACGTGCTGGTTCAACGTCGACAAGACCGGGGTCGACGAGGCCGACTGGGCGATCTTCGGCGGCGAACGCGGGACGGGACAGGTCTCGGTTTCGGGCACCGAATACGCCGCCTACGAGGCGTACAAGCGATCGATCTCCCGCGATGCGTTCCTCAGTGCGCTCCCCGATTACCCGCCGCTGCTGACCGACGACGAGTTCGCCGGCGAGTTCTAACCTCGCCCGAGGAACGCCGCATCGCTCACGATCCGTGATCGCGGTGGCTCCGCACGGTTGTCGTTGACGAGCGCCGCTCTGTACGTCGCGTACGCCTCGTGTGATGGCTCGCCAGCGACACGTTCGGTTCCGCGCTCGCCGCCGAACACTGCCCAGTCGGTCTCCTTGTCCTCGTTGAACCAGCACGCCAGCGCTACCCCTGCGTCGTCGAGATACCCGTATGCCGCCCGGATCCACGCCGCCTTCCGTGCGGGGTCGTGGCCGTTCGCGGTCAGGGAAGTGCTCGCGAACTCCGGCACGGCGATCGGGTTGTCGGCGAGCTGGGTCAATCGATCGATCGCGTCGTCGAAGACCGCTGCGGGCGAGTGCCACGCCGACCACTCCCGACTGTCCCCCCAGTTGAACCCGTCGACGCCGAGCCAGTCGACGAACGCGTCGCCCGGATAACAGTCCTCCATCGACACCCCGCCCACGTCGACGTGGTTGACACACCAGAGCCACTGGCAATGCGTGTTCTCGATACCCCCTCGCTCGATGCGATCGTGAACGTGTCGCCACATTTTGCGGTACGTCGACGGAGCGTCCGTCGTTCGGCTACTGTTTTCGCCGACGGTCGGACTCCAGGGATACCAGTCGCCGTTCATCTCGTGGGCGAGTCGGAGATACAGCCGTCGATCGTCGGTAGTGCCCAGTTCGCCGTCGGGACCGGCGAGCCACGCGGCCAGCCGGTCGGCCCACCGGTCGAGATACTCGTCGTACTCCCCAGCGATGATTCGGGCCGCGATATCCGTTGGTGTCGCGTCGGGCGTCGGAGTGAACGGCTCCCACGTGAGGAGGGGGACGCGACCCGCCGCCCAGATCGACGGGAGGATTCGATCGAACAGCTCGTCGATGACACCCGGACTCCACGGCGCGAACACCGTCTGGATCGCGTGGGACGTGCCGAGCCACTGCTCCATCCGTTCGATGACGGCCATCCGATCCGGGTCGGTGTAGACGCCGAACAGCGGGGTGGTCACGCCGCCGACTCCGCGTGTCGTGTGCTTATACTATCGGGTGATACTGTGAGGCGAATGACTGTCGGTCGTCGGTGCCGCACGCGACAGCGGGATCAATGACCATTCACCGACCGCGACGACCGCCACCGAACGGGTTCGCATAGTCCGCGTAATCCGGATGGCTGACGCCCGTCGGGCACATCGTCGGGCTTTTAACCGTCCCTCTCGTTCCAGAACTGATGACGCTGACGAGGGCGACCGCCCGCCACGCGGCGTTCGCCCCGGCGGAGCTGTTCGCATGACTTCGATTCGACGACGCAGCGCCCTCCTGCTCGCCGTACTCGCAGCGGCAGCCCTCGCGATGACGACGGGAGTTGCCGGGAGCGTGCCTGCGATTTCGGCCGACGGAGTAGCGTTGCAAGCCGACGATACGAATGCAACGACGAACGCCTCGATCACCGTCGCGAACCAGACGCGTGACGGCCGGTCGATTGCTATCGAAGCCGCTACCCTCCCCGACGGTGGGTTCGTCCTGCTCGAAGCGGCCGGGCCGAACGGTTCGGTCGTCGGGGTGAGCCTGCCGCTCAGTGCTGGCACCCACGAGGGACGGGTGACGCTGCGCGGCGTTCCCGGGGCCGACGCGAACGTGAGCCGTCTCGGCACGAACACGACGCTGGTCGCCACGCTCCACCGCGACACCGACGGCGACGACCGGTTCGACGGGCTGGTTGCGGCTGATACCGACGGGTCGTACACCGCGAACGGATCGCCGGTCGCCGAGCGCGTCCGCGTGACGGTTCCGCCCGATGAACGGCCGACGAACGCGACGCTCGCGTTTCCGAATCAAACCACGAACGGCTCGACCGTCACCGTCGGGCCGGTCACGCTCCCCGAGGGCGGCTACGTCGGGGTGCATCGGAGTCTGTACAACGACTCGAACGCAACCGAGAGTGCGATCGGGGCCACCGACTACCTCGAACCCGGCAGCTACACGAACGTCACCGTCCCGGTCAGTAGCGACGATTCCGGCCTGAACGCCACGGCACAGGATCGGAGCGTGCGTCTCAGCGCGGCCGCCTACAGCGACTCCGATGGTGACCGCGAGTTCCAGTACGTGCCTTCCAACGGGAGCGAGGACGAACCGTACACCGACGATGGGACGGTGAACGACTCGGGCGTCGTCACCATCGAAGCGCCGGACACGACCGAGACGCCATCGGGGAACGTCACCACCCAGCCGACGACCGAGAACGGAACGCAGCAGACGACACCAGTCGAATCCACTACGACCGCCCCACAGCCATCGTCGACCACGCCGACACCGGACACACCGACACCAACCACGACCCAGACGACTGAGGCGACCGAACCAGCCACGTCGACTCCCGATCCTGCGAGCGGATCGGACCACGAGACCACCGCCTACGGCGGCGGGAGCGACGGCCGTGAGGGCATCCTCGACAACCCGCTGTTCCCGGTGCTCGCACTCGTCTTCGCCGTCTTCGTGGTGCTCGTCGCGGTCACCGGGCAGTAATCGGCGACCCGGCCCACGACCGACCGATTCATCTTCGTGGCGTCCCGACCACTCATCGATGGACGGGCCGCTGTGGACCGACACGCACGCGCCGGCGCTCGCCGATCTTCCCCAATCTTCGGTCCGGGAATCGCTGGAGCGCGCGATCGACGAACCGCTGAACCTGATCCTCCACGGACCACCGGGTGCGGGCAAGACCGCCGCGGTGCGCGCGCTCGCCGAGCAAACGCACGCCGATCCCGACAACGATCTCGTGGAACTGAACGTCGCCGATGTCTTCGGCCGGACGAAAAAGGAAGTGAGCGATGACCCCCGATTTTCGTCGTTCATCACGCCGAAGCGCCGGCGCAACTCCTCGAAGGCCGATCTCATCAAACACGTGCTCTCGGAGTCGGCGAGCTACGCGCCGGTGGCTGGCGGATACAAAACAGTGCTCCTCGATAACGCCGAAGGGATCCGTGAGGACTTCCAGCAGGCGCTCCGGCGGGTGATGGAGCGCCACCACCGGACGACGCAGTTCGTCATCGCGACACGCCAGCCCTCGAAACTGATTCCGCCGATCCGCTCGCGGTGCTTTTCGATCGCGATGCGCGCGCCGACCACCGACGAGATCGTGGGCGTCCTCGAACGGATCGTCGCGAGCGAGGATGTGACTCACGACGCGGACGGTCTCGAATATGTCGCTGCCTCCGCCGACGGCGATCTCCGGCGGGCGATTTTGGGGGCACAGACCACCGCCGAGGATGTCGGCGAGATCACGATGGAGGCCGCCTACGACGCGCTCGGTTCCGTTGGCCGCGACGACCGGATCGAGTCGATGATCACCGAGGCCGCCGACGGCGAGTTCACCGACGCCCGGTCGACCCTCGACGACCTGCTCGTCGACGAGGGGATGGACGGCGGCGAGGTCCTCGCCGAACTCCTCCGTGTCGCACGATCACGGTCGGTGGGTCCGGACGCCGCCGCGCTCCACCGAATCGCGGGCGAGATCGATATGGATCTCGCGGAGGGCACCAACGACCGACTTCATCTCTCGCACCTACTCGCCGAACTCGATCGGTAGTCCGTGGCGATACGTCCCGCCATCTTCTCTCGATCGGCTCATCCACAACCTGCAGTTCGTCGTGCGCCAACCTTGTCGCACGACGAACGAACGCGTATGACCGTCCCTGGCTGACCTGGAGACACGATGGACGATAGCGTGCCGGCGATCGCCGGCGTCGCGGGATGGTGGACCGGCCTCGATAGCGGTTGGCAGGCCGTCGTTCTCGGCTGGGTTCTCGTCGTGATCGTCCGAGCGGGAGTGTCGATTCCGTGGTAAGGCGAATACGACGGCTGCTGCCGGGACTCCTGGCGCTCGTTGCGATCGGCCTCGCCGCCCGTACCGTCGCATCGGTGGTGCCTTCGGCGAACTATCTCATCGTGACGATCGTCATCGGAATCGTCGTTGCCAACACCTACGGCGTCCCTTCGTGGACACAGCCGGGCGTCGGGACCCACACCGTCTGGCTCGAAACCGGTATCGTGGTGATGGGCGCGAGCGTCGCGCTCGATCGCGTTCTCGCCGCCGGGCCTCGCATCCTGTTACTCGTTGTCAGCACCGTTCTCGCGACCCTCGTGGTCGTCGAAGTGCTCGCCCGCGCGGTGTTCGCTATCCACGAGGAGACCGGATCGCTGCTCGCCGCGGGATCGAGCATCTGTGGCGTGTCGGCGGTCGTCGCCATCGCCGAAAGCATCGACGCCGACGAAACCCGGATCGCCTACGCCGCCGCCACGGTGTTGCTGTTCGACGCGGCGACGCTGTTCGTCTACCCGCTGGTCGGCCACGCGCTCCAGCTCTCCGATACCGTCTTCGGCATCTGGGCCGGGCTGACGATGTTCAGCACCGGGCCCGTGACCGCTGCCGGGTTCGCGTTCTCCGAGGCTGCCGGCGAGTGGGCACTGCTCGTCAAACTCACCCGAAACGCGCTGATCGGGCTCGCCGCCATCGGCTACGCACTCCACTACGCCCGACGGACGGAGGGATCGGGAGCCGCCGAAAGCGTTGCCGGTGGAGCGACTCACCTCTGGGCGACGTTTCCGAAGTTCGTCCTCGGGTTTCTGGGGGTGATGCTCGTCGCCAACCTCGGCCTCCTCGGCGATTCCGCGATCACGTCGCTCTCGCACGCCGCCGACTGGGCGTTCATGCTCGCGTTCGCGGGACTCGGACTCGAAATCGATGTCGACGAACTCCGCTCGACCGGCTACCGGCCAGTCCTCGTGGTGCTCGTCGGACTGGTCGTCGTCAGCACTACTGTCCTGTTGGTGGTCAACGGACTGTTCTGAGTCCCACCCCTGGCTGTCTCTCGACCGTCCACGGACGGCACCCTTTTGTCGAGCGCCAACTCGTCTCCACGAGTGCGGGAGTTCACGTTCGCTATCGACTACGACGCTGGAGCCGACCCCATCATGGACGTCTGTATCGAGTGGCCGTCGGTCGTGGCGCACTCGCTCGACGGCTTCGTGACCGAGGATCGGTTCTGGCGGATCGAACGGATCTCCGGGCCGGAGCGTGCGCTCGATCGGATCGAGGACGTTCGTTTCGACGGGACGAAATGTGGGGAGTCGATCACGGAACGGGACTGTGAGGCGGCCCGGTATCACGACGTGCTCGAACGATCCGCCGACGAGCTCGTGATCTACACGTATCTCGAAGACATCGCGGAGTGCGAGTCGGTTCATACGCTCGCCGGCAAACATCTCCCGTCGGGGCTGGTCTTCGAAACCCGCCGTCAGGGCTCGCGTCACCAGTGGCGGGTGTTGATGCGCTCGGACGCGAGGGTGGGGGTGCTCTACGACGAGATCGGCGCGCGCCTCCGCGATGGGCTCTCCTTTCGGATGGGGCATCTCCGTGACGCCGACGGCTGGCAACGCGACTCGCTCACGACGCTCTCGATGCCGGACGAGCAGCGGACGGCGTTGCGCGCCGCCGTCGAGGGCGGGTACTACGAGACACCACGGGCGACGACCCTCGACGACCTCGCCGACGAGCTCTCGGTGCCGCGGTCGACGCTCTCCTATCGGCTCCGACAGGCCGAAACCCGGCTCGCGCGTCGGTGCGTCGGGGACGCGACCGACGATCGATGGCTCCGAGACCGGGAGACGAGCGAGTGAGCCCTCGATGGCGGCGGTCGAACCGGGCAACTACCCGACGCCACGAGGTTAATGCGTCTCGCGATACGAGGTGGCTCACCGGATGAGCGACTACGCGAACGACGTGCTCGTTTCGACCGCGTGGGTGGACGAGCGACTCGCTGCGTTCGAGCGCGACGACCCATCGCTTCGGCTGCTAGAGGTCGACATCGATCCGAGCAACTACGACGCGGGCCACGTGCCGGGAGCGACGAAGATCGACTGGGAGCGCGACCTCCAGGATGCCACGACCTTCGACGTCCCGACGCGGACCGATTTCGAACGACTGCTCGGCGACGCCGCCATCACCGCTGACTCGACGGTCGTCATCTACGGCGACATGATGAACTGGTTCGCCGCCTACGCCTACTGGCTGTTCGTCTACTACGGCCACGACGACGTTCGCCTGCTCGACGGCGGCCGTGATCGCTGGCGGGCGCGTGATCTGCCAGTAACGACCGACGTGGCCCGCTTCACCGGTCGATCGTACGAGGTGACGGCGACGAACGGTGCTGTCAGAGCGGACCGGCCGGACGTCGAGGACGCGATGGGTCGTGGCGTCCCGCTCGTCGACGTTCGCACCCCCGAGGAGTACCGCGGCGAGATCCTCGCTCCGCCAGGCTGGAACGAGGGCGTTCAGCGCGGCGGCCACATCCCGGGGGCGGTGAACGTCCCGTGGAGCCAGGTCGTCGACGACGACGGCTGTTTCAAACCCGCGACGGAGCTCCGAGAGCTGTACCAGGAGGCAGGCCTCGATCCGGAGACCGAGGTCATCACCTACTGTCGGATCGGCGAACGCTCGGCGCTGACGTGGTTCGTCCTCAGCGAACTCCTCGGTTACGACGACGTTCGCAACTACTACGGCTCGTGGGTCGAGTGGGGGAACACGGTCGGCGCGTCGATCGAGAAAGGCCAGCGTGCCGAGATGCGCCGCGAGTAGGGTTCGAGACCGGCGATCTGCGCCTCAGCCGAGGATCGCAATGTGGCGCACCAGCGAGCGGTGGACCCGTCGTTCGAAGGTTGCCTCGACGTTCCAGTCCGCCTCGCGCGCCGCAGTCGTCCACGGCTGATCGCCGACCACCACGGCCCGGTCGGCGATCCGCCGTGCTTCCGTGAGCGCACCGGCCACCACGCCATCGAGATCGCCCTCGATCTTCGACTGGCGGCCGTACGGTGCGTCGAACACGACGGCGTCGGCCGCGTCGTCACACAGCGGCAGTCTGGTCGCGTCGGATTGCGCGGTAGCGAATCCGGGACCACCTTCGCCGTCGAGGTAGTGTGTGAGATTTCGCGCCGCGCCGCGGGCCATCGTCGCCTGGGTGTCGAAGCCGACGACGCACGCCCCGACGAGCCCCGCCTCGACGAGGATACCTCCTGTGCCGCACATCGGATCGACGAGCCGATGTCCGGACCGCGCGCCCGCGATGTTGACGAGGGCGCGTGCGAGCAACGGGTCCATCGACCCGGGTTTGAAGAAGGGTTTCTTGGTGGGTTTGCGCGGGCCGAAGTCCCGGACGCTCTCCGTGACGAGCCACCCGAGTACGCAGGTCCCGTCCGCGAACAGCGCCCGGAGCTCGTGATCGGGGTCGTCGAGATCGACCGCGAACCCCCGGTCGGTGAGTACGCCACCGAGGCGTCGTTCGACGGTCGGGGTGTCGATCCCGGTCGTGCGGCGCACGTCGCGCGCCCGGACCGCGACCGTTCCTTCGACGTCGAGCGCCGCGTCGCCGAGGAGTGCCGTGGCGTCCGAAACGGTGGCGTTGGTTCGACCGATCAGCCGACTCGCCCGGTGAGTGTACGCGAGCGTTCGGACCCGTTCGTGTTCGACCTCGCAGGCGAGCGCGAGTCCCGGCGCGACGACCTCGACATCGGTCGCCGCGCTCGCTGCCTCGCGGGCGGCGAACGCGTCGTCCTCCCCGCCGAGTTCGAACACGTACACGCGCGAAGCTGGGTCGGTGTAGAGTATGACGCTGTTGATCGGCGGAGCGGTCGTCACCACGACCTATCAGGCTGCGACACCAATCTTTATAAGCCTTAAATACGAGCTTTAAGACGAGTCATGTCTGCCCAAGACCCCAAGGAGACGATCAACATCGAGAACGTTGTGGCGTCGACGGGTATCGGCCAGGAGCTCGATCTCCAGAGCGTGGCGATGGACCTCGAAGGGGCTGACTACGACCCCGAACAGTTCCCCGGCCTGGTTTATCGAACCCAGGAGCCCAAATCCGCCGCGCTGATCTTCCGGTCGGGCAAGATCGTCTGCACCGGGGCGAAAAGCACCGCCGACGTCCACGAGAGTCTGGAGATCGTCTTCGACAAGCTCCGCGACCTCGAAATCCGTGTCGAGGACGACCCCGAGATCGTGGTCCAGAACATCGTCACGAGCGCCGATCTCCAGAAAACCCTCAATCTGAACGCGATCGCGATCGGCCTCGGTCTCGAGAACATCGAGTACGAACCCGAACAGTTCCCCGGTCTCGTCTACCGGCTCGACGACCCCGAAGTGGTCGCCCTGCTCTTCGGCTCGGGCAAGCTCGTCATCACTGGTGGGAAGGAGCCCGCCGACGCTGAACACGCGGTCGACAAGATCACCGACCGACTCGACGATCTTGGTCTCCTCGACGGATAACGCTTCTCTGTCGCGATTTCTGCGGCCGTCTCACTCCCTGAACTCCGGGTTGATGATCTCCGCCATCGGTACGATACTGGTGCTGCCACACTCCGGACACGCGTCTTCGGTCTCCAGCGCCAGTCCACAGTTCTCGCACGCGTACCGATCCTGATCTCGATTCTCGGCGTCGCGTTCCCGTCTGAGATCGTCGGCCCTGGTCATACCAACTGATATGTTGTATGCCATCATGTACCTATCGTTTGCAAATGCCTGCAATACGATCGCACCAGCGAGGCCTCGATCGATGTCGTTGCAGCGGTGACGCTGCGATACTTTTGTTCCTGCCTGCCGGATGGGCGGTATGATGAACCGCGAGCACGTCTCGACCGGTACCGAGTGGGAATCGCAGGTGGGCTACTCGCGCGCCGTGCGTGCCGGACCCCAGATTCATGTCTCGGGGACGACCGCTACCGACGAGAACGGCGCGATCGTCGGTGTTGATGATCCGTACGAACAGACCGTCCACGCGCTCTCGAACGTCGAGCGTGCGCTCGAAGACGCGGATGCGGCGATCGGGGACGTGGTTCGCACTCGGCTGTACGTCACCGATATCGACGACTGGGAAGCGATCGGTGCAGCTCATCGAGAAGTCTTCGGCGACGTTCGCCCCGCGACCAGCATGGTCGAGGTCGCGCGGCTGATCGATCCCGACCTGCTTGTGGAAGTCGAGGCCACCGCCGTCGTGGACGGGGCTGACGGCTCCGAGCACGCGGGAGAGCAGTAGGCGTTCGATCCGTTCAGATTCCAGCCTGGACTGCCACCACCACGACGAAGAAGAGTGCGAGCACGCCGATCACCGCACCGCCAAGGACGAGCCACGACGTCGGAGTCGGTTCGTGTCCTCGGCGGACGGAATCGGGCCGGCGGCGATAGTACACTGCTATCCCGAACATGAAGATTCCATTGGCGATAAAGAATGTGTCGGCCGAGAGCAGTTTGGCTGGAAGTCCGTCTCCGAGTGCGCTCACCAGCCAGAAAATACCCATCGCAGCCCAGAGCACGGCGAGGAAGTCCGCGCGCCGGAGCGAGATCGACCCGACGTCGTCGGTAGGGGTGCTCATACCGAACCAGTAGCACTGTTCATACATATGCATGTGGGAAGTGTGCGAAGACGTTCGGAGACACGATCAGTCTCCGGAGCCTACGATTCAGTCGTCAGTATTGATCAGAGAACGCTGTGAGGAGGGATCGGATGCGGTCGAACATGCCGACGGACCATTTCACTACGAGCCACAGTGCGATGAAGAACGCGAGAGCTACCACCGGCCCTATGAAAAAGAACTGCGGCCAGACGACTCCGGCACCGAACGGGATGATGACGAGGGAGATCAGCCCCTCCGCGTTCCGTCGCCGGACGACGGCTTTGCTGGTCCCTTCTTCGATGCGATCACGAATCGGGATGTCGTGAGAGGCGAACAGCTCTCGAAGGACATCCAACTGGCTGGCGGGAACGAGAACCGCTCTCGGCTTGACGGAAAATCGGGCTTCGTACCGGAGTATGGCCAGCGGTTGCGTACCGACGCGACGGAGTTCCACTCGCTGGACGCCGGCGAGATCGACCTCCTGTTCGGAACCGCTCGGTGAGAGTGGATGGTCTCCGCCCCGCCACGTCATCTGAATCGTGCCGTCCGCCGGATCGAGTCGGATGGTCGTGTCGGTGAACGCATTGGCGGTGCCCAAATACGTCAGCCAGAACAGACAGCAGAACCCGGACAACGCGGTGGCAATGCGTGCATCCACAAGGGCGGAGAGCGTCAACAGGATCGGCGGACCGGTGACTGCCACCCGCCAGAGTGTTTGTCCGTCCTGGATGGTGTACACGAGTCGGCGGGGAAGTCGGCGAAGCCCTCGGTTTTCGATGGTCCAGACCCCGTCGGTTGCTGTTTCGGTTGCCGTTGGTGGGGCGAAATCCTGGGTCGGCAACTCCTCGCGGCGCGAGAGATACGCTGCAAGGATAAGGAATCCGACAATCGGGATCGAGACTCCATAAAAATACATTCCAGAATGATCGAGCTCGCGCCGATTGGCGTCCATGTAGATGAAAAGCCCGAGGATGAACTGGAAAATCACCACGCCAGCAATTCCAAGAAGGATCGTATCCGCCATCACGTGGAGCTATCGGCACGTTGAATATAGTTCTGTGCCTCGATACTCCTTGAACTGGCACGATCTGCCTTCCGAACGAAGTTGCCGAACTGCGCCGCCTCGTGGTGGCGTGTCTTTGCGTGGATTCACAGCCGGCAGCGTACGCGTCGTTCGTGCTCGCCGGACGCCCCACCGACGGAAATAGCCAGACACAAGCCGCCGCGGGGCGGATCGTCGTCCATGATCGGGGCCGCCGTGCTACAGGTCTCGCCGACCGCTGGCGGTCCGCTCGCCTATCTCGGTAGCTTCGTTCTCTTCGCGGTCGTCTACTCGGTGACCGCCCACATCGCCGCACGGAACGTCCTCGGTGACGTGCCGCTTCGTCGGGCGGGGATCGTCGGGGTCGCCATCGCGGTGGTCGTCCTCCTGCTCCAGCAGTACGGAGCGATCGCGTTCGTCGTGGCGCTCGCGGTCGATTTCGTCGTCATCCGATACGTCTATCGGCTCCGATATCGAACGACGGGACTCGTCACGTTCGTCCATCTCGTCGTCAGCATCCTCCTGACGATCGCGACGCTCAGCCTCGTTCGTCTCCTCGGGACCGCCCCGACCTGACCAATCCGATCGAACGACTCGTCGCTCGTTCCCGCCGATCGGGTTCGCGACGCCGTCGCTATTCGACGAGACGTTCGATCTCGGTCACAAGGACGTCGCTCGCGCCCATTCCTTTGACGTCGTTGATCGTCGTGAAGACGTCGTCCTCGTCGACCACCGCATGGACCGCGACTGCATCGTCGCCCGCGATGTCCATCACGGTGGGGCCACCGAGACCGGGGATGACCTCGCGAACGTCGTCGAGCCGGTCGGTCGGGACGTTCATCATCAGGTAGCGCTTGTCGTCGGCCGAGATCACCGACGCGAGCGCGGTCGCGACCTCCTCGACTTTCGGGTCGTCGGCGACGTCGGGGCGGGCGACCAGCCGAACCGAACTCTGGAGTACCTCCTCGACGATCGCGAGGTTGTTGACCGCGAGCGTGGTCCCTGTCGAGGTGATGTCGATGATCGCGTCGGCGACGTCGACGTGGGGCGTGAGCTCGGTCGCACCAGAGACCTCCACGATCGCGGGATCGATCCCTCGCTCGGCGAAAAAGTCGCGGGCGACGTTCGGGAACTCCGTCGCGACGGTGCCGCCGGCGAGATCGTCGACCGACTCAACCGCGCTTTTCTCGGGGGCGGCGAGCACGAGCCGGCAGGTGCCGTAGCCGAGATCGAGCAGGTCGTGCAGGTCGACGCCAGCTTCGCGAACCTGATCCAACCCGGTGATCCCGACGTCGGCCGCGCCGTCGGCGACGTACTCCGGAATGTCGGCGGCACGAACGAACAGGACTGTGACCTCGGGATCGACCGTCTCGGCGTAGAGTTTTCGATCCGCGCCGTCGGCAACGTGGAGCCCGGCGCGTTCGAGCACGTCGATCGTCGGATCGTGCAGGCGGCCCTTGTTGGGCACTGCGATGCGCATACTCGATCCCGGCGTTCGCGAAGCAACTACCTTTCGTTACTCTCAGTACTCGTCCACCGCCGTTTCCGAGCGACGGCTCGGGGAACGCATTCGCGTCGTGCGATCACATCCCTCGACCAGGATATCAGTCTCTCAGCCGAAGTGTGGGTACTCCTCGATCTCGATGAACTCGGTGTTTCCACACCCGGAACACTCTCCGGGCGCGCTATACGTGTGGTCTTCAGGGGTCGATCCTTCCGAGACGTCCCCGACGAACACGCTCTGACAGTCCCGACAGACGTACAGTTCGGGTTTTTCTGCGACGTGTGACATGGTTTCAGAGCCCCAAGTAGCCCGAGGAGGGAATGACGCCGAGGAGGAACAGGACGCCGACGATGAACATGGACAGCGCGATCGCCATCGCCGGCGGATCGACGTGGGTCCCCGAGTGCGAGTAGAAGATCCGCTGGGTCACCTCGCCGAAGAGCCCGCTGATCGTGCCGAAGACACCGGCAGCGAGCAGCGCCACGACCGGGCCGGTGCCCATCGCGGTCGCGATCACGGCACCCACCGATCCCAACAGCGTGATGTGGTGGGTGACCGGGATCTTCTCGACGCCGAGATTGAGAAAGAGGAGACTCATCGCGGAGAACGCGTAGCCGAGGAAGATGCTGCCGGTCTCGATGTAGATGAACCCACCGAGAAGCCCCGCGACGAGACCGATCACGGCGACGCCGGACCACTGGTACTGGTGAGGGAGCCACGGCTCGGTCGCCAGCCGGACTTCCGTCCCGCCGTCCGCCACCGCGCGCTCCTCCTCTCGCTCGAACGGCGACATGTCGAAGATGGAGGACCCGGATCTGGGACCGATCAACGGGTAGTCGAAGACGACGCGGGCGAGCATCGCCGTCAGGAACACCGAGAGCGCGATCCCGTCGGTCGGGAACCCGATCCCGGCTGCGAGTTGGTTGATGAGCATCCCGACGGCCCCGAAGACGGCACCGACTGCGAGGATGTCGGGTTTCGTCCCGAACGCGTACAGGATGTCCTTCCCGAAGTGGTAGTCCCACCCGGCGGGGTTCATCTCGGGATACTTCTTCCCGGCGTACGCCGTCGCCGCCACCCCGCCAGCGAAGGCGATATGCGGGCCGAAGACCATCCCGAACCCGATCGTACCCGTCACGCCGGTGGCGATGTCGCCCTCGATACCGCCGGCACTGGCGAGATTACCTTCGAGGATCGCGAGTCCCTCGCCGAGGAAGACGGCGAACCCGGTGAAGATGAACGCGGGCAGCGCACCGAGGGCTGCGCCGAACGCACCACCGGCGAGCGCCGCGATGAGCAGGACCACGAACTGCTCGACTTCCACTCCGATGACGGGGATCTGCAGCAGCAGGTGCTCCATCTCAAGCCTCCCGCGCCCAGTCGCGCGACCGTTCGACCGCCTCGCTCCACCGCTCGTAGCGACCGTCGACGTCCGCATCGTCGTCGGCGGGGAACTCGCGGTCGACCCGCCAGTTGTTCCGTAGTTCTTCGGGGTCGTCCCAGTACCCCACGGCGAGGCCGGCGGCGTACGCCGAGCCGAGTGCCGTGGTCTCGTCGACCTCGGGTCGGACGATCTCCGTCCCGACGATGTCGGCCTGCTGCTGGCAGAGGAAGTCGTTTTTCACCGCGCCGCCGTCGACTTTCAGGCTGTTGATGTCGAGACCCGCGTCCGCCACCATCGCCTCGGCGACGTCCCGGGTCTGGAACGCGATGGATTCGAGCACCGCGCGGACGATGTGTTCCTTGCCGGTGCCGCGAGTCATCCCGACGATCGTCCCGCGCGCACGCCCGTCCCAGTGAGGTGCACCCAAGCCGGTGAACGCAGGCACGAAGTACACCCCGTCGGTCGAGTCCACTGAGCGGGCGAGGTCCGCGGTCTGGGCGGCGTTGTTGATGAGACCGACGTCTTCAAGCCACTCGATCGCCGCCCCCGTCACGAAGATTGCGCCTTCGAGCGCGTACTGGACGGGCTCGCCCGAGCGCTGGAACCCGACCGTCGTGAGGAGGCCGTGGTCGCTCTCGACGGCCTCTTCGCCGGTGTTGAGAAGGAAAAAGGAGCCGGTGCCGTAGGTGTTCTTCGCGTCGCCCTCGTCGAAGCAGGTCTGGCCGAACAGCGCGGCCTGCTGGTCGCCGAGTGCGCCCGCGACCGGGATTTCCGCCCCGAGGAACCCGTCGGCGTCGGTCGTCCCGTAGAAGTCGTCGTCCGAGGACGGCCGGACTTCGGGGAGCATCTCACCGGGGACATCGAACTCCTCCTGGAGTTCGTCGTCCCACGCCATGTCGTGGATGTCGAACAGCATGGTCCGGGAGGCGTTCGTGACGTCCGTGATGTGATTCCCGGTGAGCTGCCAGATCAGCCACGTGTCGATCGTCCCGAAACAGAGTTCGCCGGCGGCGGCGCGGTCCCTGAGGTCTGCCGGTTGGGCGCGCTGGGTCTTGAGTGGGTCGGCGTTGTCGAGCAGCCACTCGGCCTTGGTCGCCGAGAAGTACGCGTCGGCTTCGAGGCCGGTCTTCGCTCTGATGTCCTCGACTTTGTCCGCTTCTTCGAGCTCCTCCACTCGATCGGTCGTCCGGCGGTCCTGCCAGACGATCGCGTTGTAGATCGGCGACCCCGAATCACGGTCCCAGATCATCGTGGTCTCGCGCTGGTTAGTGATCCCGAGCGCTTCGAGCTGGCCGGCGTCGAGCCCGGCAGTGTCGAGTGCCTCCGTCACGACAGCTTGGGTTTTCTCCCAAATCTCTACGGGGTCGTGCTCGACCCATCCCGGTTCGGGATAGATCTGCTCGTGTTTCTCGTAGGCCTGTGCGACCACCTCGCCGCCGTGGTCGAAGATCATGAACCGCGTGCCGGTCGTTCCCTGATCGATCGCGCCGACGTATGTATCGGATGTCATGTGGTGTTCCTTCGGTCTGATTCTGGAGCCCATCCAGCCATTATTTACTAGTGGCGGTGCTTCGTCCGTAAACACCATAGTGTACCATTATAAATCCTTGGGTACTTTCGACGAATCGACGACGGGACGCCGTCCTGATCGGCACGTGGGTGACGCAACCACGATACCGCAGTGCGCTACGCGTTCGACAGATCGTAGAGTCGCCGGAAGACTGCAGTCGGGAATCGGGGTTCGAGCCGGCTCGGTGGTCGGCCGACGCTCTCGGAGGTGCGATCGCTGGCGACACGTTCGGCGATACCGTCGTTCGCGATCTCGTAGAGCAAGCGTTTCACGGTTCCTGCCGACAGATCGATGTCCGGCGATGCGACGACGGCATCGGCCGCGGCGTCGACGGACGACCGTTGCTCCACATCGACGTCGATGAGACGGCGCAGCACCCGCTGGCGGTTGTCCGGCAGCGCAAACACTCGTCCGAGCGAGACCGACGGGCGGGGAACGGCGTTCATCCCGGTGCGGAGATCGCGTTCGCGGAGCCGGGTGCTCCCTTCGGCAACAGCCTCGTCCGCCGCAACGAACAGCGCACAGAGCGCGTCGTGGGCGTTGCCGTCGGCCCAGCTCGCGAGCCGTCGGAGCTGTTCGTGCTCGACGGCTTGGCGAGCCATTCCTTCCGACGCACGAGCCGTCAGCACGTCCACCAGCGCGAGGTCGCGGTAGGCGGGCACCTCGATGTGTTCCGGTGGCCGGACGGAATCCGGAAGCGTCGACGGCGACGGCCGTCCGACGACGAGCCACGAGAGCGACTCGTCGTCCGCGAACGCCGCCACGATCTCGGAGAGTGGGCGCGCTCCGCGCTCGCCGACGTGATCGACGGCTATGAGCACGCGACGTTCGTAGGGCGCGAGGTATTCCGTCAGGCGCGCGCGAAGCGCGTCCGTGCCGACGCCGTGTTCCGGTACGGACTCGTCGAGCACTGCGTCGAGCACTGTCCGGTACAGCCCGAAATCGCTGCTTGCGTGGCGCGCATCGACGTACACGAGATCGGGCGTCGCACCCGTCCCGCCACGGGTCGAGGTGTGGATGACCGATCTCGACGGCGAATGTAGCCGCCCGAGTCGGGCGAACAGCGCGGTGACGACCGCTGATTTCCCCGTTCCGGGGGGACCCCAGACGTATGCGTTCGGCGGGAGCTCCCCGTCGAACACCGGATCGACGTAATCGAGGAGGCGTTCGAGTACCGATCCTCGACCAGTCGGCTCTCCGAGGTGGGCGACGGGGCTGATCGCATCGTGATCGAGCACCAGCCGCGAGTCGTTCCCCGAGCGCTGTCGTCGGCGGATACGGGCTGTGAGGTCCATCGTGGTCGTCACCGGCTGTCGCCCCGCTCGGAACTATCGGTGGCCCCACGGGACGGTGGGGGTCGACGTTTTCGGCCCGTCCGGGGAGTTGTTTACCGATAGCGCGGTTCCGGGGGTAAAGCGTCCGCAGGAAGGCATAAACTTTGCGTGCGCGACCGACGAGTGCGGAACTCGGCCTCCGGACGAAACCGTTGTCGGATCGACGGATCACTCCTGTCAGCCGTGACATTCTGGATAGGCAATCGTCATCAAATAACATAGCAGAAGTAAATTTTACTGCTGGTGTCGGAATGCCCGATAAAGTAAAGTGGTGACAGGGCTATCACCGAAACGATTGGATGGGACGTGAAACCGAGGTCCTCGTCATCGGGGGTGGCTCGACCGGCTGTGGTATCGCCCGTGACCTGTCGATGCGCGGCGTCGACGTCACGCTCGTCGAACGAGGCAACCTCACTCACGGAACGACCGGTCGGATGCACGGGCTGCTCCACAGCGGCGGGCGATATGCGGTCTCGGATCAGGAAAGCGCCGCCGAGTGTATCGACGAGAACCGCGTACTCCGGAAGATCGCGAGCCATACGGTCGAGATGACCGGTGGGCTGTTCGTCCAGAAACCCGGCGATCCCGACGAGTACTTCGAGGAGAAACTCGCGGGCTGTCGGGAGTGTGACATTCCGGCGGAAGTACTCACCGGTGCGGAGGCTCGCGAGATCGAGCCGTATCTCGCGCGTGACGTCGAGCGTGCGATCCGGGTGCCCGACGGGGCCATCGATCCGTTCCGGCTCTGCGTGGCGAACGCCGCCGACGCGGAGGAACACGGTGCGCGCATCGAAACCCACGCCGAGGTCACGGACGTGTTCGTCGAGAGCGGACAGGTCAGGGGCGTCGAGGTGCGCCACGAGAGTGGTCCCGGCAAGCGCATCCACCGCGAGCCGGGAACGACCGAACGCATCGAGGCCGATCACGTGGTGAACGCGACTGGTGCGTGGGCCGGACAGTTGGGGGCGATGGCGGGCGTCGAGGTCGAAGTCCGCCCATCGAAAGGGGTGATGACGGTGATGAACTGTCGGCAGGTGGATACGGTCGTCAATCGATGTCGACCGAAGGGCGACGCCGACATCGTGGTGCCCCACGAGACCGCCTGTATTCTCGGCACGACCGACGAGGAGGTCGAAGATCCCGACGACTACCCCGAGGAGCAGTGGGAGGTCGACATGATGATCGACACCCTCTCGGAGCTCGTGCCGATCCTGAGCGAGGCGCGAACGCTCCGCTCGTTTTGGGGTGTCCGCCCGCTGTACGAACCGCCAGACACCGGTACCATGGATCCGACGGACATCACCCGCCAGTTCTTCCTGCTCGATCACGCCGACCGCGATGATCTCGCTGGCATGACGACCATCGTGGGTGGGAAGTTCACGACCTACCGACTGATGGCCGAGCAGATCACCGATCACGTCTGCGAGAAGCTCGGTGTCGACGCTCCGTGCCGGACCGCCGAGGAGTCGCTGCCGGGAAGCGACGATTTCTCGGTACTTCGGGACTACATGGAGGTGTTCGGGCTGCGATCGCCCATTGGTCGCCGGAGCACCGAGCGGCTCGGTAGCAAGGCCGACGACGTGCTACAGACCGACGATCCGAACCCAGTCGTCTGTACGTGCGAGGCGGTCACGCGCGCCGAGCTCGAGGACGCCATCGTGGATGCCGGCACCGACCTGAACGCCACCCGTATCCGGACTCGGGCCTCGATGGGGAACTGTCAGGGTGGGTTCTGTGCCCATCGGATGGCCGCCCTGCTCCATCCCGATCACGACGAGGCCACCACGCGAGCCGCGCTCGATGACCTCTACGCCGAGCGCTGGAAGGGTCAGCGCCACGCGCTCTGGGGCGAACAGCTCTCCCAGGCGATGTTGAATCACGCGCTCCACGCCACTACGATGAACCGCGACCGCGACCCCGCGGCTGGCGAGGAGGCCGTCGAGTACGACCGATTCGACGCGGGGCCGTCCACGTCGACCGCCGACACAGCGACCGACGGCGGTCAGGACGAGTGTAGCAACCCCGAGACAGGAGGCGGCCGTGGCGATTGAGGACGACGTGCTCGTGGTCGGCGGCGGCCTCGCCGGAATGACGAGCGCGCTCCAGGCGGCCCGCGAGGGTGCGCGGGTGCGACTGGTCTCCCACAAGAAGAGTACGCTCCGGCACGCGAGCGGCCTCGTCGACGTTCTGGGGTACACCCCGGACGGTGAGCTAGTCGCGGAGCCGTTCGACGCACTCGCCACCCTGCCGGCGGGCCATCCCTACGAACTGGTCGGCGTCGATTCGGTGCGGGACGGACTCGCTCTGTTCGACGAGGTGGTCGGTGACGCCTACTACGGCGATCACACCGACGCGAACGCGCTCGTGCCGACCCACGGTGGGACGGTAAAGCCGACTGCCCGATATCCCGAGAGCACGGCCGCTGGGTTGGCGAGCGACCCCCGGGAAGCGCTGCTCGTAGGCTTCGAGACCCTGACCGCGTTCGACGCACCGCTCGCCGCCGACCACCTCGACGCCGCCGGCGTCCCTGCGGCGACACGCGGCGTTACGGTTCCGTTTCCCGGCGATTTCCGAGCGGATTCGCGGGTGACGCGCTTTGCGCGCGCGCTCGACCGTGACGAAGCGGTCGAGACGGCCACCGGAACGGCTGGTGCGCGGCGAGCGCTCACCGCGGCGGTCGAACCTCACCTCGACGGCACGGAACGGGTGGGGTTCCCGGCGGTGCTCGGTGACGACGAGTCGAGCGAGGTTCGGACAACGCTCGAACGTCACCTCGACGTTCCGGTCTTCGAGGTGCCGATGGGACCGCCGAGTCTTCCCGGAATTCGGCTCGAAAGGCTGTTTGCGGCGGCACTCGACGATGCGGATGTCCGCCGGACGACCGGGAACCCGGTGGTGGATTTCGAGGCCGACGGCGAGCGGATACAGGCGGTCTACGTGGATCGGAACGGCCAGCGAGCGCCCTTCCACGCCGAGGAGTTCATCCTTGCGACGGGGGGCCTCGTCGGAAAGGGGATCGACTCCGACCGCGAAGGGGTGATCGAACCGGTCTTCGACTGTCACGTTCCCCACCCCGACGATCGCTACGAGTGGTTCGTCGACGAGGCGTTCGGTGACCATCCGTTCGCACGCTTCGGCGTCGACGTCGATGGGGAGTTACGACCGCTCGACGCCGACGGGGGCATCGAGTACGAAAACCTTCGCGCTGCCGGGGGCGTCCTTGGAGGAGCGGACTTCGCGGCGGAGAAATCGGGCAGCGGCATCTCGCTCGCGACCGGCTACGCTGCCGGTCGTGCGGCGGGCGAGGCGGTGTGATTCGACGGGTACCACAATGAGTGATGCAGATTCCACGGACGAGTTCGAGCCGGTACAGGTGTTCGAGACGACCAACATGGATCTCCGTCCCGGATCCGACGACTGCTACAAGTGTTCGACGTGCGATACGTCCTGTCCGGTCGCCGAGGTCGACGACGAGTTCCCGGGGCCGAAGTTTCAAGGGCCCGAACAGTGGCGGCTGAAGCGCAAGGAGGGCCACGACATCGACGACTCGATCAAAGGCTGTTCGAACTGCATGCGGTGTGACGACGCCTGTCCCTCTTCGGTCCCGCTGAGTCAGATGCACAACACCGCTCGCGGGGAGTACGTCGAGAGCCAGCGGTTCGGGCGCGAGGCGCTCGCCGCCCTCCGGCGTGGCGAGCCACGCGAGGCGCTCTCGATCGTCCGCGACGGACGCGAGGGGTTCGTCGAACGGGTCCGAAATCGCGTCCTCGCGAACTACCGGGCGTCGGCGTGGCTCGCCTCGAAGGTCCCGTGGCTCGCGAACCGCGCGATGAACTTCGGCCCCGCACGCTGGCTCATGGAGGAGACGCTCGGCGTCACGAAAGAGCGCGAATTCCCCGAATTCGCCGACCAGACCTTCCGGGAGTGGTGGGTCGAACGCGGCGGCGCACACGTCGAGAACCCCGACAAGCAGGTCGCGTACTTCCACGGCTGCTACTCGAACTTCAACACGCCCGAGGTCGCCAAAGCGATGGTCCACGTGTTCGAGGAGTTCGGGTACGAGGTGCTGGTCCCGCCCCAGAAGTGTTCGGGCACGCCGATGTTTGCCAACGGAATGCTCACCGACGCCAGGCGACACGCGGTGACCAACGTCGAGAACCTCGCGGCGGCGATCGAGAACGGGGCTGACATCGTCGCTTCCTGTACCTCCTGTTCGATGGCGCTGCGCCAGGAGTACCCAGAACTGTTCGATCTCGACGGAATCGACTCGGTCGCCGCCCACACCTACGAGGCCGTCGAGTATCTCCGCCTCCACGAGGATCTGGAGGGCGCGCTCGCCGAGGCCGAAGTCGACGCGAGCGAGTTCGCCTACCACGCGCCGTGTCACGCCAGGAACCAGGGACTCGATCGGCAGGCGATCGAACTCTTTGCCGATCTCGACGGTGCGACGGTCGAGGATGTCGGCGACTCCTGTTCGGGAATTTCGGGCACCTACGGTTGGAAAGAGGAGAAGTACGACTACTCGATGGAAATCGGCGAAGAGATGTTCGAGCACATGGAGAGCGCTACGGGTGAGACCGGGATGACCGAGTGTCCGACCTGCGCGATGCAGATGGAACACGGCACCGGCTACGAGATCCGCCATCCGCTCGAACTCCTTGAGGGGGCGTTGGTCGACGATACGGTGTCATCGGCGTGATGTGGGGCCATCGAGTGATGCCACGAACGACGCACCGTCCTTCCGTGACTGACGGAGTGAAGTGGCGTCGAACCCTACTGAGGTCGTGTCCGTACCAACCGACGTGCTCGTGATCGGCGGCGGGGCCACTGGCGTCGGCGTCGCGCGTGATCTCGCGATGCGTGGCGTCGACGTCGTGCTCGCCGAGCGTGACGGCCTCTCCGGTGGAACCACCGGCCGCTCGCACGGACTGCTCCACAGCGGGGCGCGCTACGCCGAGGCCGACGCCGACGGGGCCGCGGCGTGCATTGCCGAAAACCGCGTGCTCCGGGAGATCGCCGGCGACTGTCTCCGCGACACCGGCGGCTACTTCGTCCAGCTTCCGGGCGACGATCCCGACTACTTCGCGGCGAAGCGCGATGCGTGCCGTGACCTCGGGATCGAGGTCGACGTTCGATCCGGGTCGGCGGCACGGGAGGCTATCCCGGAACTCTCGCCCGAGATCGAGCGCGTCATGCGGGTCCCTGACGCCGTGGCGTACCCCTCGCGGCTGGTCGCCGCGACCGCACAGAGCGCCCGCGATCACGGGGCCGCGATCCACACCGACGCCCCCGTGACCGACCTCCACGGCGACGCTGACACGGCCGCGGACGGAGCCACGGACGAGACGATCACCGCCGCATCGATCGGCGGGACGGTCGACGACCGGATCGTCGCCGACCACATCGTGAACGCGACAGGCGCGTGGGCCGGCGAATGTGCCGCACTCGCGGGGATCGACCTGAAGATGAGCCCGACGCGCGGCGTCATGGTCGCGGTCGAGAACGAGGGGCTCGACACCGTACTCAACCGCTGCCGGGAGCCGGCCGACGGCGACATCGTGGTCCCACACGAGAACCAGGTAGTGCTCGGCACCACCAGCGTCGCGGTCGACGACCCCGACGAGTATCCACAGCCGGAGAGAGCGATCGAACGGATGATCGACGAGTGTGCCGCGATGGTGCCGGCGCTCGACGGCCGCGAGCCCGCACGCACCTACTGGGGCGTCAGACCGCTCTACGATCCGACGGCGGCAGGCGAGGGCGCACGCGCTATCTCGCGGGATTTCTTCCTACTGGATAACGAGGAGCGCGACGACACCGAGGGGTTCACCAGCATCGTCGGTGGGAAGCTCACCACCCACCGGCGGATGGCCGAAGCGGTCGCGGATCACGTCTGCGAACGGTTGGGCGTCGACGCCGCGTGTCGGACCGCCGACAATCCGTTGCCGGGTCACGACGATCCAGCCGTCCTCGACGAGTTGGTCCGGGAGTTCGACGCCGGTTCGCCCGCCGATCGGGACGTGACTGGTGCGTGAACCGATCGGACATCCCTCTGTCGACGACGAACCCGTAAATTGACACCACCGGGGCCGAAACGACCGGTATGACGACGCTCGAAATCGTCGGCGGGCGCGTGCTCCGCCCCGATATGACCGTCGAACGCGCGGACGTCCTCGCCGACCAGGGGACCGGCGAAATCCTCGCCGTCGGCGACGTCCCAGCGGGCGATACGTCGCTCGACGTCACCGACGGTCTCGTGATTCCGGGACTCGTGAACGCCCACACCCACGTTGCGATGGCGCTCCTCCGAGGGTACGCCGACGACAAGCCGCTCCACGCGTGGCTCCGCGAGGACATCTGGCCGATCGAGGACGTCCTCGAACCCGAAGACGTCCGCGCGGGGGCCGAACTCGGGCTGGTGGAGATGATCCGGTCGGGAACGACGGGGTTCTGTGACATGTACTTCGATGTCGGGGCGATCGTCGACGCC
The DNA here is from genome assembly GCF_000336915.1 of Halococcus saccharolyticus DSM 5350. Classification (NCBI taxonomy): domain Archaea; kingdom Methanobacteriati; phylum Methanobacteriota; class Halobacteria; order Halobacteriales; family Halococcaceae; genus Halococcus; species Halococcus saccharolyticus. The sequence goes on along the minus strand of NZ_AOMD01000025.1, from coordinate 18,004 downwards.
GTCGATCGTGCGGGTCTCCGGGCCCGCGTCGGCTACGGCTCGGTCACCGTCGGGAAGGACGAGAAGGCCGCCCGCGAGGAGCTCGAAGCGGGACTCCGGGTGGCCCAGGAGTACGACGGCGCGGCCGACGGCCGGGTCTCGACCGCGTTCATGCCCCACAGCCTCACGACCGTCGACGGGAGGGAGCTCGATGCGTTCGTTCCCCGAGTGCGCGAGGCAGGTGTGCCGATCCACATCCACGCGAACGAAACGACGGGGGAAGTCAAGCCGATCGTCGACGAGCACGACGAACGCCCGCTCGCGTACGCTGTGGAGCACGGGCTGCTCGAAGAACGTGACTTCATCGCCCACGGGACCCACTGTGACGAACGCGAGATCGACATCCTTGCCGAGCGCGGTGCGGGCGTGGTCCACTGCCCCGCCTCGAACATGAAGCTCGCGAGCGGGATCGCGCCGGTCCAGGCGATGGTCGACGCTGGCGTCACGGTGGGAATCGGCACCGACGGCGCGGCCTCGAACAACGATCTCTCGATGTTCGACGAGCTGCGCGACGCCGCGATGGTCGGCAAGCTCGCCGCGGGAGACGCGAGTGCGGTCGACGCCCCGACGGCGTTCGGAATGGCGACCGCCGGGAGCGCCGCAGTCGCGGGCTTCGACTCCGGACGAATCGCCGAGGGGAAAAACGCCGACCTCGCCGTCGTCGACCTCGACACACCGCACCTCACGCCACACCACGATCTCGTGAGCCACCTCGTCTACGCCGTCACTGCGGCCGACGTGCGCCACACGGTCTGTGACGGCCGAGTGCTGATGCGTGATCGTGAGGTGTTGACGCTCGACGCCGATGCGGTCCGCGAGACGGCCGAGCGCCGGGCACGGGCGGCGGTCGAGCGCGCGGAGTCCTGATCACTCGTCGCCCGCGAGCAGGTAGGCGACGACGCTCGCGAGGCCCGAAAGCACCGCGATCGCACCGAACCCCGGCCCCGAGCCGGTGCTCGTTCCGGTCTCGGCTCCTTCCTCACCCGCCGCTGTCCCGTTCGCTCCACCCGTCCCGTTCGTTCCAGCTGTTCCGGCCGCAGCATCCGCACCGCCCGCGCCGCTTCCGTTCGATTCGCTTCCCGGTGTCGTTTCGGCCGTTGCGTTCGTCCCGCCGGCCGTTCCGTTTGCGCTCCCGGTCGCATTTTCGACCATCCCTGTCGATTCGCCGGGCGAGACGAGCTTGTGGACTGCACCGCCGAGATCGCCACCGGCCGTCAGTGCGTAGAGTTCGCCGGCGTCGTCCCGACCCACATCGAGCAAGTAGCCGCCGAGCTCGCCGTCGTCCGCACCCGCAATCGTGAGCTTCTCGAACTCCCAGAGCCCCTCGTCGCTGGGCGTGGCAGCGAACAGCGAGCCTCGTGGACTGCCGTCCTGGCTGTAGTCGCCGAAGACGTACTGACCGCCGAGCGAACCGATCGCGCCGTCGTAGACGTACCCGCCGATGACCGAAATACCGATCGTCTCGCCGTCGCGGGCGTGTGGGTACTCGATCACGGGGTCGCGAAGCGGTTCGCCACCGCGGACGTTCTGCGGTGTCGTGTCGGGACACTCGGTCGACTCCTCGCCCGTACTGAAACAGTGGGTTCCTTCCTTCACGTTCCAGCCGTAGTTGCCACCCTTCACGACCCGATCGACCTCCTCGTAGCGGTTCTGGCCGACATCGCCGACGTACAAGGTGCCATCGCTGAATCCCATCCGCCAGGGGTTGCGAAAGCCCCACGCGAACTGTTCGTCGAGGCCTGCATCGCCCACCAGCGGATTGTCGTCGGGGATTCCGTACGGCTTGTCTCCCGCCCGACTATCGACGTCGATCCGGACGATCGATCCGAGGAGGTTCTCGGTGACGTCCTGACCGTTGCCGCCGTCGTTCGCGTCGTACCAGTCGTCGGCGTGGCCGGTGCCGACATCGTTGGCCGCGCCGCCGTCGCCGAACGGGACGTAGAGGTAGCCGTCGGGACCGAACGCGAGCGCGCCCGCGTTGTGATTGCTCTGGGGTTCGGGGACTTCGAGCAGCCGACGTTCCGAGTCGGGTCGTGCGGCGGTCCGGTCGCCGTTCGCACGGAACTCGGCGAGCACCGCTGTGTGGGAGTGGCTATCGGGCGTCGCGTCGGTCGGTGGCGCGCTGTAGCGCAGGTAAAACCGCCCGTTCGTCCCGAAATCGGGATGGAACGCGAGCCCGAGCAACCCCTGTTCACCTTCGACGGGCGTCATCCGACCGCTGACGTCAAGGAACGGCTCCTCACGCCGGCCGTCCGGGCCGACGGCGTAGATCTGTCCCGGTCGATCGACCACGAACTGGCGGCCGTCGCCAGAGGGTGTCGCGAAGTCGACCGGCATCTCGAACCCCTCGGCGATCGGTTCGAGCGCGACGGTCGGCCCCGTCGGAACGGGACCTCCGTCCTGTGCGGTCGCGCTCGTGGTGGTACCACCGTACCCAACCACTCCGGCGACCGCACCGGCCGCGGTCGTTCGAAGCAGTCGGCGACGGGTCACTTCCGAACGATCCTGCTCGGCAGCGTCAACCGTCGTCGCTGTCGTGTGAGTCACTACCACCAACGAGTGGTCGTTCGACCAAAGACCTGACGCAAAGCGGTCGACGATGCCGCGCGAGCGCGGCTGTTATCGTCGCACGAATCGACGCGCGGCGACGCCAGCCAGCCCGGCGAGTGCAGCGAGAACGCCGAATCCGGGACCCTCGGCATCGCTCGTTCCGTCCGGATTCGCTTCGGCGGTTCCTCCCGGCGTCGATTCTGCCGATGGCGTCGCGTTCGTCCCGGCGGTCGTCGTCGCGGTTGTCTCCGTCGCCATAGCAGTCGTTTCGGTCGCCGATCCGGCCGTCCCGGTCGGTGTTTCACGCGTCGTTCCCGTCGCTGGCGAGTCAGTCGATCCGACCGTCGTCTCGGCTGCGCCAGTCGTCGTTCCGCTGACCGTCGCCGTTCCGTTGATCGTTGTTCCGTTAGTCCCCGTGGTCGTGTTTCCAGTCATCCCCATCGATTCGTCGGCCGAGACGAGTTTGTGGACTGCGCCGCCGAGGTCGCCGGCGGATGTGAGTGCGTAGAGTTCGCCGGCGTCGTCCCGGCCGATATCGATGAGATAGCCACCGAGCTCGCCGTCGTCCGCACCGGCGATTTCGAGCTTTGTGAACTCCCAGAGCCCCTCGTCGCTGGGCGTGGCGGCGAACAGCGATCCTTGTGGATTCCCCTCTTGGCTGTAATCGCCGAAAACGTAGGTGCCGTCGAGCGAACCGATCGCGCCGTCGTAGACGTACCCGCCGATGACCGAGAGGCCGATCGTCTCGCCATCGCGGGCGTGTGGATACTCGATCACGGGGTCGCGGAGCGGTTCGCCACCGCGGACGTCCGGCGGTGTCGAATCCGGACACTCGGCCGGGATCGCTCCCGGATTCGCGGTGCTGTAACAGTGCGTTCCCTCCTTGACGTTCCAGCCGTAGTTGCCGCCCTTCACGACCCGATCGACTTCCTCGAATCGGCTCTGGCCGACGTCCGCGACGTAGAGATCGCCGTCGGAAAACCCCATCCGCCAGGGGTTGCGAAAGCCCCACGCGTAGTGTTCGTCGAGGCCTGCATCGCCCACCAGCGGGTTGTCCTCGGGGATCCCGTAGGGTTTGTCGCTCGTTTCGCCGTCGACATCGATCCGGACGATCGATCCCAGCAAGTTCTCACCGACGTCTTGGCCGTTACCACCCGTGTTTTCCTCGTACCAGTCCGCGGCGTGGCCGGGGCCGGTGTCTCTCGATCCGCCGCCGTCACCGTACGAGACGTAGAGATAGTCGTCGGGGCCGAACGCGAGCGCCCCGCCGTTGTGGAACTTCGTGGGTTCGTCGACCGCGAGCAGGACCCGTTCGGAGTCCTCGATCACCCCGGTCGCATCCTCTGTCACCCGGAATTCCGAGAGTCGCTCCGTATGCGAGAACTCGTCGGGGGCGTCCTCGCTCAATGGCGCGCTGTAGCGCAGGTAGAACCGCCGGTTCTCGTCGAAATCCGGGTGGAACGCGAGCCCGAGCAGTCCACGCTCGCCGACACGTTCGGCGAGACGGTCGCTGATATCGAGAAACGGCTCCCCGCGCCCACCGCCCGACGCGACGGTGTAGATCTGCCCCGGGAGATCGACGACGAACTGGCGATCGTCGCCGGGCGCGGTTGCGAAGTCGGTCGGGACCTGAAACCCGTCGGCGACGGTTTCGAGCGCGATGGTCGGCCCCTGCGGGACGGGGCCGCCCGCACTTCCGGCGGATCCAGCCTCGTCTCCGGGAGATTCGGTCGTCGTAGTGGTTTCGGATGCTGAACCTTCACCGACAGCGAGCGCTCCGCGCATCGTTCCGCTGTGCGGCTCGCAGATGTACTCGGCCATCGCCTCGCGCGCGGTGAACGTAAGGGACTGAGTCGTGCCCTCCTCGCTCATCACCTCGGTGCGTTCGAGCGTCGCGCCGTCGCCGTCGAGCAGCGCGACGTTGTGGCCCATCCCATCCAAATTCTCCCAGACCACGCGGTAGTCGGTTCCCGGTTCGAGGTCCAGCGTGGGGTTGGTCTCGCCCGCGATCGTGTCGGGCGCACGGCCCTGCCAGCCAGCGATTTCGCCGCCGAGCCGGATGATTTCTGGCTCGGACTGGGCCGCGGCGCTGCCGAGACCGCCGACGCCCGCGAGCGCGCCGGCAGCGGCCGCTCCGAGGAATCGGCGGCGGGACGCCTGGTGCACGTCAGTGTTGCGTGGATCACCTGTCATCGTATTCACCGAGCCGTTCAGTGAAGGAAACCAACGACCGTCCGAGTAAAGCCCTGACGGACTCGGCCGGCACAGCCGGCGATCGCTCTCGGAGCGCCGTGCCTATCACGCCGTCGCCGTCTCCGTCTCCGCGCCCTGTCGGCTCGCGAGCTGGAGGTGGTCGGTGCGGCCGCCGTCCCAGTAGAGCCGCACTACCTGTCCACGAGACGCCTCGACCGCGACCGCATCGCCCGTCGTCACTCGATCGTCCCACGCGGGGTGACGGCTGTACCCATCGACGGTCACGACGAGCGCCGATCCCGCGACCGACTCGCCGCTGTCGTGTGCGATCCGGACGTGTGTCTCGTTGACCTGGCTGATCGACCACTCGGCGTCCGGAGCGTCGACCCGATTCGCCGGGACGTTCACCGCCACGACGACAGCGACGGCTATCACCACCACGAGTGCAACGACGAGCGCGCCCCCGATGACGTTCAGCAGTCGATCACCTTCTTCAGCCATATGTTCTCATCTGACTTCCGCACCATCCGTTCGACGGCCGAGGAGAAAAAGATCGGTCCCCGCGACGTCGGCTGGGGTCCGGTAGCGTTTTGAGCGCGCTGGCTCTCGATTCACCCATGACCAACGCCGCGCCGATCACCGACCGTATCGACGATCCCGAGAGCGCCCGCGAGTCGGGCCGCCAGAAGATCGACTGGGCGCGCGAGCACATGCCGATCATGCGTGCGCTCCGCGAGGAGTTCGAGACCGATCAGCCCCTCGCGGGCGAGCGGATCGGGATGGCGATGCACGTCGAGGCCACCACTGCCGTCCTGACCGAAACGCTCGCTGCCGCCGGCGCAGAGGTCGCGATCACGGGCTGTAACCCACTCTCGACCCACGACGACGTGAGTAGGGCGCTCGATGCCCACGACTCGATCACCTCCTACGCCGAACGCGGCGTCGACGACGAGGCCTACTACGCCGCGATCGAGGCCGTGATCGGCCACGAGCCGACCATCACCGTCGACGACGGGATGGACATGGTCGCCGCGATCCACGACGACCACCCCGAACTGATCGACTCGATCCTCGGCGGCTGCGAGGAGACGACGACGGGCGTCCACCGACTCCGTGCGATGGACGACGACGGTGCATTGGAATACCCCGTGTTCGCGGTGAACGACACGCCGATGAAGCGGCTGTTCGACAACGTCCATGGTACGGGGGAGTCCGCGCTCTCGGCGATCGCGATGACCACGAATCTCTCCTTTGCGGGGAAGACGATCGTCGTCGCAGGGTATGGCTACTGTGGGAAGGGCGTCGCGAAGAAGGCCGCGGGCCAGAACGCCCACGTCGTCGTGACCGAAGTCGATCCCCGGCGCGCGCTGGAGGCTCACATGGAGGGCTACGAGGTCCTTCCGATGGCCGAGGCTGCGGCGAAAGGCGACGTGTTCGTCACCACGACCGGCAACCGCGACGTGATCACCGCCGAGCATTTCGAGCGGATGGACGACGGCACGCTGCTCGCGAACGCAGGCCATTTCGACGTCGAGATCGATCTCGACGGACTCTCGGATCTCGCGGCGAGCACCCGCGAAGTCCGGCCCGGAGTGCAGGAGTACGAACTCAGTAGTGGAAAACGGCTGAACGTGCTCGCCGAGGGTCGACTCGTCAACCTCGCCGCACCCGTCGCGCTCGGCCACCCGGTCGAGGTGATGGACCAGAGCTTCGGTGTCCAAGCAGTGTGCGTTCGCGAACTCAGCGGGACAGCGTACGAACCGGGCGTCCACGACGTGCCCGACGATCTCGACCGCGAGGTCGCCGAGATCAAACTCGACGCCGAGGGGCTCGGGATCGACGACCTCTCCGACGAACAGACGGAGTACATGGGAAGCTGGGATCACGGAACGTGAGCAACGCCAAGGGCGACCGTCGGGAGCGCGAACTCGTCAACGAGCTCGACGATGCCGGGTTCGCAGTGATGCGCGCGCCGGCGAGCGGTAGCGCGACCGACCGCGAGCTCCCCGACGTGCTCGCCGGTAACGACGGCGATTTCTACGCGATCGAGGCGAAATCCAGCGCGGGCGACCCGATCTATCTCACCGGCGAGGAGGTCGAAGCGCTGGTCTACTTCGCCCAAAACTTCGGCGCGAAACCCCGGATCGGTGTCCGCTTCGACCGCGAGGCGTGGTACTTCTTCCATCCGGGCGACTGCTACGTCACCGACGGCGGTAACTACCGCGTCAAGAAGGAGACTGCGCTCGCCGACGGTATTGACTTCGACGAACTCACCGGCCAGTCGACCCGCACGCAGCTGGATCAGTACGACGCCTGAGCGAGAGTCTTGGCGGTGGACGAAATCGTCACGACCCCGACCCAGCGTTTGTCACGCGTGTGTCTGACGCAGATTTAAGTACCGACCGATCGTCGACCGATCCGGGCGCGCCGACGGCCTCGAATTCCCCCATCCTCCCACTCGCGCGCCCGGCAACGGTTCCCGCTGCGACGCCCTCCCCCTCCTCGTGCTCTTTCGATATCGCCGCCGATCGATCCGTCAGGCGTCGCCTGCGTCCCCGTGGAGCTGGTCGCGAACGACGGCTACGGCGTCCGGTTCGGCGACCACCGCGAGCTGGTCGCCGGCCTCGATCGCGGTGCGCGGCAGCGGGATCTCCATCGCTTCGCCCGCCCGGCCGTGGGCGTAGATCCGCGCGCCCTCGGGCACGTCGAGACTGACGACGCGTTCGCCGATCGCCGGCGATCCCTCGGGCACGGTGAGCGTGGTCGCCGCCAGCTTCTCGGTAACGTCGGCGAGAACGTTGAAATCGCCGCCGAGGAGTGCGGTCTTCGCTCCTGCGGCTCCCAGCTGTTCGGGGTAGACGATCTCGTCGACGCCCTCGCTGTACTGCTGGTAGACCTCCTCGCTGAACTCCTCGCTGATCCGCAACACCGTGCGACAGCCGTGGTCGTTCGCGGTCGTACACACCGCGAAGTTGGTCTCTGGATCACCCGTGAGTCCCCCGACCGCGTCGGCAGTGTCGAGATCGGCCTCGGCGAGTACCTCGTCCGCCGCGCCGTCGCCCTCGATGACCGCAAAGCCCGTTTCGCGGGCGCGCTCGATCTTCGCCGGATCGTTGTCGATCACGAGCACGCTATGCCCCTCTTCGGCGAGGATCTGTGCGGTCCGGATCCCGACGCGACCGTACCCGACGATCACACATCTCATGCGGCTCGGTACGCCACCCGGGATTAAAAACACTAACCCCCTCTCGACACGCACTCGTGGCGATCCCCCCCCCTCGCACGGAACGCCGCTATCCCTCGAATTTTTGCCGCTGCTCGTCGACATCGCCATATGGAGATCGAATCGTTCGCGCTCGAACGCTGGTTCGACGAACACGAACACGACGCCGACATCATGCTCGCCGAAAGCGGCATCCGGAGCCTCGATTCCGCGCGGTTCGACACCGATCCCGGCGATCTCGGCTACGTGATTCCCACCGACGGCGATCCCGACTTTCGCGCACGGGTCGCCGACCGCTACGACCGCTCGGCCGACGACCTCCTCTTCACGTGTGGCACGCAGGAGGCCAACCTTCTCGCTGTCCTCGCAACGCTCGATCCCGGCGATCACGCAGTGGTCGTGACTCCAACCTACCAGTCCCTCTATGCGCTCCCCGAGGCGATCACGGACGTCACCCGGGTCGAGCTCTCGCCGCCGGACTGGCGACTCGACGTGGAGCAAGTCGCCGACGCGATCGAACCCAACACGCAACTCGTTGTCTGTAACAACCCGAACAACCCCACCGGGCGATACCACTCGTGGGATCGGATCGAGGCCCTCTACGATCTCGCCGCCGACAACGACGCCTACCTGCTCTGCGACGAGGTGTACCGGTTACTCGCCGACGATCCCCTCCCGCCGGTGGCGAGCCTCGGCGAGTGGGGGATTTCCACGACGAGCCTCACGAAAGCTTACGGCCTCGCCGGCCTCCGATTCGGCTGGCTGTGTGGCCCACCCGAGATCGCCGACGCGGCACGGCGCTGGAAGGACTACACCACGATCTCGCCATCGATCTTCGGCCAGCATATCGCTCGTCAGGCGCTCGGTGAGCGGGAGGACGCGATCCTCGACGAGAACCGCGAGCACGCCCGCCGGAACCACGAGATCGTCCAGGAGTTCGTCGACGACCACGGACTCGACTGGCATGATCCCGTCGGCGTCAACGGGTTTCTGACGATTCCTGACGGGTTTCGGGACGCCCGTGAGTTCTGTCGAACGGTTGTCGAAGCGGAGAGCGTGGTGCTCGCACCGGGCGACGTCTTCGGGTTCGACGACCGGTTCCGGATCGGGTTCGGGCTCCCGACCGACGAACTCGACGAGGGCCTCGACCGGATCGATCGGGTGATCGAAGCACACACGGCCGAGTAACGGCTGCCGGGAACGATAGGGCTGCTTCCAAACCGTTTATACTGCCGGGTTAGCAATCACGGGCATGGCCAGAGAGCAGACGCAGGTGCGAGATCTCGGCGAAGGGAGCTACGTGATGATCGACGACGCGCCGTGCAAGATCACGGCGTACAGCACGGCAAAACCGGGCAAACACGGCAGCGCGAAAGCCCGTGTCGAAGGCAAGGGCGTCTTCGACGAGAACAAACGCAACTTCACCCAGCCTGTGGACGCGAAGGTGTGGGTCCCGATCATCCAGCGAAAGCAGGGCCAGGTCGTGAGCGTCGAGTCCGACGACGTCGCCCAGGTGATGGCGCTCGACACCTACGAGACGTTCACGATCAAGACCGGTGACGCCGACCTCGCGCCCGACGACGAGATCGAGTACCTCGAGATGGACGAGCAGCGCAAGATCGTCTGAGGTGTTCCCCGACGCGAGCGCCGAGCGAGGCGACGCCGACTACGTTCTCGTCGGCGCGCCGCTCGATCGCTCGACGACGTTCCAGCCCGGCGCACGCTTCGGCCCCCGCCGGGTGCGCCACTTTGCGAAAACGTTCGACGACTACGACAACCGGACCGGGAGCCGGTTTTCCGAACTCGGCGTCCACGACGCCGGCAATCTCGATCCGTTCGAGGACGTCACGGAGTATCTCGATTTCCTCGCGGGAATGCTCGGCGATGCCGTCGACGACGGAGCCGTCCCGCTGCTCGTGGGTGGCGAACACACGGTGACTGCCGCGGGTGTGCGCGCGACCGATCCCGACGTGCTCGTCTGTCTCGACGCTCACCTCGATCTCCGGGAGTCGTACGCGGGCGACGAGTACAGTCACGCCACCGTCACGCGCCACGTGCTCGATGTCGCCGATCGTGCCGTCGTCCTCGGCGCACGCGCCGGCAGCGAAGCCGAGTACGAGCGCGCCGAACGCGACGACGTCACTGTGGTCCCGCCCGGCGACGTGGCTGATTGGGAGCCCGACTTCGACGACGAATCTACCGTCTACTGTAGCGTCGACATCGACGCCGCCGATCCCGGGTTCGCACCGGGCACCGGCACGATGGAGCCGTTCGGGCTCGAACCGCGCGAGCTCCGGGCCGTCGTCCGATCGGTCGCGCCCTCGACTGTCGGATTCGATCTCGTCGAGGTGAACGACCGCGACGACGGCCAGACGGCCGCACTCGGGGCGAAACTCCTCCGGGAGTTCGTGTACACCCACGCTCACGCCCGCGTCGACGACTGACGGTCTCGAAACGGTCTCCGCCGATCTTCACTCCCCCGAATCGGTCCCCTCCGATCCTCACTCTCCGAATTGACTCCCGGAACACCGATTCGATCACCCACCCCGTGACGTGCCGGCCCACAGTATATCCTCGCGCCCATCGTACGCGGGTGTACCGTGCCCGGTCCGAGAACCGCTATCGTTCGGTGTGACGGCTCGTTGTCGGAACGTCGATCATGAACGAACGACTCGCCGCCGCAGCCGTGACTGTTCGTCGGATCGTTCGTCACGTGACCGGGAACTACGTACCCTTTCTCGCCGGGAGTCTCGCATACCACGTGTTCGTCGCCCTCGTCCCAGTGTCCCTGCTCTCGCTCGTCGTGGTTTCGGCGGTCGGCGGCGAGGCCGGCGTCGGCTACATCGTCGAACTGACACAGCCGTATCTCACGCCACGAGCGCGGGCGCTGCTCGCGAACGCCATTACGGGTGCGGCGGATCGCACTGGGCTGGTCGTGTTGGGTGCTGGTGCGCTGGTCTGGAGCCTGTTCAGGATCTTCCGTGGGATCGATATCGCCTTCGCGACGATCTACGACGCTCCGACCCACGATTCACTCGGACGACAGTTCGGCGACGGCGTCGTGGCCGTACTCGCAGTGACCGCCGGACTCGCTGCGTCGGTGATCGTCGGGACGGTCGTCGCGGTGGTGCCGCTGGGACCGCTCGCCCGGCTCGCCAACCCGCTGCTGTTCGTGGTCGTGCTGGCGGTCGTGTTCTTCCCACTGTACTACGTCTTTCCCAACGTCGAGGTGACGCCCCACGACGTGCTCCCCGGAGCGGTGGTGGCCGCGGTCGGCTGGGCGCTGTTTCACGTCAGCTTTCAGCTCTACGCCACCTACGCGATCACCCAGGAGGCCTACGAGGTGCTCGGGGTCGTGCTCTCGGTGCTGATCTGGGTGTACGCGAGCATGTTCATCCTCCTCACCGGAGCGGCCGTGAACGCCGTCCTCGCCGGCTACGGCTGAGGCGCTCGACGCCATCGTCCTCCGGACGTCGACGGCGAGAACGATTACGCTGGGCGGGTGCTTTTCACGGTCGCCCCCGTGGGCCTCCGCATGCAGTTCTGCGACGAGTGCGGATCGATGATGCACGCAGACGGCGACGAGATGGTGTGTGCGGACTGTGGCGAACGCGTCCCGAAGGACGGTGACCGCGCGGCGGCGTTCGTGAGCACCGAATCCCAGACCACCGACGACGTGATCGAAACCAGCGAGGACGCCGCCGACGAGGGCAAACCCACCGCCGAGGTCGCCTGCGACGAGTGTGGCAACGATCGGGCGTGGTACACCATCAAGCAGACCGGATCGGCCGACGAGCCGCCGACGCGGTTCTTCAAGTGTACCGAGTGCGGCCACCGCTGGCGTGGGTACAGCTGAGAACCGCTCGCCGTCACGAATCGGCTACAGTCCGAGTTTCGATGCGAGATCGTCGTCGAGATCCCCGCCGACGGCGAACAGGTCGCGCATCTCGTCGTCGGTTAGCTCAAAGTCGAACACGTCGGCGTTCGCCCAGACGTGGTCGGGGTTCGACGACATTGGGATCGGCGACACCAGCGGCTGTTGGAGCAGCCACCGGATCACGACCTGGGCGGGCGTTCTGTCGTGGTCGTCGGCGATCCTCCTCACAACCTCGTCGTTGAGGCAATCGCCGACCCCGAGCGGGCTGTACGCGGTGAGCATGACGTCGTGATCGAGACAGAACGAGAGGAGGTCGTCCCGGCGCTCGTGGACGTTGTACTCCACTTGGTTCGTGAGGATCGGCGCGTCGGAGTGCTCGATCGCCGTGCGAGTTTCCTCCACCGAGAAATTCGAGATGCCGACGTTCTCCACCGCCCCCTCATCGACCAGTTCGTTCATCGCGTTGAGGGTCTCCTCGTGTGAGGGCTCCTGATCGGGCGAGTGGATCAGGAGGAGATCGACGAACTCGGTGTCGAGTCGATCGAGGCTGTCGTGAGTCGACTCGATCACTGCGTCGTGGGCGCGATTCTCGCCCAACAGCTTCGTGGTGACGAACACCTCTTCGCGGTCGACGTCCGCATCGTGGATCGCGTCGCCGACCGCGGACTCGCTGTCGTACATCTGTGCGGTGTCGATGTGGCGGTAACCCGCCTCAAGCGCGGCCGAAACGGCCCGGTAGCGCTCGTCGTCGGTGTCCATCCCCGACGTGCCGAAGCCGAGTGCGGGCACCGTCGTGTCGCCCACGGTAATGTGTTCCATCCCGAGAGACGTGTTCGCGCCCAGGCTTCAAGATTCGGTTGCCGGCGATGGCTTGCCCGGCTTGCTACCGCCGCCGTCGAAGATTCGGTCTTCGACGAAACGGACGCGAACGACCGGCGTGACGCCGACCGAAAGGCTTTGTCCGCCGCAGCGCCCAGAGCGGGCGTGAACGAGCCACGCCGCGTCGAGGTCCACCCCGGCTGTGAGGCGGTCGTGGCGTTCGACCCCGACCTCACCTTCGAGTGCGTCGACTCGTGTACGTGGTGCTGCCAGCACGGTGTGTTGCTCTACGATCACGACCTCCTCGGCCTCGCCGCGCGCGCGAACCTGAATGACGCCACCACGACCGCCCACGGCCAGCAGTTCGTCCGCCGCGAGGCCAAGGACAGAGACGATCACGTTGGCGACGACGGCGCGGCGTGTTACTTCCTCGGCGAGGACGGCCTGTGTGCGCTTCACGCCGAACACGACTGGAAACCCGCGCGGTGTTCGGTGTTCCCGCTCGAAGTCCACTACGAGAACGGAGAAATTCGCGTGACGGTGCGCGACGAGGCCGAAGAACACTGCGAGGGTCTCGACGTGAGTGACCGCCGCGTGATCGACAACCTCGATGCGTTCCTCCCCGAGGTGCTCTGGTCGCTCGAAAACCCCGAAACGAAGATCGAGCTGTAGCTCTGCGGTGGGTTCGAAAAACGGCGACTTGCGGTCCGGGATTCGTACGAGTTTACGCCGCGGCCTCAGCGGCCTCGTAGACCGCGTCGTAGTCGGGTTCGTTGGTCGGATCGTCAGCGACCCACGAATACGTAACCGTCCCGTCGCCGTCGATGACGAAGACTGCGCGCTCGGCCACGCCCTGAAGTCCGAGATCGTCGATGTCGAGGCTCACGTCGTAGGCCTCGATGGCTGCACGATCCATGTCGCTCACGAGATCGAACTCGAGGCCGTGCTCGTCTTGGAACGCGGCCTGGGAGAACGGCGAGTCGGCGCTGATACCGTAGAGGGTCGCCCCGGTTTCGCGAAGGGCGTCGAGATCGTCCTGAAACGCCACCATCTCGTTGGTACACGGCGGCGTGAACGCACCGGGGAAGAAGGCGAGGACGAGCGGAGCCTCGCCGAACTGTTCCGAGAGCGTGAATTCCTCCGGCTCGTCGCCGGCGAGCTTTGCGGTGAAGTCAGGGGCGGAATCACCATCCGAAACCATCACTTCCGGGTACACACGCCGGAAACAAGAGCATGTGGTTCGCTGGTTGAGTGGCTGTCACCTCGACCGCTTCCGGCGGCTCGACGGGGGACGAAAACGGCGGGGCGGTCGAGTATGCGATGCCACGCAACGGAACCTGCCCCGAAAGACGATCTCTCGACCGCCGGGAGACACTCGCTCGGCTAAACGGTTCGCGATGACATATCGAGCACCTCTAGCCGAACAGATCGCCGACGATCCGCGCACAGCCGCGACGGAGTCGTTCGGAAACGGCCTGGTTCGAGACGTCGAGATCGTCGGCGAGGTCGCCGAGAGTAGCCTGACGTGGGATGTCGAAGTAGCCGCGTTCGTGGGCCAACTGGAGGGTTTCGCGCTGGCAAGACGTGAGCTGATCCCGCGGTGGTCCGTCGGTGGGATCGGTGTTGTACAGTCGAGCGAGTCGGAAATCGAGTCCGTGCTCGTCACAGGAACTACTGAACGTGCTCAGTGCCTCACGATCTGGAAACCGCATTCGGGTGTGCCATCGCCCGTCTGCGTAGCGCATTTCGAGCCGTGCTGCCCCGAGATCGATCCACAGGTCGTAGGTCACGACGGAGGCTTCGCCGGTCAACTGCACGCGATAGAGCCGCTGATCGTCCGATTTGCTCAACCGTCGGATGTCGGTCAGGGTCTCGTCGCGTTCGAGTCCATGCTCGAACGCTTCGAGGTCCCCGCCGCGCGCCCAGCAGAACGCGATCGGCGTCGCGGATCGCGTTCCGTACTCGCGTTCGATCTCGAATTCGACCGACGGTGCGGCCGAGAGCGCCGTCGCGAACGAGAGCTTTCCCGGCGCGAGGCTGAACTCGGCGATAACACCCATACGAGATGGTATGGTATTGAGTAGCAAAACGCTTACCTTTCATCGGTCACTCGACACGTGTTCGGAACCGGCCCGGGATCGAGTGGTGGCTGGCGTGACGCGTCAGGCGGCGAGGGCTAGCCACGCGAGAAACACCGCTCCCGCGCCGACCGCGGTGCTCGCCACCGCGTGAACCCGGAGCCGATCGAGCAGCGCGTGGTCGTCGCCGGTGAGCGCCGCCACTTCACCGACCTCGCCGCCGACCTCACACTCCGGTAAGAAATCCATCGCGACATGGAGGAAGAGTCCGGCAGCGAACCCGAAGACTGCGGCCGAAACCGCCATCGACGACGGCGGTTCGAGAAGGCCTGCGAGAAGCGCCGCGACCCCCACCCCGGCTGCCGGGAGCACGACCATCCCGACCGGCATGTCGTGCCGTCGGAGCCGCCGTGCGGCGGCGTAGCCCGCGGGCCCCTTGTGAGAAACGATCCCCAGTCCGAGCAGGAGTCCGAGATCGGGCAGCAGCGTGTAGACGGTCCCGATGACGATCCCGGCCGTGAGCGAATGCGCAGTGAGCTGGGCGGTCGTGGTTTCTATGGGGAGATCGCGGTGGGCGAACCGATGGCCGATGGTGTGGCCGGCGTAGCCCGCGAGCAGCCCGGCTGCGATCCCGAACCCTCCGATCTTCGGGTCGTACCCGATCGCCTGTGGAACGAGGAAGACGGCGGCACTCGTGACCATCGCGCCGCTCGCGAGGCCGTACCCCCAGACCAATCGCACAGCGTGGGTGTCGGCGGTCGCCGAGCGTGATCCCACGACTGCCCCGCCGGCCATCGCGACGAACGCGACCCAGCCGACGACGAGCACTTTCCAGAGGCCCGCCGTCGCCCCAACGACCGAGAGGCACACGAGCGCGCCCGTGCCGGCAATGCCGAGCCACGGAATCGATCCACGATTGACGACCCCAACCTCCTCGGTGATACCCATTCGGTTAGCAACACAGGTCCAGGAGTTAATAAGGCCATCGAGTGATGTCCGGTCGCGGTCGGGGGGACGATCTCAGCGAGTCGCTTGCCGCCACGCCCGGAGGTCGAGAATCTCGCCGTCGAGGTCGTCCGGTTCGACATCGTTCGCCGCCCAGACGAACATCTCGGCGATCTCCTCGGGATCGCGTCCGCCGTCACCGGCGAGATCGGTCGCGACCTGACCGGGATCGACGACGCCCACAGGCTGGTCGGTTTCGGCCGCGAACCCGCGAGCGAGCGCCTCTGCCGCGGCTTTCGAGACGGCGTACGATCCCATGCCGGACTGTGCTTCCCGGGCGACCGCTCCCGAGGGCACGAGGACGCGGGCGTTGGCCGCGAGGTGGGGCAGCGATTCCCGGATCGTGGCAAAGACGCCACGGGCGTTCGTCCGGAGGTGCTCGTCGACCGCAGCATAACTCTCCTCGTTGAGCGGTGTTTCACCCGCCGAACCGTGATAGATGCCCGCATTCGCCACTACGAGATCGATCCCGTCGTTCCCGCCCGCTCTGGCGGCGGTCTCCGCGAGGCGTTCGACGTCGTACTCGTCGCGGACGTCCGCGCGCTGGACGGTGATTCCGCCCGCGTCGTCCGTGCCGCCGCTGTCCGCCCGTATCTCCTCAGCGAGCGTTTCGAGCGCGTCGGCATCGCGCGCACAGCCGACGACGTGTGCGCCCTCGGCGACGAAGCGCCGCGCGAGTGCCGCGCCGATCCCGCGACTGACGCCGGTGACGAGTGCGGTGGTCCCGTCCATACACACGACAGCATCGGCAACCCGATACCCGTTTCCGTCCCGGCGGCCGATGCCGCCGGTTGCCGACCCGCGATCGTCGGTCGTTGCTCTCTCATTCCGATGGATCGGGGGCGACCCTCGCTCCCGATCACGCCATCGAGCGCGTCGGCTCGCCGTCACGGTAGAACTGGCCGTGAAATCCGAGCTGGGTCGGATGCGGGGCCGGCGCGCGGGCGTGCTCCTTGACGGTAACGGCGGTCGAGCCGTCGGCTGCCCGCCTCGGAGGTCTCCGAACCGCTTCGGAGGAGGGCTCGGGGATAGTTCCCGACACCGGCGGGTCCGTCGATTTTTATGCGCCGCGGCCGTGGGAACGAGCACATGGATTCGCTCTCGGGCGGAACGCGTGCGGCAGGAGTGGGGTCGGACGATCCGCTCGCTGGGCGGTCGATCGCCGTGGTCGGCGGTGGCTTCGGCGGACTGTCGGCGGCGTGTTACCTCGCCGATGCAGGGGCCGACGTCACCCTTCTGGAGAAAAACGATCAGGTCGGCGGGCGCGCCTCGCAGTTCGAGACCGAGGGGTTCCGGTTCGACATGGGGCCGTCGTGGTACCTGATGCCCGACGTTTTCGAGCGCTTTTTCGGCCACTTCGAGAGGCAGCCGACCGACTACTACGGACTCTCCCGCCTCGATCCCCACTACCGGGTGTTCTTCAAGGACGGCGACCGGGTGGATCTCACGCCCGACCGCGACCAGGTCCGGGCGACGTTCGAATCCTACGAGGACGGCGCGGCCGAAGCCTTCGACGCGTATCTCGATCAGAGTGAGTCGACCTACGAGGCCGCGATGGAGCGGTTCGTCTATACCGACCGCCCCCGCCTGCGGGACTGGGTCGACAGCGAGGTGTTCCGGTCCGCGCCGGTCGGGCTGAACCTGCTCCGGTCGATGGACGACCATGTCTCGAACTATTTCGAGCACCCGAAGCTCCAGCAGATCATGCAGTACACCCTCGTCTTCCTGGGTGGCTCACCGAAGAACACGCCCGCGCTCTACACCATGATGAGCCACGTGGATTTCAATCTCGGCGTGTACTACCCTGAGGGCGGGTTCGGCGGCGTCGTCGATGGGATCGCCGACCTCGCCCGGGAACTCGGTGTCACCTTCGAGACCGGCGCAGAAGTCACCGAGATCACGAGGCGACGCGAGAGGTTCCTCGTCGACACGGTGGCGGGAACCCACAGCCCAAATGCGGTCGTCAGCGACGCCGACTACGCCCACACCGAGCAGGAGCTCCTGCCTGAACACGAGCGCCAGTATTCGGAGGACTACTGGGACGATCGCACGCTCGCGCCCTCCGCCTTTCTCCTCTATCTCGGTGTCGAGGGTGATGTCGAACCGCTCGCCCACCACACCCTCGTCCTCCCGACCGACTGGGACGGCCACTTCGCCCAAATTTTCGACGAACCGGCGTGGCCAGACGATCCCGCCTACTACCTCTGCGTTCCATCGAAA